>URQF01000026.1 GCA_900549915.1 uncultured Mollicutes bacterium | reverse complement strand
TGTCTTCCGGGTTGTCCGTGGTGTTGGGTGCGGTTTTGATATTTATTTATTGTATTTATGGATATATCTTTCACTCCGCTGCTGACATATGTGTTCAATAGTTTGTTGGGATTAGTAAGAGAACCGATGGAAGAAGATAGAATATTGACAAGGGAATCCAGGATGTCCGTTCTTTGAACCTTGTTTCTTTCGATGATGTCGGAGAGGTATGTTTTTTCAAACAGCTGTTTTAGATAATGGCTTTTTTCGGCTTCATCCGCACAAAAAACAATTCTAGGCATACCTCCGTAAGTGACGTATTGTTGCCACGCTTCGTCTGTCGTCCCGTTAAAGGCGGAAGTGAATTCCGAAAAAGACAAAGGAAACACTCTGATCTCATCACCTCTTCCTCTAAACTCCGTAACAATATCAGAAGACAGGAATTTAGAATTGCTTCCTGTCACATAAACATCCAGATTCCGAATATGCAGGAACCCATTCAAAACGGACTCGAAGTCATCAACTTTCTGAACTTCATCCAACAAAAGATAATACATTCGATCATCCTGGATTAGATTTCTGACATATTCATCTAATACGTCAGGATTCCGGTACTTTTCGTTTCTTCTTTCATCCAGGTCCAATTTAATGATATGGTCTTCTTGTACCTTTTCCCCTATCAAATAATCTTTAAACAAAGGATCAAGCAAGAAAGATTTTCCACATCTTCTTATACCCGTAACAATTTTGACAAGACCCTTGCCTCTTTTATTAATCAGTTTCTGTAAATAGGAATCTCTTTCTATGATTTGCATAAAGCCTCCACTGAATATTTATTCCGCATACGTAAGAATTTTTCAATAGCATTATAATTAAACTTACCTATTTTTATCAAGAAAACTCCATATAAAGTCGTTTATGTGAGTGAAAAAATAAAAAACACGGATTCCTCCGTGTGATTTACGATGGCGGAGGAACGCAGGATTTTCTCGAACCTTTTTGAACCTGACAATATATTTATAAAATGGCGTCAGCCTATTGTAATAACCAATCGATTAGATTCAGGGATTTGATGCCGCCATAAGAATTTATATAATTTCTATCCATCGATAGAACAACTTTCTCATAATTATCGTCAATTATTTGTAGTGGTCTCAATTCGCGAGCACGAGTCTCAGGTGATTGCATGCTTTCTGTCACTTGAATATACAGTTTTTCATTTGGCTTTTCAGCCACAAAATCAGCCTCCAATTCTCCGATTTTACCCACATATACACGATAATCTCTTCGAATCAGCTCTAGAAACACAATATTTTCTAAAATATGCCCTCTATCTGCATCACGATATCCTAATAGCATGTTTCGGAATCCCAAATCGACGATATAGTTTTTTTCTAAAGTCTTTAGAAATTGTTTGCCTTTTACATCATAGCGTCGAACAGAGGAAAAAAAGAAGGATTCATGTAGCATACCAAGATACTTATCAATAGTTTTACTGGCAATGCTTCCACCTTTTCCTTTACCAATATTTCCCTCTTGAGACAAGATGTTCCCGATACTATTCGGTGAAGTTATGCTTCCAATATTCGAGCAAAGGAACAATATAAGTTTTTCTAATGTTGATTGATCTGCCTGTGGATTACGGAGCAAAATGTCTTTTAAGACAATCGTTGAATAGATTCCTTCAAGAGCTTGATTGCTTCTTATTTCATTGAATTGATACTCTCTTAAAATAGGCATTCCTCCAAACTGAAGATATTTCTGGAACTTTTCCTCCATACTGACCGGCGCTTCAAAATGGTAAAAGATTAAAAACTCTTTGAAAGATAATGGCAGCATACGTATTTTGACATATCGACCTGATAACAATGTTGAGAATTCACTAGATAATAAATAAGCGTTTGAACCTGTGATATAGATGTCGACATTAAAGTCTAAGCGGAAAGACTCAATTGCCTTTTCCCAATGATTGACTGCCTGCAATTCATCAAACATCAAATATGTCTTTCCTGTTTTAGGAATCTGTTTTGAAATGTAATCATAGAAAGTTCCGTAGTCTGCAAGTTTTCGGTAGCGTAATGATTCGAGATTCATATGAATAATATTTTTCTCAGGTACGCCAGTCTTTAAAAGATATTGATGAAACAAATCCAAAAGAGAAGACTTACCGCATCTACGAATACCGGTTATTATTTTCACCAAATCAACATCCTTGTTTTCAATCAGTTGCTTTAAGTAATTGGGGCGATTTATAAGTTTATCCATAATGAATCTCCTGTTTTTTAAAACTATAACATAAATCAGGTAAAAAACAAAAAGTTTTAGAAGCGGAAGTAAAAATCTTTTGATTTCAGCATTCTTTTTGACTTGAGATTCAAAAATATAAAATGTAAGCAACGACTGATTTGCAAAAAAATGAATCGATTCTCGTTTGAAAAAAGAATACCACTATTCATGAAAACTGAGAAAAGCTATGACTTAGCACTTCTTTTTATGATTTGATAAATATATGCGTCAGGGCAATCATTCCTTTAAGCAGGTGAAATATAGATAGAAAAAACACGGATTTCTTCGTGTTGAATTTCAAATGGCGGAGCGAGAGAGATTTGAACTCTCGCACGGTTTTGCCCGTCTATGAGCTTTCCAAGCCCACCTCTTCAGCCTCTTGAGTATCGCTCCACTGAATGGCTTTACTAAGCTAGCTGCATTTTAGCAGCAATAGATATTTTAAGAAAGTTTTTCTCTTTGTCAAGAAAAAAAGAGTTTTCTGTACTATAATTTCCATAATGAAATACCAAATCACTGCCTTAGAGGCCAATCAGAGAATCGATAAGTTCTTAAAGCGGAGGCTGAAAGATGCCCCAGTTTCGTTTATTTACAAGATGTTCCGTCAAAAGGATGTCAAGATCAATGGAAAGAAAGCAGCCATTGATGTTCTTTTGAAAGAAGGAGATGAAGTCGAAATCTATTTAAAGGAAGCTCTTCTGGAAAAGTTCCATTCCGAAGCTGTTCTCCGTCCTGTGAAAGCAGACTTTGAAATCCTTTACGAAGACGAGAATCTTTTAGTTATCAATAAACCAAAAGGATTATTAGTCCATGGGGATGAAGGCGAAAAGAGAATCACTCTTCAGAACAGGGTACTGAACTACTTGAAGGAAAAAGGAGAATGGGACCCAAACGGATTATCCGGATTCATTCCCTCTCCTGCCCATCGACTCGACCGGAACACTTCCGGTGTTGTGATTTTCGGAAAGAATCTTCCGACCCTTCAGGAGCTTTTAGAGCTATTCCGAGAACGCGACCAAATCGAGAAGCGCTATACCCTTTTAGTCCGTGGCATCACCTCCCCAGAAGGAAAAATTGATCTTCCTTTGGAGAAAGACAGCAAGAAGAAAAGGGTTTTTGTCTCTCACAGCAAAAGGGCAAAAAGCGCACTCACTACCTTCACTCGGAAGAAAGCCTACCAGTCTGGATTCTCTCTTGTAGAAGCCGAACTAAAGACTGGACGAACTCATCAGCTAAGAGTCCACTTTGCTGCTATCGGACATCCGATTGTCGGAGACAGCAAATACGGAGACTTCAAAGTCAATGAAAGGTTTGAGAAAAGGTATGGACTGAAAAACCAGTTCCTCCATGCCGGATATTTTAAATTCAAGGATATCGATGGATATCTAAGCTATAGGTCAGGCAAGGAGTTTATCGCTCCTAGGCCAAAAAAGGAGACCGAGATTCTAGAATCATTGAAAAAGGTCAACTAAGATGACAGTTTCTTTGCTGCTAATTCTCTTTTTTCTCCTCATCAGGATTCCTTCCTATCTTCTGCCAAGAAACCGATTGAAGGTCTATCTTTATTCTGCTTTAGTAGCCTGTTTTGTCATTGGCCTAATTGGACTTATCGACCGTATCGGAAGTGCATCAGTGGAGGACAAACTAGGTAGGTTCTTTTCCCCGATGTTTTCTTTTTTGATTGACCCAATCAAGGGAATCACGGTCAAAGAAGCCCATCACGTCTATTGCTATCTAGCCAATTCCCTCCTCTATGTCGTTTCTTTCCTCTTGGCATTACCGGTTTTTTCCTTCTTCCTTGTCGGAAACAACCCATCCATCTACCATCATGTCCGTTGGCTAAGCCGGTTCTTCCTTTCTTTTTTCTTTATCTTATCTACCTATAGCATCTTATTCCTTGTCATTGTCAACCTCAGAAGGATTCTTCCTTTACCAAGCGGATTCCTTGAGCCTGTGTTTTCAAGGTTCTATCCTTTAGGAGCATAAACAGCATGGATCCGAAAAGGTACTTTTATCTTCTAGCAGAAGAAGGCGGCTGGGATTGCTCATCCTATGCTTTTTCTTATCGTGACCAGATTGTAAACTCTTCTGCTTACCGTATTCTTCAGATCAATGTCTTAGAATGCCGGAAATATCCGACGAGCTCTGCCAAAAGGATTACAAAAGACTTTGATAATCTCTATCTGGAACCATTGACTGTCAAAGACACTTTTGTCCTAGAAAGGCAGATTAATTACCTTGCACTTCACTCCTTCCCGGCTTTTTATCTGAATCCTCTTGCCATCGATCCAAACTATAACGGAGAAGTGAGCAGTATCGGTGACCTCAGGTTCACTCTGGAAGGAAAAGAGAGGACTTTGAACGAAATCATCTTAGACAAGAACAGCACCATCGATAGGAAAAAACATGATGTAAACAACAAGCTTGAATTCTTCCTGAAAGACAGGAACGGACTAGTACTAGAATCCATTTCTCAGTTAAAGAAGCAGACCAGCTCTGATAAAAAGGAAAGAAAAAGAAGGATCAGGCGGATCAGTGATTTTGTTTATTGTGCAATTCTGAACCTGCTTCAGCTGTTTTTCTTTCTTTATCCAAACGAAATCTTCCGCAGGGGCATTCTTACTCCGACAAAAAGCAATCCTTTTGCCTCCATCGGATGGATGTATTTCCTGATTCTTTTTCTGTATGACTTCTGTTTCCTCTTGTTCCATTCCTATCGTTCTCGAATCTATGAGCCATATAACTACGCACGGCGCTTTTTAAAGAAAAACCAAGAGAAGCTCTTCCAGGATATCCAAGACGAAAAGGATAAGCTCTACGCTTATATCTCCCTAGCTATCACAAACCACGTTACTTTAAAGAACGATATCAAGGGCTTCTCCAAATTGTCATCTTCCTATATTGACTTCAAGTCCGTCAATGAAGTCTCCGAAAAAGCAAACGGACGTTTCTATAAGATAAGGCACACGCTAAAGAACTCCTTTGCAACCTTAGCCGGAATTCTTTGCCTGATTCTATTCACCCTGTTCCTAATCAGCGTCAACCATGGAGGCACCTTATGAGCCAAGGATTCTTCGATTATTCCAGTCTTTCCAGCTTTGCAAAAGACAGGTACAAAGATCCAGTCCGTTCCTTGGAAGAGAGGAAAAAGCCTTCCTTCCAGGAATATCTCAGCAAAGAAGACCATGCAAAAAGGGATGCTCTAAGCCGCCTTCTTCTTCTTTCCTATCCGGTCGATGTCTTAGTCTTTAAAGCAGGTGAAATCTTGAACCCCTATAGGTCCATTCGGATCCATGGAAGATTATTTGAGTCTTATACGGACCTTGGAGAATGCAGGCTTTCCACAGCACCAAACAACGATGCCATCTTAACAGAGCTTGTCCACCATTCCTGCATCAGCGAACACAGGAGAAAAAGCGGATACTCTAAAAAAGATCCTTCCCTTTATAAGCAAGTCATCGAAAAAGAAAAGCAGGGTAATATCGATCTTCAATACGCCTATTTTTCGATCGGATACCTTCTTTCCAAAGAGACAGCCTTTTTCTTCGAAGGGAAAAAGTACAAGAATCTCTTCACTCTCGCTTATTACCTCCTTCAGAACGATAAATGCGAAGAATACGGCACTTATTTTTCCCACTCTTCCCTTAGGAAAGTCTATGGTGAGATCAGCCCAGAAGGAAAAAAAGCCAACGAATTCCTCCATCTCTGCGATAAAATCGAAGAAAGCGAGACCTTACTCGAAAACTACCTCAAGAAACGAAAATCCTAGCCCATTGAGAGAGAACCCATTTCCCTTTATAATGAAGCAAGGAAGGAGAAAAAAGAATGGACTATGAATCAAGAAGGTCAGCCTGGCTGAATTCAGACCTTGTCAGTGAAGAGGAAAAGGAAATCATTCGAAAAAGCGATAAGGAAACCCAAGAAGACAGGTTCAGGAAAGATCTTGCTTTCGGAACCAGCGGTCTACGTGCCAAAAGGGGACCAGGATCAAACCGCAGGAATGTTTTGACCGTACGGAAAACAACAATTGGTGTCGCCGATTACCTTCTTGCTAAATACGGAGACTTAGTCCGAAGCCAAGGAAGGGCAGTTTCTTTTGATAACCGCCATAATTCCATTCGCTTCCGTGACCAGGTAATCCAAGTCTTGATGGAGAAAGGAATCAAAGTCTATACCTTCCATGATCCCCATCCGACTCCAGAGGTATCTTATACCATCCGAAAGCTTTTCTTAGCGGGTGGCATCAGGATAACTGCAAGCCACAATCCGAAAGAATACAACGGATACAAGTTCTATGACAAAGACGGAGTTGAGGCCGCTTACGAAGTCAATGAAGACATTGAAAAGACCCTAGCTTCTAGGCCAGATGAACTCAGTATCGCCTATCCTCCTTATGAGAAAAAAGGAGAGGTCATCTACTTAGACGAAACAAATGATTTCGATGATGAGTTCCTTGAAAAAGAGAGGACAACCTCTTTATACAAGGACTTCTTTGTCGGAAAAAGACGAACCAAGATTATCTTTTCCAGCGAGAACGGGTGCACAAGCAAGCTCGCTCCGCTTCTTCTCAAACGACTTGGCTACAAAGTCAGGACAACTCCGACTCAGGATTATTTTGATCCGGATTTCTCCGGAACGGAGAATCCGAATCCAGAAACCGATGCCTCCTTTACAAAAAGCATCGAATACAGGGAAAGCATCAACAAGCAGGGTGAGAAATACAACCTCATTCTAAACACGGATCCCGATGGTGACCGAGCTGGAATCGCCTTCCTTGATCACCAAGGAAAGATTCAAAGATTGACCGGAAACCAATACGGAGCCCTCTTGATTGACTTCCTTCTCGGAACCCGGAAAAGACAAAAGCTTCTTCCTAGGAATGGTGTGGTCGTCGATACGTTCGTTACTTCCAGCCAAGGAAAACAAGTAGCCAGATCCTACCATGTCAAGACGCGGACAACAGCAACCGGCTTCAAATACATCGGCTCCTTGATTCGAAAGAGGCACGAAGAAGAAGAGAGCTTCCTCTTTGGCTATGAAGAATCCTATGGGGCACTTCTTTCTTCCTTTGTCCGCGATAGGGATTCTTTGGAAACGCTGATTGCCTTAGCCGATAGGAACGAGTACTATCTCCGCCAAGGAAAAACACTCGATATCGCCTATCAAGAACTCTCAAGAAGAACTGGAGTCTACCACAACTATCAGTTCTCTCTTGTCTTTGTCGGTGAGAAAGGGCGCTTACTCAGGGCCGAGAAGAGGAACGAACTAAGAAACCATCCATTCGATGAGATCGGAGGGAACAAAGTCTATCAAAGGGAAGACTATCTTCTAAGAAGAGTCTACCATCCCGAAAACAGTTCCTTTTCCACAAGGGAAGAGAACGACATCGATAAAACCGATTGTCTTAAATTCTTCTTAAAGCCAGCTGGATTCCTCGCCATCCGTCCTTCCGGTACAGAGCCCAAAAGGAAAATCTATTTGGAATTCGTCGATGAAGATGAAAATAAACTCAGCGATAAAAAAGAAAGAATCCTAAAAGAACTCAAACAGAAAATGGACCTAGAATAGAACATGAAACCTATCAAGAAACTCTTATGCCTTCCCATCAGCTTCCTGCTGCTGTCTTCTTTCACAAACAGGAAAGCTTCCACCACATCCTTTGACGGAAAAGCCTACAATTCAAAAGAAAAAATGGACTTTACCTCTTCCACAGAAGAGGAAATCAAATCCTATTATAACTATGATGTTGTCAGCAAACAGAAGGGACAGACAAGGAAAAAGTCCCTTTACGACATCATTTCCAAGAACAATACCTTTGTCCCCTATAGTTCCAGCGGCAAAGACGTCGGAGAATGGTACAAAATCACCGACAGAAACTGGGAATTAAGCCGAGAAATTGATCCTGCAACCTACCATTTTGCAGACGATGATGCCATTGTCGATGGAAAGCCAGTCTACTATGAGACAAGGATGTACTTCGAAGATACCACAACCGAAAGCAAGCAGATTAACGGAAACGTTAACAGTTTCACCAAAACCGAAGGCATCAGTGCAATTGACTGGGCAAATAAAGAGTGTCCTCCTGGTAACACCATCCAAATGGATAAGGAGCATGTCTGGGTCAAAAGCCATGGCTTCCCACCACAGAAAAAAAAGAATCCAGTTAAGGGCGCTGGAACCGATCTGCATCATCTAAGGGCCGCTGACCATTCCACCAACCATGCCCATAGCGATCTCTACTATGGAGAAGTCAAAGACCATGACAAGGCAAAGACAATCTATTGTATTTATGCAGATGGGACAAAGGAAATCTCCGGATGGATTGGCAATACGGAGCAAGGCGAGCAATGCTTCGAACCAACAGATCGTTGGAAGGGAGATGTCGCCCGTGCACTTCTTTACAGGGGAGTCCGCTATTCGGATTATAAGACGACAAACACGGAAGCAGAACCTTACCTTGAATTAACCGATGATATTACCAAACAAGACGACAACGAACACTATCATGGTGTCTTCCACAATCTCTCTACCTTCCTGAAATGGAACAAGAAAGACAAGCCGGATGCATATGAGAAGAAACGAAACGATAGGATCTACAAGAACGTACAGAACAATCGAAATCCGTTTGTCGATTTTCCTTCTTGGGCTGACCTTGTCTATGATCCTTCACATCCCGGCGAGAAGCCTGGGGAAGGAGGGGGTAGTGAGAATCCATCCACTCCAAATGAAACACCGAGTCAGGAAGTACCAAAGCCTTCTTCCGAAAAGCCAACCGATATAAACTCCTCTGCAAATAGTAGCAACACCTCGAATTCCAATAGGAAATGGGAATTAAATGGCTTATTCGGTTTATCAAAGCAACAGACACTAATACTAATAGCAGTAGCATCGGTTGTCCTTGTTCTTCTTGCCGTCACTATCCTTCTAGTTAGGCAGAAAAAGAAGTCCAAAAAGAAAAAGCAACGCTATAATAAGAGACGAAATTCTAAAAATAAGAAATAGGAGGCCAATCATGGCAGAAGAAAAAAAAGAAGAAGCTGTTGAAGCAAAACCGGAAGAGAAAAAGGAAAAGAAAGAAAACAGTTTTTCTAAGTTCTTCAAGAAGAGGGGAAAGAGCATTTCGGATTCCAACCGAGAAAGCAAATTAGAAGCAGCCTGGAAAGAAACATCTGGTGTCCAGGAATTCACCCTCTATGTCGGAACTGGTGCATTCAACACTCATTCCTACTATGGAAAAATCGATGAAGAAAAGCACGAAGCACTCGTCTATGGAAAATTCAATGAAAGCGATTTCCCAGCCTATGGATGCATCCTTTCTACCATCCCTGCAGATCGGGACAAAGAGCTTCCAAAGCGCTTCTATGTTGCTAAAATCGATAACAGCAAAACGGTCAGCTTATCCATTGAAGAGAAGGGAGACAAAGACGAAAAGGTTACCAACACCTATGAACGCAGTGCAACTCTTCTTAGCTTAGACCCATCCATCCGGGAAGTTCAGGTTATCAAAGTCGGCAGCAGCTATTACGAACAGTTAAAGAAGTAACGACAAAAAAAGCCAGGCTCATCACCTGGTTTTTTTGTTTCAGGAAGCAAAGAAAGCTTCATCAATAGCCTCAAGAAGGAAGTAAGGAGGCACATATCCGCGCCGGACTTCAACTCCTTTTTCAGCAAAAAAGTCCATTTTGAAACCAGGATGATGTTTCTTTTCTACCTCTTCTAGAATGATAGGAGCTGGCCTTAAGAAGACTTTCTGATAGGTTTTGAATGAGACAAGGAAGAATCCGATGCCACCAAGAGAAGTAATAAAGCGAAGATGCTCATACTGCTGAGGGCGGATCCTATGATAGGGAACAGAATCATGGATGGTCTCTTTGCATTCGAAATCAATATATTTGCCTTTATAGATTCCGACATAGTCCGTCGTTGACTTTTCTTCAAAATAAGCTTCCGAAATCCTACCAGGATGTTCCTTGCTCCTTTTGACGACTTTAATGGGAGTCGGTCGCTTGTATATATCAGCAATTCCTTTGGTACGATAAAAATCGCATGCCTTTGAAATTTCGGATTCAAAGCGCATACCCATGTTGCTTCGGACTAAGGAATTATAAGCACGTTCATTTGCAGTCTGATTCTTAGTCTTTCGCTTATCCAGAGTAGTGGATTTCTTTTCCACAACCCTTTTTCGTCCATCAGGATAATTGATCATAAAGTTCCTTATGAAAACAGAAGCGACGATCAGTCACCGATTTTCCTCTTCAGAATTTCATCCGTAAAGTTCTTTGGCTGAGCAGAAAGCTCAAGAATCAAAAACAAATGCTTGGTCTCTTCTGGTCCAAGAATCTGGAACCAGCCTTTGAAAAGATTGACCAGCTGCTCATGAATCTTCTCAAGATAACGTCCGCCCTTTTCCGTAATGGTGACAAAAACCTGCCGACGATTCCCGTTATCCAGTTCCCGGGTGATGAATCCCTTCTTTTCTAAGGTACGAAGGTTAGCAGCAACATCCGGACGAGTCGTACTCAGTTCTTCTGCAATCACAGAAGGATGAGCTTTTTCATGAGACGAGAGATAGACAAGAACACGATAATCGGTTTCAAACAGACGTGTAAACCTTTCGAGTGCCCCTACATCCCGGATTTTTATGACCAAGTCCCTAAGATGATTAATATCCTGGGTTAATTCCTCTTCAGAGAGGGTATAGTTCTCTTTTGTCTTCGCCATCATTTTGCATCCTCCAAATCCTTGTCAACATTATAGAGGGAACAGAAAAAAAACAAAAGCGGCATAGGAAGTCCTATGCCGCCTGCTCTTGACTTTTTAAAGAATCTTGGAACCTACTTTGCGAGGTAGTCCATGATAGCCTTTGCAGCCTTACGACCAGCACCCATAGCAAGAATAACCGTTGCTGCACCAGTGACTGCATCGCCGCCGGCAAAGACACCATCCTTTGTCGTCTCATTGGTTTCTTCATGAACAATAAGACATCCATGCGGATTGGTTTCAATACCAGGAGTCGTTGCCTTGATAAGCGGGTTCGGGCTCGTTCCGATTGCGATGATGACGCAATCGCACGGAATCGTATAGATAGCTTTGGGATCTTCCTCGACAGTGACCGGAACAGGACGACGACGTCCAGAGGCATCCGGTTCTCCGAGTTTCTGTTTCTGAACCTTGATTCCAGTGACACAGCCATAGTTCGGATTGTAATCCGGAGCACGACGGGACGGAGAACCATTGGTGTCATAGATGATTTCAATCGGGTTGCGGAGAAGATCAAAGACAACACCTTCCTGTTCCGCATGCTCGATTTCTTCTTTACGGGCAGGAAGTTCAGCCCTAGAACGACGATAGACGCAAGTCGAAGTCTCAGCTCCTAAACGGAGAGGAGTACGAAGAGCGTCCCTAGCGACATTACCGCCACCGACAACAACGACATGTTTGGCATGTTCAATCGGAGTCTTGCTGTCTTCTTGGTAAGCTTTCCTAAGATTAACACGGGTAAGGTATTCATTCGCAGAATAAACACCCTTTGCATTCTCTCCTGGGATTCCAAGGAAACGAGGGAGACCAGCACCGGTGCCAACAAAGACGGCTTCAAAGTGATACTCTTTCCTAAGTTCGTCAATGGATAAGACGCGTCCGATAACCCTATCGGTCTTGATTTCAACACCCCTACGTTTCAATCCTTCAATTTCGTTCTGGACGATAGCCTTCGGAAGACGGAACTCCGGGATACCATACCTTAAGACACCGCCAGCGACATGGAGGGCCTCAAAGATAGTGACTTCATAACCAGCCTTAGCTAAATCGTAAGCGCAGGCAAGACCGGACGGGCCAGAGCCGATAACAGCCACTTTGTGGCCGTTCTTCTTGATATCTAAAGCAACCGGCTTTGCATGTTCGCGATGATAGTCAGCAACAAAACGTTCCAGACGTCCGATACCAACCGATTCGCCCCTCTTCGGTTTGCCGTTTTCCCTAACAACCTTTCCGCCTTCACGGACCGGCCTCTTATGGCGTAAGCATTCCTTTTCGCACTGGCTTTCCTGTGGGCAGACACGTCCGCAGACAGCCGGAAGAGAGGAAGAGCGGGAAATAACTTCATATGCTTTTTCAAAATCGCCTTTAGCTACTTCAGCGATAAATCCAGGGATATCGATATGAACAGGGCAAAGCGGAACGCATCCAGGATTCTTGCACTGCCTGCAGCGTTTTGCTTCATCGATAGCCATTTCCTGGGTATAGCCGATAGCGACTTCCTGGAAATTATGACGACGGACTTCCGGAGCCTGAGACGGCATCGGATTCTTCGTGCTTTTCCTATTGAACGGCATAACTATTTTCCCTCCTTAACCAGGTTGCACTCTTTTTCATAAGATTTGTGTTCCCAGCCATGGTACCTGGTGTTACGTTCCCTTGCGGAATCGAAATCGACTTCCCAGCCATCGAAATCCGGGCCATCGACGCAAGCAAACTTCCTCTTGCCTCCGACCCTGACACGGCAGCATCCGCACCTTCCGGTGCCATCGATCCTAATCGGGTTCCTAGAGACAACAGTCTTGATATTGTATTTCTTTGTCAGGATAGCAATGTTCTTCCTCCTGACGATAGGTCCGATGGCGATAACTTCATCGAACTGATTGCCTTCTTTCTGACGACGAAGGATTTCTTTCTCGAGTCCCTGCGTGACAAAACCCTTTTCACCCCAGGTTCCGTCATCGCTCCTCTTGACGAAGATGGAAGAGCAATCCTCGAAGTCCTTTTCGAGAATGACTAAATCCTTGTTACGGAAGCCGGCAATGGAAGTGACTTCCGCACCGATTTCATGAAGCTTGTAAGCTAAAGGATAAGCAATAGCGCAACCAGCGCCTCCGCCGACAATAGCGACATGCTTCAGTCCTTCTAACTCGCTTGGACGGCCTAAAGGTCCGACGAAGTCAGCAATGTAGTCTCCTTCTTTCTTCTGTGCTAATTCTAAAGTTCCTGCGCCAACGATCTGATAGATGATTGTGACGGTTCCTTTCTCCGGATCTTCTCCGGCAACCGTGAAAGGAAGACGCTCGCTGTCCTCATTGGCACGGACAATGACAAACTGTCCAGGCTGTGCCTTCTTGGCAACGAAAGGAGCTTCCACAGAAATACGGACGATGGTGGGATTGAGGTCATCTCGCTTTACAATTTTGAACATATTACCTCCAATATGTTGTACACGGAAACTATTGTAACCTTTTTCTTTTCTTCATTTCTACCCCTTCT
>URQF01000025.1 GCA_900549915.1 uncultured Mollicutes bacterium | reverse complement strand
TTTTGTCCTTTTTCTGCCTATTAAATAAGAAAAAGCGCTAAATCAAGCAGAAGTCTCGGAAAGGGGTGTTTCGCACCCTTTAAAAATATTTTTAGCACTCAAACCTTGAATTTGCTAATTCGTTCTCTATAATAGATATTGCACTTGAAAGAACGAGTGCTAAGAGGAGGCCAAGATGAAGAGTGCACGAAAGTACTTAATCCTGAAATGCATCTGCGAAGAGTTCATCAAGACTGGTATCCCAGTCGGAAGCAAAACTCTTTTAGCAAACTATCATCTGGATTGTTCCTCTGCAACCATCCGCAATGCTAGGGCAGAGCTTGAAGAAGAAGGATATCTGGAAAAGAAACACATCTCTTCCGGAAGAAGGCCCTCTTCCAAAGGATACCAGTACTATCTCGAGCATCTATCCAGCACGAATTCGGAAAGCAGTGTCGGGCTTGAATTCCAGCGTGAATTCCAGGAAGTACTAAAAGACCATACGAAGTCTGTTGAAGATGTTCTAACCAAATCCTGTCAAAGGATTTCAGAAAGGACAAAGATGGCAACCGTGGTCTTAGGTCCGAAAGCCGACCAAGAGTCCCTTGTATCCATTCAACTCTTATCCCTGAACGACAAGAGTGCAAGGTTCATCTTCATCACCGATTCCGGATACGTCGAAAAGAAGACCTTTGTCAGGCAGAAAGGCGAAAGCTTCACTGCCAGGCAAAATGCAGTCAACTTCCTATCAATGCGTTTGACAGGAACAAAGATTGCAGATCTGGAAGCCAAGACGAAAGCCTTAAAGCCTCTGGCAATTCAGAGGTATGGCAAGGAAGGAAGCAGGATAGTCCAAGCCTTCCTTGAAGCTCTCATCTCCTTTGCCCGGAAGAAACTGACTGTCTATGGTCAGAAGAATCTACTCACCCTTCCAGAGTTCCAGAATGACCGTCAAGCATTCGTCAATGCAATTGATACTCTACAAGACGGTTCTTCTAGGACGCATTCTTTGGCAGAAAGCGACGACTTAGGAGATGCCAATGTCGGCTTCACCCACGTTCAAAAAGGCGATAGGGCGATTGTCACAAAGGCAGTTGGAAAAGATCAGATTGCTGTCGTAGGTCCTAAGCGCAGGGATTACAAAAAGATTCTTGCTGCTCTCGACTATGTTGCTTATAGGCTTGACCATTATTTCTTCTCCCCCGACCAAAGCTCAACATCCTTGATTCCGATTACGCCGGTACAGGAAGTCAATAAGTCAATTACAAAGAAGAACCCAGCAAAGAAAGGAGCGAGAAAATGAGCGAAGAAAAAGAAAAGAAATCAAATGAGCCACAACAGGCAGAAGAAGCCAAACAGAAAGATAGCGAGCTGCAGGCTCTCGTTAACCGCCTCAAGCAGGAAAACGAAGAGCTGAAAAAGAAAGCAGACGGCTATCAAAAGCAGTTTGAAGAAGCAGATAAAGAAAAAGATTCCTGGAAGAACAAATACTATGAAGCCTATGCGGACAGGGCCAACACCCGGAAGCAGCTTGAGAAAGAAAACGAAGACTTCAAAAAATACGCACAGAAATCCTTGATTGAAGAACTGATTCCGACCTTGGATAGCTTCGATAGGTCCTTAAGGGCAACTCCGAAAGACGATGCCACGAAGCGTTACAAGGAAGGATTCCAGAGGATTCACAATAAACTGCTCAACTCACTGAAGCAAGCTCATGTCGAGATCATTGACCCGAAAGTCGGGGATGAATACAACCCTCATACGAGGATGGCTCTCTCCACGGTCGAAGCCGATGATGAAAATAAAGTAGCGGAAGTTTATAGGAAAGGCTACAAACTCTATGATCATCTTCTCCGTGCTGCCAGCGTTGTCACAACCGTGAAAAAGGCAGAAAAGAAAGAAGAGAAGAAAGACGATACGATAGAAGTTAAATAAAACCACAAGGGAGGAAAATCATTTATGGCAAAAGAAGTAATCTTAGGTATCGATTTAGGTACTACAAACTCAGTTGTTTCTTATAGGCAGGATGATCATAACGTTAAAGTCATTCCTTCACCCGAAGGCACCAATACCTGTCCGTCTGTTGTTTCCTTTAAACCAGATGGAGAGGAAATTGTCGGCAATGCCGCCAAGCGTAGGCTTTTAACGAATCCAGACACAGTTCATTCCATCAAGCGTAAGATGGGTACCCGTGATCTCACCCATATCGCTTGCCTCAACAAGGACTTCACTCCGGAAGAGATTTCAGCAAAAATCTTAAGCTACAGGAAATCCTATGCCGAGAAGTTCTTAGGACAGAGTGTCAAGAAAGCAGTTATCACCTGCCCTGCCTACTTCAACGATGATCAGCGTCAGGCAACAAAGAATGCTGGCACGATTGCTGGTCTTGATGTTGTCCGTGTTATCTCTGAGCCGACTGCTGCTGCTCTTGCTTATGGTAGGGACAGCAAGAAATCCGGCAAGATTATGGTTTTCGATTTAGGTGGTGGTACTCTCGATGTCTCCATCCTGGATATCGGTGATGGTACTTTCGAAGTTCTCTCCACTTCTGGTGATACTAATCTTGGCGGCGATGACTGGGATAATGCCGTCAGGGATTGGCTCAGGTCTGAAATCCAGATGCAGTGCGGTATTGTTATTACCCGTGATAATCCGAAGGATCGTCCGACCCTTCAGCGTCTCCGTGACGAAGCTGAAAAAGCTAAGATCAACCTTTCCAGCCAGACTGAGACAATCATTTCCTTACCGTATATTGGCTTTAAGGATGGAGCACCGGTCAACTTCGAAACCACGCTTACCCGTGCAAAATTCCAGGATCTCACCCGCAATCTGTTAGATCGTTGCGAGACTCCGTTTGAGAAAGCTCTCTCGGATGCTAAATTATCTGTTACCGACCTTGACGATATCATCTTAGTCGGTGGTTCTACTCGTAGGCCGGCTGTTGTCGATAGGATTACCCGTTTAAACAACGGCAAGAAACCGAATCAGTCCGTTAACCCGGATGAAGCCGTTTCTGTCGGTGCTGCTATCCAGGGCGGTATCATCCGTGGTGATGTCAAAGACGTTGTTCTCCTTGATGTCACTCCGCTGACCTTAGGTATTGAAACCTTAGGTGGCGTCAGGACTCCGCTTATTCCTCGTAACACAACCATTCCGACGACTCGTCAGCAGACTTTCTCTACTGCCGAAGATAATCAGCCTGGTGTCGAAATTCAGGTCTTCCAAGGTGAACGTCCGAGGGCAAACGATAACAAGTTCCTTGGTCGGTTCAAACTCGAAGGCATCCGTCCGGCACCGCGTGGTGTTCCTCGCATCCAGGTCACTTTCTCCATCGATGTCAACGGCATTGTCTCTGTCAGTGCAAAAGACCTTGATACCAATGCTGAGCAGCATATCACGATTTCCAACTCCAGCGGTTTAAGCAAGGAAGAAATCGATAAGATGGTCAAAGAAGCCGAAGCTCACAAAGCCGATGATGATAAGCGTAAGAAAGATGCTGATACCCGCAATGAGGCTCAGCAGCTTATCGATTCCATCGATCATCAGATCAACGACAAAGATCATCCGATTGATGAGAATACAAAGGCTCAGGCCACCAAGATCCGTGATGAAATCAAAGCTGATCTTGATAAAAATGACTTAGAAGCTGTCCGCAATAAGATTGCCCAGCTCCAGCAGGCTGCAAACTCCGTCTACCAGGCTCATAGCCAGGCAGAGGCGAACTCTTCCAGCCAGAACGCTGGTGGAAACGCCAGTGCAAAGAAGGATGACAACGTTGTCGATGCCACCTTCGAAGAGAAGAAAGACAAGTAACCAAAAAGGAAGCCCGGTCAAATCCCGGGCTTCTTTGTCTAAGGAGGCCTCAAAATGGCAGAAAAGCGAGATTATTATGAGGTTTTAGGCGTTGACAAGAACGCCTCTGCAGATGAAATCAAAAGCGCCTATCGTAAACTAGCCAAAAAATACCACCCGGATTTGAACCATGATGCTGATGCACCTGCCCATTTCAAAGAGGTCACAGAAGCTTACGAGGTTCTCTCGGATCCAAAGAAGCGTCAGGCCTATGACCAATTCGGCCAAGCTGCTTTTGACCAGAACGGAATGGGCGGTTTCAATAGTGCGAACTTCAACGGTCAGGATGCATCTGGCTTTGGAGGATTCGAAGACTTCGGAGATATCTTCTCCCAGTTCTTCGGAGGAGGAGCCCGTTCTTCCCGTCAGAGCCGTACGCCTAGAAAAGGCGAAGATAAAGCCATTCGAATCAAGCTTTCCTTTGATCAGGCCGTCCATGGAACCAAGGTCGATATTCCTCTGACTTATGTAGACACCTGTCCGGACTGCCATGGCACTGGTGCAAAGGATTCAACAAGCATCAAAACCTGTCCGACTTGTGGTGGAGCCGGCTATGTCCGCACCCGTCGCCAGACGATTTTCGGTGTTGCCGAAACGCAGGAACCTTGCCCGGATTGCGGTGGAACAGGTAAAAAGATTACTGCTAAGTGCCAAACCTGCCATGGACAAGGACGAGTCGAAAAGAAAGAGACGATTTCCGTCAATATTCCGCATGGTGTTGATACTGGTGATAAGAGGAGAATTCAAGGCAAAGGTGAAGTCGGAATCAATGGTGGCCCAAATGGCGATTTGATTCTTGTCATTGAAGTTGCTCCAAGTCAGACCTTTGTTCGCAAAGGTGCTGATGTCTACACTAATATTTCACTCTCCGTAACGGATGCCTTGCTTGGAACAACAATCACTGTTCCGACAGTAGACGGAGAAGCCGACTTGAATATTCCTTCCTGCACGGAAGCTGGCACGACCCTGAAGAGGGGCAAGGTCGGCATCACTCTTCCAAACAAAGATAGCAAGGGCGATGAATATGTGACGGTCCAGGTCAAATTCCCGAAGAGTCTGACTCAAGAACAGAAGGATCTGATTCAGCAGTTCGGTGAAATCGAAAACAAGAAACCGAATGGAATCTTCTCCTGGTTCAAGTCCAAGTTCAACAACAAAAAGAAGTAGATTGAGGAATACCTCTAGCCGATTGGACTAGAGGTATTTTTAATGCATGCGCTTTCTTTTTCCTCTTTGCCTCCTTTCCTAGATTTTCCTATTTTTCTTCCGATATAATAGGCTTATGAAAATCAATGGAACGAATTTTATTCCCTTAGAGGGAACGATCAATACCCGGGATTTAGGCGGGTATCAAAGGAAAGACGGAAGAAGAATCAAGGAGAAGCGGCTCATCCGTTCGGATGCTCTGATTCATATCACTGCGAAAGATGCTAAATTCCTGAAGGAAGAAAGGAATCTTCGCTATGATATCGACTTCCGTTCTCCTGAGGAAACCGCTGCAAAACCGGAGATTGCGATTGATGGTGTCAAATATCTTAATTTCTCAGTCGAAGAGAGTCTGACCTCTCTGCTTCCGGTCGAACATCCACATGAAGCCTATCCTATCCCGGATAAGAACATTGCCGGAATTGTCTCTTTTATCTATCACCTAGATCCAAACGGAGATGTAACCCATGCTAGGGAACACACCTATCGTTACTTTGTATCCGGAGAGCTTGGACGAAAGGGATACCGTAAGTTCCTTCATACTCTCTATGAGAACAAGGAAGGAGCCTGCCTATTCCATTGTGCCGACGGAAAAGATCGCTGCGGAATTGGAACTGGTCTTCTTTTATCCTTATTAGGAAGGGACAAAGAAGAAATCATTAAAGATTATCTTCTTACCAACATCTTCACAAAGAAGAAAGCCGAATACCAGAGGGCTTATCTCCGGAATGAATGCAAGATCAAGAACGAGACTTTGATCAATTCTGTTGGAATCTTAGCCGGCGTCCGTGAGAACTTCATCCGTGCTGCCTTCGACTATATTGATCAGAACTACAATGGAATGGATGCCTACCTTCACAATGAAATGCAGTTCACAGATGAAAGGATTGAAGACAGGCGAGACAACTATCTTGAATAGTTTTATCCTCTTATAGTAAATCAAAGGCCAGTTGTTTTTCGAAAGAGAGCAGCTGGTTTTCTTTTTCTGTTTTTTCAAGAAGAAAAGAATTTATACTTTTTTCTAATAGATTTCGACTACAATAGATAAGATACGAGGTCCAATGAGTAAATCAATTTCACTTGCTGATTTATCGAAAATGAACAAAAAAGATCCTAAAGATATCGGACCTGTGATTTCACGAGTTTCCTATGTTCACACAGCAGTCGACATTCCAAGCAACCTCTGTCTTATCTGCTTCTATAAACTAAACAACAAAGGAAAAAACAATGCCAGCATTCTTTTCCGCTCCTTATCTCCGATTTACTTTCCAAAGAATTTTAATCCGCCGAAAGAGAAAGTCGGGGATTCTTATCTCTTCTGTCTCAGTCAGAGTGAAGCATTCCAAGTGGATGCTTTTAAGCAGTTTGGATACAAGAAAAACAACATCCAGGATTTGATCAATAAAATTTCAAATCGAATGCTTGTTGTTTTTTCCTATGCCAAAGATGGTTATAGGCATCCTGGTGATTATTTTGATAGCTTTGTCAGGGATGATGATAGGAAATCTTTAATCAATGAGAATCCAGAGTCGATTCCTTTCTCTTTGATTCCAGAATTAGAGCCAAAAGAACTCTCACGTCTTGAAAAATCCTCCTCTTTCAACCTTTCGAACTATCCATTGGATTTCTTTCCCATGCCAGAATGGGTATACGGGGAAGACAAATTCTATAAGATTTCTTCTTTCCTGAAATCCTCTGAGAATGAGAACACAACTCATTTCGCAATTGAAAAAGCACGTGTTTATAAAGCAGGAAACACGAAATATATCCTTCCATCCAATGGTTTTGTCTTTGCCTGCCTTAACAGAATCATCACCAAAGATACAAAATGCCTCTACTCTCTTCCTAGAACAAAAGAAGAGAAAAAGAAATCTCCTGCGGTTAAGATAACACCAAGTGTAGCCCGGATTGATGAATCGATTATTCGAAAGACTTATGACAAGTATCCAAATGATAAAATGCCAACGGATTCCCATATCCGGAATATCATCTCGGGAATCAATAGAGTAATCAAGGCCTTCCACAAAAAGAACTATAACCAAAGGCAAGTCAATATTTCTCATATCCGGGATGAGCTCCGTTCTGTCTTCTATGTCGTAGTCAAATACACAGCTCCCAGCAACATGAAGAAATCCAGGAGGAAGAATGCCTCCTCCTTAAGGAAGTATGTCAGTGGAAGACAGGATTTCTGGGAAGTCTATAGGAAAGGAAGAAACAGGAACAAATCAAGGCCTGGCGGAACCTTCTACCTTGCTGAGACCATCTTCTTATTTGATGCCTTCAGCCATCTGTTCAATGACGAATACAATGAACATAACCTTGAAAAGATAGAACAGTTCAGGAAAAGGTCTTCTTCCGCTCAGGATGCCTTGCTCTACAGTTTCATCTACTTTTTCTACAACCTCAATCTGACCATAGAAGAAAAAACGGCCCTTGATAATGCTTTCTCAATCCAAGAACGTCTAAAACAAATTAAAGAAAAGGCAGGAAAGTAAGACTCCTGCCTTTTTCAATGATTGAAAACGAACCGACTCATTTTAGTAGAATAAAGTCGGTTATCTTTGAAACAAGTAAACCAACTCATTTTGGAAACTTATATCCTAAAAAAGGACACCTGGAAACCAGGTGTCCTAATGAAGCCAACGAAATTTTAGTACTCGATGACGTTGATATTCTTTAAGAGAACTTCTTTCGTCTGTCCTTCTGGATAATCTTTCAGCTTGGCAGCAGAGACAACAGAAATCCATTGCTGGACATAGGCTGGATCAATATTCCTCTTCTTGCAGAAGGCCTTCAGATACCTTTCTGCTTCTTTTTCCTTGCCGTCAAGGAGGAACAGCAGGTAGGTCATGGCAGCATCTGCAGATGCATTACCACGGGTGGCATGTGCCCAATCGAGGATATACCATTTACCGTTTTCAAGGATAAGGTTATTCGGATAGATGTCTCCATGGCAGAGCTTATAGTGGTTCGGCCTCTTTTCCCTACGGGCATGAAGCTCATAGCGAATGGTTGAATCCACATCAGCTTTCGAAATATAACCATTCAGCTTGTCTTTCAATTTCGGGAGTTTCAGGTTATCACAGACCTTGGCTAAGATACTTTCCTGAATCGAGATGAGTTCATTGATGAACTTCCGTGTATTCTCCGGATGTTCCTTCCTCCTCTCTTCCCTGGTAGAGCCAACAATCTGTTCGCTCTCAACTGCCCAATCCTCACCGAATGGATAAACAGCTAAGACTTTCGGAACAGGGAATCCAGCTTCTAAAGCATATTCCTGATTCCTTGCTTCCCGAAGAACATCGGAGAACGAATACTGCTTGTGGTCGAAGACTTTCGTGACGACACCATCACGGACATAAATCTTCTTACCGTGACGTTCCAGTTTGAAGGTACCGAGATCTTTTTCGTTTTTCATCGTTCAGCTTCCTCACTTTCCGCTCTTTGCGTACTTCTTATTATACCTTTTTTCTCCGTAAAATGCTTTAAGATAGAGTTCTTTGATTTCTTCAATTAACGGATAACGCGGGTTCGTGCCAGTGCACTGATCGTTAAAGGCAGCAACAGACCTCTCATCAAGAGTGGAAAGGAAGGCTTTTTCATCAATACCAGCTTCTTGGATGGTCCTAGGAAGCTCGATTGTCGTCTTCAGCTCATCAATCTTAGCGATGAGCTTATCAAACTTAGTCTGATCGTCTTTACCAGTAATGCCTAAGAATTCAGCAATCTCAGCATAACGACGAAGCGTATGCGGATATTTATACTGTGGGAAGGTACCCATCTTAGACGGGACTTCAGCAGCATTGAACTTCCTGACTTCATCAAGCATCAAGGAGACACAGACGCCATGCGGGAGATGATGATAAGCACCAAGCTTATGACCGGTCGAATGGTCAATACCTAAGAAGGCATTTGCAAAGGAGATACCAGCCCTAGTAGCGGCATGTGCCCTATGCTCACGGGCTTCCGGATCATTGCATCCGTTCTTATAGGCACGTGGGAGATAATCGAAGATTTCCTTAATGGCTTCTTTGGCGATACCATCGGTAAAGGCAGTTGCATAAGTAGAAGCATAGGCTTCCCTGCAGTGTGTCAAAGCATCGATACCGGAAGCACGGGTAAGACCCTTAGGAATGTTGAGCCTTAAATCCGAATCAACAATAGCCCTGTTCGGAAGGAGCTCATAATCCGTAATAGGATATTTGGTTCCGTCTTTATCATCCGTGATGATAGCAAACGGAGTGACTTCAGAACCCGTACCAGCCGTTGTCGGGATGCAGACAAGCCTGGCTTTGGTTCCCATCTGCGGGAAGTTGATAATACGCTTGCGGATATCCCTGAAATCCATAGCCCTATCCGAGAAATCTGCTTCTGGATGTTCATATAAGACCCACCTGATCTTAGCAGCATCCATCGGAGAACCACCACCTAAGGCAAGGATAACATCCGGTTTGAAATAAGAGCAGAGCTTAGCGCCTTCTCTTGCACAGCTCAAAGTAGGATCGGAGCGAACATCGGAGAAAACCTCGGTTTCGATTCCAAGACCTTCAAGGATATTCTCAACCTTTCCAGCCATACCAGAAGTTGCTAAGAATCCATCCGTAACAATCAAAGCACGTTTCTTATTGTAAACATATTTCATTTCTTCCAAAGCAGGACGTAAGCATCCAGGCTTAAAGAAGATCTTAGAAGGTGTTCTGAACCATAACATATTTTCTCTCTCCTTTGCTACTGTCTTAACATTAAGAAGCTGTTGGACTCCGACATTCTCGCTGACGGAGTTTCCACCCCAAGAACCACATCCTAAGGTAAGAGATGGTGCAAGACGGAAATTGTAGATATCACCGATACCGCCTAAAGAAGAAGGAGTATTGATTAAGATACGGCAGGTTTTCCTCTTCTCCTGGAAAACTTCGATATGGTCTTTACCAAGTTTTTCATCAGCATAAAGGTCACAGGTATGTCCGTATCCGCCTTCACGAACAAGAATCTGGGCTTTTCCTAAAGCCTCTTCGAAATCTTTGGCATGATATAAGGCAAGTACTGGGCAAAGTTTCTCATGAGCGAATTCCTCATTCAGGGAGGTATCGCTGACTTCGCCGATTAAAAGCTTGGTCTTCGGATCAACTTCAAAGCCTGCCCTCTTGGCAATGGTATATGGAGTCTGACCGACAACTTTTGCATTGGCTGCACCATGGATGATGATGGTCTTGCGGACCTTCTCAAGCTCAGCAGCATTGAGGAAGTGAGCACCACGATAAATGAATTCTTTCTTAACGGCATCATAGTTGGAATCCAAAGCAATGACCGAGTTCTCACTTGCGCAGATCCTTCCGTTATCGAAAGTCTTGCTGTGCCTGATAGAAGAAACAGCGACTTCGACATTTGCTGTCTCATCAATGATAGCCGGAGCATTTCCAGGGCCAACACCAATGGCCGGCTTGCCAGAAGAATAAGCAGCAGAGACCATACCCGGACCACCCGTAGCTAAGATGATATCGCAGGACTTCCTTAAAAGATTGGAGGCCTGAATGGAAGGTTCTTCAATCCAAGCGATGATGTCTTTCGGAGCACCCGCTTCAATAGCAGCATTAAGAACGATTTGAGCTGCATGGATGGTGCATTTCTTAGCACGTGGATGTGGAGAGAAAATGATTCCGTTACGAGTCTTTAAAGCAATAAGGGATTTGAAGATTGCAGTAGCTGTCGGGTTCGTGCAAGGAACAATACCAGCAATGATGCCGATAGGCTCTGCAATTCTCGTATAACCCCTGTCTTCATCTTCTTCGATGATTCCGCAGGTCTTTGTATAACGATATTTGTTATAGATGTACTCTGCAGCATAATGGTTTTTGATGACCTTATCTTCCACAACACCCATTCCAGTCTCAGCAACAGCTTCCTGTGCTAAGGGAATACGAGCCTTATTGGCAGCAATAGCAGCAGCCCGGAAGATCTTATCGACCTGTTCCTGAGTATAGGTGCTATAGACTTCCTGTGCTTTACGGACCTTTTCAAGAAGAAGGTTCACTTCCTGAACGGTTTTTGCTTCCTGATCAATTTCCATTTGAGTTATCTCCTTTTCAAACTGAGAGAATTATAAGCCATAATGCGCATGTTGTAAACATTAAATGCTCATTTTATTCTAATTTGTCTGTTAAGTATTGCTATTTTGCACGTTTGACTGCTTTTAGTGAAAAAATAGGCGCTCATTTTCCATTTTTCGCTACCCCGCAATAAAAAGCTTCTGAAACGGAAAACAATTTCTTTGTTTGAAGCCATAAAAGAAAGGACGAAACCATTCCAAATAGAAGCGACATCCTAGGTATCAAAAGCTTTCCGCAAGGGCAGAGACAGACGAATAAAAAGACAAAAACCAAAAAAATCCGGCAGGCACCGGATTTTTTCGGTTTCTAATAAGATAACATGAGACCGTCTTTGGAAGCGTAAAAGGAGCAGAGCAGCCGGTTTTCACGGACCTCAATAGAGCGAATGTTCGGATAGCGATTCAATACCCTGTCTTTCAGCTTCAAGGCATCCTCTTTGTTTCCAGTATAGCTGATGATCCTATCTTTCTCGTTCCTGTCCTTATCTCTTTTCTCGACTTGCTTCAGCCTTCCCTGAAGAAGGCCATCCCTACTGTGTTTCCGTTCTTTGACAGAGAGTTTTCCGTCTTTCGCAGTCCCAATCAGCTTCCTGTGAAGCTTACGGACTAATAAGGCAATCGGTTTTGGGAAACGTCCGGAATTTGCTAGAGCATCCAAAGAAGAGAGTCCAAAGACAAAGTCGATGTCATCTCTCTTCTTTTCAAGGTTTTCCTGGATTTTCTCAAAAGGAAGCCCTTGTTTGATAGAAGAGACTGCTTCTTTGACAAGTAGCTCTTCCGCACCGGCAGCGAGTCCGGAATCTAAGACAATCACGTTTTCTGGTTTTTCGCTCTGCTCCTTTGCAAGACGAGCGGAATTAAAGGAACCGGAAAGCCGGGAAGCAATGGTAATCAAGATGTAATGGACGCTATCTTTCCTTTTTGAAAGATAACCCAGCGTCCTTTTCCGCCCGCGCACCCTAAGTCCGCGTGCTTGGCTTCCCCGGGACCATTGACGACGCACCCCATTACGGCAACCGTTTTATTGATGTGGTTTTCTTCCATATAAGATTGAAGCGCCTTGGCCGTAGGAATCAGATTTACCTGGGTTCTCCCACACGTGGGACAGGAAATGAAGGTCGGGTAATCTGGTTTAAGCCCCAAATCATGTAAAAGACGGCAGCAGGCCCTAATTTCTTCTTCTGGAGCATCGCTAAGAGAGATACGAATGGTGTCCCCGATTCCCTCCATTAATAAGGGGGCAAGTCCGGCAGTGGAACGGATAAGGCCAATGTCTTTGGGTCCCGCTTCCGTGATCCCTAAGTGGAGAGGATAGGGAAAACGTTTGGAGGCTTCTTTATAGGCTTCCACAGTTTCAAGAACATTGCTTCCTTTGGCGGATAAGACCAAATCATGGAAACCCACCTCTTCGAAAATGGTAACGCATTCGGATAAATCATCCACCAACTGTATCGCGGATGCAGGGCGTGGCTCGTGAGAATTGGCATCTTTTTTCAAAGAACCAGAGTTCACGCCAATGCGAATGGGAATCCTTTTAGAGGCACATTTTGTGGCAACTTGCCAAATTCGTTCTTTGGAGCCGATGTTGCCGGGGTTAACGCGGATGGCGTCTGCCCCATTTTCAATGGCGCAAAGTGCCAAACGATAGTCAAAGTGAATATCGGCGATTAAAGGAATAGAGACTTCCTTTTTCAAAATAGAGAACGCTTTTGCATCCTCTTCGTCTAGGACGGAAAGTCTCATTAAATCGGCTCCAAGTTCGTGACATTTTCGAAGCTGCTCTACCACGAGATCCGTGCGACTCGTTTTAATGGAGCACATGCTTTGAATCAATATTTTTTCTTGTCCGCCCAGTTGGATGTTCCCAACGTGAACAGGTCTTGTGTCTTTGCGTTTTACCATAACTTCATTGTAATGCGTTTTCGCCCGATTTTGCTTATAGATTTTCCCTTTTTACTATGGTAAACTCATCAACGCTCAATAGAGTGAGAAGAAAAATGGCCAGCAAACGCGATGAAGTCATCTTAAAGTGCACCGTGTGCGGTGAAGAAAATTACATCACCACACGTAATAAGCGCTCTCACCCTGCTAAAATGGAAATCAAAAAATATTGCCACCGTTGCAGGGAAAAGACGTTGCACAAAGAGAAAAAATAAGGCCTCGGCCTTATTTTTTTGTTAAACTAAAGCATGCTTCTTTTCATTTTCATCACCATTGTTTCCCTCGGGTTTATTCCTCTAAGCCTATTAACAAAGAAGAAAAAAATCCCTGAAGGGATTGGTGCGTTCTCTTCTTTGATTTTGGGGATGGCTTTTGTTTTTAATCTTACTAGCGTTGCCTATCACGCATTCGGCAATCAAAAAGCATACGAAATATCCTTGCAAAATCGAGAGAACCTAATGGAGCGGTATCTCGAAGCCAAAAACGACGAAAGCAAAGGATCCGAACTAAAAAAGGTCACGAAAGAAATCGCCTGGTATAACGAGGAATTACGACAAAACAAAGAGATGGCCGATTCTATTTGGGTAAATTGGTACAGTTATTCTTACGCGAGTGAGCATTTCGATGAACTAATTATCACGTTATGAGCAATTACAAAGTAACAAACCTCTATAACGGTGGTTTTTGGTCTAATGTTTATTGTCTAGGGGAAGAAGACGGCCCATGTATTATTATCGACATGGGTGACAATCATGCCGATCGTATTGGAAAATTTATACAAAAACACCATAGGCAATGCCTAGGAATATTATTGACCCACGGGCATTTCGACCATATTTATGGATTGTCTCAGCGAACCGG
>URQF01000024.1 GCA_900549915.1 uncultured Mollicutes bacterium | reverse complement strand
AAAGTACTGGATGTCGCCTGTGGAACAGGTGCCATCACTCCTTATCTTTATGAAAAGACCCAAGTGAAAGTAAAAGCAATTGACTTAGCCCCTGAGAGGATCAAAATAGCAAACAGCAAATACGGGAACGATAGCCGTTTTCTTTTTGTCAACGAAGACTTCCTAGACAAAAAAGAAAAGGACTATGACTTTGTTGTTATCTTTGATGCATATCCTCATTTCCTGGATGTAAAAGCATTTGATGATGCACTATCACAAGCTGTCAAGAAAGGCGGTTACTTTGCAATTCTTCATGACTGCTCCAAAGAAGAGCTTTCCCACCACCACGCTCATATTCTGAATCTCAGCCGATTATTGAAACCAGCAGAAGAAGAATCAACAGCGTTCCAAGACAATTTTAAGATTCTCAAAGCAGAAGAAACTATCCACACTTATCTTATCCTTGGACAAAAATTATAAAGTTTTGGGAAAAAACCTCTCTCACGCCCCATATTAAGTGAGAGGGGAGAAGAAAGCAATCTCTTCCTCCTCTTCTATCCAAAAGGGAGGAAAAAGATGAAAAAGCAGAAGAAGTTGATTGTGCTTAGTACCTTGGCCGTTATGGGCTTAGGTATGCTTAGTGCAAACAGGTTGAGGCAGACAAGCTGGGAAGATACACCTAGCCAAAGGAAGCTGACTGGAAACGAATCCATCCAGTTAAGCAGCCCGAAGTTCTCACGCAATGCAGATGGAACTTTCACAGAGACAGTTCACTATGCTCTGCAGCCAGCTGGAATCACTGGAGTTTCCTTTTATACGACTTTGGACTGGGTTCAAAACGAAAACAGCGCCTTCGATTGGAAAGTTGTCGACAACACCAAAAAAGTCGAAGACTATGTCACCTATTCCAGGGACACAGTGGCACAGACAATTTCCTTTACTTGCAAAAAAGAATTCGGTCGTCCACTTCGCTTCGATAGGGCAGTCCAAGAAGACACCAGCAAAACCGCAGAAATCCAGATTGACTATTCCCGTAAACGTGTTGAAAAAGCAAAGGTAATAAGGAACGTCGAAGAATTCACCGATAACAAGCCTGTGTTTATCAAAATCCAGGATGCTAAGTGGTCAATCGGATCCGTTGGCAGCACAACAGAAACCCAAAGAGTAGAAGTCGGATACAAAGGAGATCCAATCAGCTCCTTATTAGGATATATTCAGGAACCGAATAGCAGCGGATATATTTCCTACCTTGGCGGATCCTATTCTTCCGCTGCCGGATTACGCAGGGCAAGGGCAGATAAATTCAACGCCTACTTAAAAGAGTGCATCTCGGACGATAACCCAACCTGTTTCCAGAAATCCTATTTAAAAGAAATCGGCACCTATAGTTACACACATTTCGGAACACGGAATTCTAGGACGAACTTCATTAACAACTATCGTGCAGCAGCCGAAAGAGGCAATGGATTCTACGTCAAGGTCACTGTTGCAGATGAAGTCATCTATAACAAGGTCATTAATTTCAGCCACCAGGCCGACAGGCTAGATAGCCTCACCATCGACAAATCCGGTATTGTATTCTAAAAGAAAACAGGGTGTCTTTTTCAGGCACCCCGTTTTCTATTTTTCATCATTTTCGAAGATCGGACGTCCGTCAAAGTCAATCAACCAAACAATTTTGTTTTGCTTTCTTGTTTCCTTGACATCAATCACACGCTGGTTGGAAGACCCGCGCCATTTTAATTTATTAGGTCCAGGATTTTTCTCTGCAATATATGGTCCATCAACAAGCACATCGATGTATTGCATCCTTGGTAAATCTTTAATATCTTCGTAAAGGTATCCCGTATAGACCCAGATGGTCTTACTTGGATAATGCTCTTTGATCCAGGCCCTGATCTTAGTAGCTTCCTCTCTAGAAGACGGGAAGGTAGCCTCACCGCCTGTGAAAGTAACACCAGAAATTTCATCCTGATCAAGCTGTTCTTTCAGTTCATCATAGATTTGATCGGTAACAGCATTTCCGGTCTTTGAATCCCAGGTTTCTGGATTATGGCATCCTTTGCAATGATGATTGCAACCTGCACACCAGATAACGCAGCGAAGACCATCTCCATTCACCTGATTGTTTTTGTCGATTTTAATGATGTTCATAAACTACCTGCTCTTACGATCCTTGATTTCAGCCCTCTTTGCATCATTCCTCTTAGTAGAACCAGCCACCTTAGAATAGCCAAGATATCCGCAGACACGATTGATTGTCGTAATATCGTGGGAGTGACAAACAGGGCATTCCTCTTCATTGTCATCGACCGTAGCACCGCAGTTATTGCAGTAGCTCTTTGCGATATTGACACCAAAATAGTAGCCAAGTTCCCTAGCCCGTTCAATCGTAGCAGAAATATACTTCAGATTCCTACCTGTTGTGAAGCGGCAATACTGAATATGTCCGCCAGAAGCGAGATGGAAGTAACGGAATTCAGCATCCTGCTTCTCATAAGGAGTGATATCTTCCGTAACGTGCCTATGGAAAGAGTTGGTAAAGTATGCACGGTCAGATACATTCTTAATGACTCCGTATTTCTTCTTGAACTGATTCAGCTGAGTTCCACAGAGCGATTCTGCCGGGGTTCCGTATATAGCAGCAATATAAGGAATATCTTTTCCAAAGTGTTTCTTCTTTTCGTCTACATAATCAGCAATATACTTCAAAGCTTTATAGGCAAAGCAATCCGGATTCCTCCGTTCTTGATAAAGCGAATGTCCGTTATAAAGTTCCTGAAGTTCATTCAAAGCAGTGAAACCATAAGAGAAAGTTGCTTTTCGGACAAGCGGACCAATCGAATCCGATGGCTGAAGGTTTCCGAATCCGCCTTGACAGAAGGCAACTGGATCAAAGGAAGCTTTCAACTTGCAGAGATAGTAATACGTCTTAATATGAAGCTGGTTGATCCTATCCAAATAATAATCAAGAACCTTAAAGAAGTCTTTTCCTTCAACCTGTGCTTTTCTAAGAATCATCGGAAGGTTAAGAGAGATGGCACCTCCGTTGAATCGTCCAGTGAAAACAGGACGATCATTCTCATCCACAGGGGAAAGATTACCAGACTCATAGAGAGGGCTAAGATAAGCACGGCAGCCCATCGGAGAGACGATGCTATCGACCCAGTCCTTGTTCTCGACAACATTGCGATGCTCATCCAGATACCAACGGGAAACACCGAATTTATGGTATTTGTGGAAGACTTTAGCAATCGCTGGCTCATAGTGAACGGTAACGGAGTCTTTAACAATCTTCTCATCCGGCCTATCTAAGCTAAGCCAATCCGGATACCTTGCCTTACCAGAGCACTCAACACCGATTTTATACAGCCAGTTCAGTTTTCCACCTTCACCATGGAGTTTTTTGGTGTAAAGGAAGACAAGCTTTGGGAAAATAGCAGGGCGCTTATGGCCTGGATGTCCTTGTCCTTTCCTTCTTACTTCCAGAGCGACTTCCCAGACAAGGCTTCCGAATTTTGTCTCATCGCATCCTCCGGTAAAAGTCGTAAACGGATAATCACCTCTGGAAGAAGCAACGGTATTGAAGGTATGTTCAAAACCCTGGAATCCTTGTTCAAGATCCCGTTTGGTCTTTTTCCACGCATACTCTTCCGCTTTCTTTTCATCATAAACACCAGAGACCTCTTCTGTCAGTTTCTGGAACTCATCAATATATCCAAGATAGGATTTCTCTGCGTAAGGAGCTAAAACCGAATCGATTTCCGGAACAGTGAATCCACCATACTGCCTAGAAGCACAGTTCCTTGTAATATCCGAAATCAGGTTGCAGGCAGAACGGACATCCTTCGGCTCGTTGTAACCGATATTCTCCCATTCAAAACCGCCTTTGAGAACCTTACCCCTGTCAAAAAGACAGCAGTTATAAGTCAATAAACGAGAAGAAATATCATGGATATAGATATAGCCTTCATCGTAAGCAATGCGTTCTTCATCCGAAAGGAAGTTCTTCCTATAGATTTGCTTTGAGAAAGCATTGTAAGTCAAAGTACGACGGGTTGAGACAAGTGCAGAAGTCGTGTTCGCATTGGAGCGATCTGCCCTGAAGTTCAACTGATCGACCGTCTTGATGGCTTCATCCATCCTACGGACAAATTCTGTTTTATAGTTCCGGTAATCCCGATAGCTCTTTGCAACAACAGGGTTTACCTGATCAAGAGCAAGTTCGACATAGGTATGCCTCTTGATAACCGGAATGTTCTCGAGTTCGGATTTTTTCCTCTCTTCTTCGACGATGGAACGGAGGCTTTCCCAGTCTTCGTCGGTGAATTTGACATTAACGCGGTCACAGGACTTTGTTACAGCGTTTTTAATCTTAGAAAAATCATATGGTGCTAAGCTAGTGTCTTTTTTGATAATCCTCATAATCCGCTCCTCATCTATGGTCTCTGAGTTTAATCAGAGAGGTTATTCCATGATAGAATTTTTCCTCTTTGACTGCAATAACTTTGCTCTGATTGCTCAATTGAAAAAGAATGTGAATTTTAAAATGAAATGAGAATGGAGGAAATGTACCTCCTTGAGTAGCCGTTTTATTCTTATTTCGATTTACAAATCAGGAATTTAAAAAATTAAGAAATCATGTCAGATAAATCCTTATGCTTGGAATTATGGTATCTTAATATCACCTTATAAAGTGAGGTTTAGTCATGGCAAAGCGAAAAAGGGTACTTCCTTCCAAAGCAAGGAGACAAATCGGTGCTTATCTTATCGATACTTTCATTCTTATCCTTCTTTTCCTAGCAGGATATTACTCCACACTGAATCTCTTCCATGATGCTTTCCATGTAAAGGAAAAGAACCAGGAAAGAGTCGATTTTGCTTTAGACTCTGCCCTTGTCTTCCAAGATAAGGAAAAAGGAATCCTGTCCTATCAGAAAGACTATCTAAAAGAAGAAGAGCAAGACTCCGAAGGAAATATCCTATTTGGTTATAAGACTCTAGAGCAAAAGGTCTTCTATTACTATACAGACTTCCTGATTCAGGACAACCATGTAGAAAATCAAGCTAGTACAAAAGAAGAGGCAATCCGCTTAAGGAACAAGAATATCTATGGTCTGCAAAAAGAGAAAACCCACAATAACTACTATGAACTAGAAAAAGATCCAAACGGAATCGAAATCGAAACCAGTTATCCAGTACTAAAAAAGGAAATCCAGGAACAACTAGACAAAGACAATAAAGACAGGATCCATCAGCTTTATCGTTACTATGTTTCGAAAGAAGGGGATACCGGAATCTATGATATCGCCTACAGGAACCTCTATAGTCAACCCTATAGGCAGGAACGAAGGCTAGAGATTGATAAAGCAACCTACTACTCTATGCTACCCTATGGACTCGCTTTCCCAATCATTCTGTTCTTTATCATTCCACTTTGTACCAAAGAAGGAAAAACTATAGGAAAAATGATTCTTCATCTTTCCGTTCTTGACATCAAAACAGGAGATGCTCCAAAGAAATGGCAGATAGCAGTCCACTATTTCTTCCTCCTCGCCTACTGGGTTAGGATCCTAGCGGTTCCACTATGGTATTTCAAAATCATCGGTTCCCTCTTAATGGGAATCGATTACGTCATCCGTATCACATCCAGAAGAGTCCAGAGCCTTCATGATACCGCCTCAAGGACCTACGTCGCCTATCTGACCAAAGAAAGGAAAGTCCTCATCGAACACCCAATGTCTCCTGAGGCCGAGAAAGAAATCCAGAACGTAATCTGGGTCGACGAATAACAATCCTAAAGTTATCAGCTATCCCATCCTGTCATCACAATATGGATAGTATTAAGAATAAAAAACGAACCCCATCGGATTCGTTTTTCTATTTTGACAAATTCAGTAGCTGAACTTGATGATCATCATCCTTATTGTTCAGCCTTCTTGTTTTGCTTAGATTAAGCTAGAAATGTCCAGATGAACAAGTTTCCGTCCCTCATTCTTTGTGTTTTGCAGGAATTCAATCCTATATATCGGTAAATAGATAGTTTTGTCTTCCACTTCCACATTGCCGTTGCATAGAACAATTCCTTCAGAATAATGGAAAGCATCATTAGCCATCAATTGTGCCAAAGCAGAATGTCTTTTGTAGTCTTTACCGCTTTTCACTTCTAAAGGTATCACTTTGTTATCTTTTTCAATCAGAAAGTCAATCTCGCCTCTTTTCTTATCATTGTTATAGAACAATTCAAAGCCATGAGCTTTCAGCTCTTGTGCGACTACTGCCTCATAGACCGCACCATAATTCAAATCGGAATCTCCATTCAATATTGAGATCTGATTTCCACTATACAATTTATAAGTCAGCAAACCGACATCGCATAAAAACAATTTGAATAATGTTCTCTCTTTGCTAGCGAGCAAAGGATAAACCGGATTGTCGACATTATGAACAAACAATCCAACGCCGCTGTTTTTCAACCAAGTGAAAGACGTCTCATATTGATAGAATCGGGCTCTTTCACTCAGGTTTTTCAGAATGAATCTTTTGTTTTGGGCATTTAGTTCACTCGGAATGAGATTATAGATATCTTGAATCAGTAATTTGTTGGTCTTCTGATATTTTGTAATGTCCTGTCTGTAGCCGAAATCAATATTCTCCAACACTCGATTTACCTTAGTCCTGTCATGGTTCTTAACAAATTCAGAGACAGCCTTTGGCATTCCTCCTACAATGATATAGGTTTTAAACAGATTCAGCATTTGCTTATGAACGATTTCATCAATAGGCTTTTTGTTTTCAAAGCATTCATTCAGATAAGATAAAGTCTTATCAGAAACACCAACCGCTTTGCAGAATTCTCCAAAATCCATTGGATACATCTGCAATACAGTTAAAAAACCAACGGGTACAGATTGTATGTCTTGCATCTTTACACCCAATAAAGAACCAGAAAAAATAAATTTGAACTTTGTGTTCTGAACTAAGAATTTGATTGGAGTGATTGCATCATCGGCTTCCTGAATCTCATCAATGAAAATTACAGTTTTATTTTCTATCAATTCCTTATTAGATAAAGATGACAGACGGAATAAAAGATCTTTTTCACCGATAGCCGTATTGAAAGCTTCCAGAGCCAGTTTATTCTCTAACAAGTTCAATTCAATGAAGCTAATATTATTTGTAACTAAAAAATCTCGGATGCTAGTTGTTTTCCCAATTTGTCTTGCACCATCAACAAGTAAACCAGTTGAACTATTCTGATACCATTCTTGAATGTTTTTTGTTATTTTTCGATAAAGCATATTTGTCTCTCTAATTAGTATTATAAGAAATAAATTGCATTTTTCCACCCCGTATTATGCTTAAATCTGCATTTTTCCAACCAAATAATCTTGTTTCCATGCATTTTTCCAACCTAAGCAATGAAAATAACCCATTGATAAGAATCTAGCAACGAATATATTTAGTTAAAAAAATATCCTAAAACAAAAAGGTTCCACAAGGGAACCAAGCTCTAATAGGATCCGTCTTTCATTTTAAGTCGAAGATATTCGACAGATAATCAAATGGTGGACCAATTCAGTGACGTGGTCGAACTAAGGCAGGAAAGAGGGACTTTCGGCTCTCTTTCCCGATAATTGTAGAAAATATCGATTGTTCCGTTATCTTGAATCACAATCGAGTTCACCAAGAGGTTTATGAGGATTTTTTTCTCCTTCAGGCTGTTCAAGGAAATGCCCTTGCATCTTCTTAGGGTTCTTTTGATATCCTCAACGTTCATGACAGGGTTTCTGCACTTTTCCTCATCCAGGCTATGTTCCAATTCGTCGCGAAGTCCTTTCAATTCATTGTATCTCGATTTCAAATCAGTTGGATCAAGTCCAGCTTCGATTGCGGAAATGATGTTATTCATCTTCTTTGTCGTCTCGCCGATTCTAGCCTCGATGTTCTGGATCATAGGTGATTTTGATTCCTGATAATCATGGATAGCCAAGGAAAGCTTGTCGATGTTCACCTCGTTGGACAAAAACTCCAAGGTTTGATAGCAGACATAGTCCTCGATGATGTCCTTTCCAATTGCAGACATTTTGCACCCTTTGCCATGCTTTCGTTTCGAACATTTATAATAACGGTAAATCTTTCCGCTTTTCTTCTGGCAGGATTCACCAATCATATGCGAACCACAGTCACCGCAAAAGAATTTTCCGGTAAGAACATAATCCTCCGTTGCCTGGAATTTCTGGCAGTCTCTTGCATTTTCTTTAAGTTTCTTCTGAACCTTTTCGAACAAGGATTTGTCCACGATGGGTGGAATACAATTGTTGCTGACATCGCCCCAACGATATTCGCCGATGTATTTTCGGTTCTTGAGAATGTGGGCTACGCTTCCGTTTGCGAATGGCTTTTCACTTCTTGCGAACATTCCCTTCTTCTTAAGAATCTGCACCAGCCCATTTACAGTGATATCGGTATTTGCATACATCTCGAAGATATAGCGGATGACTTCAGCTTCATTCTCAATGATGTAATACTTGTACTTTTCCGTCCGATAGCCATAAGCAGGGACTCCGCCGTTTGTCTTTCCTTCCAATACATTTTCCTTTTCTCCACGTTTCATCTTCACTTTCATTTCGGACACATAGTATTCGTTGTATCCGTCGTTCATGGATTCGAAAAGGATTCCGGCGGGACCTTCGATGTTCGGTTCCGTGGCAGAAAGAAGCTTCACATGGTTTTCTCTCAGAATATCACGATAGCAGATTGCTTGCTTTCTGTTGCGTGAGAAACGGTCTGATTTCCAGATGAGGACGGCATCGAACCGATCAAGATAGGAATCCGAAATCATTCTTTGGAATTCGGGCCGATTGTCGTTGGTTGCAGACATTGCTCTGTCGATGTAGGTGTTGATGACATCTATTCCGTTGTTTCTTGCAAATTCCTTGCATTCACGAATCTGACCTTCAATGGACTCTTCTCTCTGCTTGTTGCACGAATAGCGTGCGTAAATGACACCTCTGATCATAGGTATCTCCTTTCCTGTCACTGCATTGATTGGAGATACCAAGATAATAAAAAGTCCAATACACAAGTGACAAACCGTAACGAGCGGTCAATTGTCTTTCGGCTTTCTTTTCCAACGTGCCGAACGTGTAATGGACTATGCCGACTATAAATAGTTCCTCTTTTACTACTGACTAACTATGAAGTAGAACCGCCAGGCCCGGTCGTTAGCTGGGATTGCGATGTCGTCTTTGATATTCGCGTTTATTTTACCAAATCATTTCATCGGCTTCACGTTTTTCTCAATGAAGTCTATTTCTTTTTCACTCAGTTTATATTTCTTGTAAAGCTGCTGGCCGATTTCGTCAATGCTCTTAGACCAATCGATATCCGACTGATCTGAGAAATCTTGCATGGGAATATTTGCCCATTTTTCCGCAAAATTATCTTGTGTAACTTTTAAAGTTCCAAGTAGGGCACGAAGAAATTTAGTCGATAAGTACTTCTTTAGATTTTTGGTTTCATACTCACTTTGAAACTTTCCTATGCTAATAAAGGTATCAGTATTTCCGCTGTTTGGTTCTCCTACAAATGGCTTTGTCAAAGTCTCTCCAAATGTTCCGTTTCCATTTGCACGTGCAACGAAAAGCTTAAAATATCGGTAATTGCTAGGAACGGATATATATTTTGCTAAAATCCATTTTGAAGTTCTGGATAACTTCTCATCTCTTCCAAATATCTTTATGTAATCCCCTGTTTCAGGTTCCTCATCATAGAAAAGTTCATGCATTGCTTTGAAAGCATTTGTTGTTACATTATATCTGTTTTCTTTGCTAAGGCGCTTATCAGCCCAGGTATTTTCTTTATACAAGGTATCAGTGAATCTATAAGAATGATTAGGATAAACAATTGTTGATAATGGGATGAAATCTAGCGCTTTGGCTTTATTAACAATACTTTTCATTTCATCGTGTAAATAGAAAGTTCCAATCTCGCCAAAATTCTCTTTATTATCCCAATAAGAAATGGCCACACCCCCTTTAATTTCTGCGGTTGGAAAAACAGAGTGTGAATCATCAAAATAATCGATAATTTTAAAATGATTATTGTGCAATATTTTTTCGTTCCAATCCTTTGGTGTTTTTCCAGCTCTAAACAAGAATCTCGCTGGGTGAATTAAAGTACCAATCTCTCCGATTTGCATAGCTGCATCGATAAAATAATTATAAATGGGGTCTTTTCCGTTTCCTTCACCTGTGTTTTCGCTTTGATAAGGTGGATTTCCTACCACTGCATTGAATTTCATGTTGTCGTCCTCCTTGCGGTTCCAATATGTTTTTCCTTGATGGACCTTCTTGATGAAGGACTCACATTTACGTTTGTCCTTGAGCTGATTAATCAAGTCCTCGAAATATCTTGTGTTCACCTTAGCATCTCTATAGCCGACCAATGTTCTCTTTGTAATCTGCTTCGCCATCGGAGTTTTGCATACAACGAACACTTGGTTCTGAACGACGTCATCCCAAATCTTTTGCTTGTTTTCGAATGTCTGTTGTTCTTCCGGGATTTTATTCAATTTTAGTCGATAGAGGGTATAGGAAACGTACAGTGGATACAATCCTGTTTTGGAATTGATTTCCAGAATGTTCGATTCATTGTTGAACACACGGGAAGTTATTCCTTCCTTTTCTATAAATCGTGGTTCGGAAATCGTATTCTCGAACTTGTCGTCATAGAAAGAATAGCCTCCAAGAGCTTCTCCCATATGGAGATTGACGACTCTCCAGGGTGTCAAAACGGTCTCCTTGTCAGGATTTTTGAATGTGGAGAACAGCTCTGCAATTTTTTCAACTCTTTCTGTTGGCTCAAGGTTATCGGCGTTCTTAGAAACAGCTCTGATTCTACGGCAGGCACCGATGAAGATGTCCTTGTCATAATATTTGGAGAATTTCCTGAACATATCTCTTGTCACGCCCTTTGGCATGAATTCGTTCCAGGAAAGATCGTCGATGATCTTGGGGTCACTAAAAGTATCGATAGTGATATCGGAATTGATATCCATATCGATGCCGTAGACAAGAAGAGGAATACGGATGGAGATTCCGCGAAGAATGGAAATGGCTGTATCACGGTTTTTCTTCTTTTCTTTTAGCTGTTTTAGCTTTTCTTTTTCTTCCTCGGTCAAGGATTCGCCACGGCTTTTCTTTTCCTTGATTTTCTCTTCCGTCTCGTATTCTTCCTCTGTGAAGCCTTCGTTGTTGATATCAATGTCTCCAGCTTTCTTCTGCTGGTTCGATGCACCGATGATTTGTTTTAGCTTTTGGAATTCTTCCAGTTCAAGTCCATCTAGCTTCAGAAGTTCGTCGTTATAAAGTTTGATGTCGTCAAATCCATTCTTTGCCACTTTTTCGATATAAGCTTTCTTCAATGCTTGAAGGAGCTGGTCCACCTTGAATTCCTTCATCCTAGTCTCATCGATTGATACGACAGGGCAGAAATTGAGGAATTTCTTAAGCGTTAATTCAGCACGTGGTTCTTTCTTTCCGGCTTTTGCGGAAAGCTGGACGGATTCTGCGACCATTTTCAGAGTTCTGTCCGGTGCAAAATCGAAGACATAGCAGTTCTCCTTCGTCTTTCCATCAATGTTGGCTGGGGTCTGAACACGGAAGATAGTCTGTAAATATTGGCTTGCGGATGTGGAATATGAACCCGCAAGCATCAGCACTGCCGTCCATTCAGGGACGGAAACGCCAGTGGTAAGTCGCCCACAGGAAAGCGTGATGGTATATTCGTTCTCCTTGAATGCGTTTCTGACTGCCGTAAGCGCATCTGCTGAATTGATTTCCTCATCTCCGTCACCGGCCACGTTGACGATTTTGAAAGCGCCAAAAACAGGATGGTTCTGGAGGAGAGTGCTCAAAGCCTTTGCTTCCTTGACTCCTGGAACAACCCAAAGCGTGTTCTTGAACAACTTCCGGTACTCTTCGGTAGAGAACGGGTAATTGGTAGTGTCACTCTTTTGCGAAATCAAGTTTAAGAACTTGACAATATCATCCTCGTGAACGAAATCGCCGATTTTCGCCCCTTCCGGTACCGGCTTCGTGTCCTTGTTATTATCGCCTGTCCAAACCCGGAAGAACTCTTTGAAGTTGAATGCTTTATCATCGATGTCTTGATAAGCAACAAAGCTCTTTTCTAAATGGTAGGTATAGATGTTGAGTTTTGGGAGGTCTTCATAGGGGTTGGAGTCTCCAAAATGGTTCAAGGCAAACTCCTGTTTGGCCTCCTGTTCCATGATGTAGTCCCAAGTATAGATATCACCTGATTCATAATGCTCAAGTAAGTTGAACGGGGTTCCCGAAAGCTCAAGGACTTTGGCTTCCTTTGTTTTTCCAGATATGACCTGGTTTATGACCTTCTTTCCTAAGTCGGTCTGGGTTCCTTCATGGGCTTCGTCCACAACTACAAAATCCCAATCGTGGTCATAGATTTCATCATCCTTGTTGAATTTTCCGCCAACTGCTGAAGCGCCACGGAGATCCTGGATAGAAGCGAAATATACGAAATTCTTCCCTTCTTTCTCTAATTCACTGATGGTCTTTCCTTTAGTCTTGGATGCGAACTCGTAATCCGGCTTGTCATAGAAAATCTTGCCGAAATCCTCATACCATCCATCGGAGACTACAGGACGGTGTGTCAAAATGATGGTTGATTTAAATCCTTCCTCCTTTGCCACCTGAAGAGCACACAAGGTCTTTCCGAATCGCATCTTCGCATTCCAAAGCATCTTGTTTCCGGTTTTGAAACGTTTCAGAGTTTCTTTTATTGCTTGCTCCTGCTCGGGACGGAAAGCAATGGGGTTCTTATCTTTAGTAATCGATGATGAATCTAGCGCTGCTTTTCCGTCTTTTACGGCTTGTATGGCTTTTTTTGCGGTCTCCAAATCGGTCACGAACCATTCATTCTGTTTCTTCTGGGTATCGAAGAACTTTCGTTTGATTCCGCTTCGAATCAGGACATCATGGACCTTATGGTCACGGAAGCTTTTCAGTTTTCCATTGCAGCGGTCGACATAGACAGCGATTTCTGTATAGAGAAGGTCATAGTTTATTCCTGCGGTCGAAGTGTATTCGTCGATTCTCTTTCTCGCCGAGAAGTTAAGGTCGTGGCTGTTCGGGCTCAGCTCGTTCCAGTCTCTTTCAGTATGAACCGTTGCATCACCTATCTTTAGACATCCTTCATGAGCTCTGTCGTTGATTCTGAATATGTAAATAAGCTTGTACTCAAAGGTGGATTGGAATTTCTTTATGCTGTCCTCGTTCATAATCATTTCCTCCCTCTCACGATATCAAAAAACTTAACACTTCTGTTCTTTTCCCAGTCCATGACTTTCGCATAGACTCCGTTGTGCTGACTGTTGTCGCCCGTCTTGCATCCAGGGCATTCGGACGTTTCTGGCATGACGCTTTCTCCAGTAAGGAAATCAAGCGACATCTGGCCGATTCCCTCTTCGTTGTGACAGGTGTAAGGCACGACGTATTTCATGCCATCCATCTGAAAAACATTCCATGAAATGATTTGAGCGATTTCGTTTGCATACTCGTTTTCGAACGATTGACCGAATTTATTCTGGAAGAACTCGAGGACGTCGACGAAAAGGTTCTCCCGTGCAAGAAGAACGTTGTCGCCTTGGAAATCAAAACCATAGACGCTTTTCAGAGCTGTTTTGGCCCAGTCCGTCCATTCTTTCTCGTCTTTTACATTCTCGCTTATCACTCTGAGCTTACGATCCAAAAGACCCATACGCATTCCGACTGGTATCTGTTCCCCACTTGTCGCATCGTACCGACTGGTGAGATAAGGAGCTTCGCCACATGTAATCTCGAGTCTTAGATCTTTGACATAGTCCTGCCAGGTCTTATCATTTTCGAAAATGACCTTTTCCGTAGGAATCCAGGTTTTGCCTTCATCTTTGTTGAAGGCATCCTTGTGCCCAAACCATTTTTCGTCCACGGCATTGTTCTGAAAATTGCAGACCCAGGATGGGGTGAATACTTCGGCCATGTCCTTGCTACGCTTCTTCTGCTCACGCTCGCTCTTGCATATTCTTGGCTTGATGAGTTTTCTCATCTTCCCGGAAATAGAGGAAATCTTCATGGTGTCCTCAGCATGATAGCCTTTGCCGTTATTCTTGTAATTGTCTGTCCCCCAGACAATATTTTTCTTGGTTGAATGGTCTTGAAGGAGCATATCAAGAACATCGGGGTATTCTTTTTCGATTTCTTCCGTAATGATAGCCGATGTCATCTGTCTCCCTCCGTTTCTTCTAATTCGATGCCATATTTCTTGCAAAGCTTAGCTATCTTTCGTTGATCATTGAAAACCGGCTTGTGGTGTCCGTTCTCCCAGCGATTGATTGTTGCATAGGAAACACCAAGCTTCTTGGCAAACTCGGTTTGGCTCAGCATCATCTTCGTTCTTAGTTCTTTTACGATTCTGGAAAAGTTCATAATTAAATTGTATCATAAATGTAACAAGTATGTACCCTTTTCTTTAGGCGTCGGGTGGGTTTCCCACCGATCATGGCGAATGCCTTGATAGCGGGACTGACGCAGATTGCACCAGTCCCTTATCCTGTTATGCAGAAAAGGCCCTTTCCGTCTAAATCCTTGGTCTATAATCCCATTTGCTTTCGGTCAGGAAACCAGGGATTACAGAGTCTTTCTTTTCTACCTCGTTCATCATCCGAAATTCTTCTGAGACAATTGGCTCCAACAGCATTGCAAGCACCTTATAGGCGTTCTCGTCATCATCCAGCATTCTCTTTTTTTCGTCCAATACATATTCCTCCTTGCTGTCTTCAATCTTCTTTTCTAATTTGTTTTTCTTGCTTTCTTTAAATATCCTCCTTTACTTTAGACGCCTTGAAAAAGCAAAAACTTAAGAAAATTTTTCCTCACTATAGACGCCCTAAAAAAAGCAAAAAGGGACGATGAA
>URQF01000023.1 GCA_900549915.1 uncultured Mollicutes bacterium | reverse complement strand
AAAAAGAAGCTGGACAAGATATTCGAATAAGGCGGATAACGCCGTATTACGCCATTTTCCGGGGGTCAACTGTAAAAGTCAGGATTGTATCATAGTGTAAAGAAAGTTGTATTTCTTTTCGGAAATTTGATTGAAATGAACTGATTTTGAAAGGTAAGCGCTTTACATTATTGAAAATATATCTTGTTCCTATATAATGTTTCCGATTTTCCTTTCAAAGGACTTTCCGAAAAACTTTGAAAATAGCAAAAAAAGAGGACTTTTTTGGTCCTCTTTTTTGAGTTTTTTGTTCTACTTGGATAAAGCTAGCACCCTGAGCCTATTCAGCTTCTTCAGGAAGTCTTCCTTATCATCGATTTCAAAGCCAGAAATCAGCCGTGCCTCGTCATAAAGGACGCTTCCGTATTCCTTGACTTTATCATCGTCGAGCTTGCTCCTTGCTTTGAAAAGATCGGATTCCGGGTTGATTTCAAGGACTTTCACGCTCTTAGGCGCATTTTCCTCTTCGCCTTCCCGTTTGGCCTGGCCATCCAGAACTCTTTCCCTGTTCCTGCTTAAGCCTTCCTTCGTGGATAAGCAGACCGGAGAAGAAACCAGCTTGGAGGAGAAGGAGACTTCATCCACCTTGCCTTTCAAGGATTCCGTTAAAGTATCCAGGAAGCGTTTATGCTCCCTCTTTGCCGTTTCAAGCTTATCCTTTTCTTCTTTGGAAAGGTCATCGCCAGACGCTGATTCGATATTCTTGAACGGCTTCTTATCGTAGTCTTGCCTCACCCTGAGAGTAAACTCATCAATATCGTCCCTTAAGAAGAGAACATCCTCGTCCTTCTTGACATAGGCTTCCCTCTGCGGAAGAAGCTTGATCGATTCCTTTGTTTTGCCAGAAGCAAAATAGATTTCCTTCTGATCCGATTTCCTTTCTTTCACGTATTGAGATAAGGAAATCGGTTCCTCATGTTTGTAGGTTGCATACCTAAGCAAATCCTGAAGAGTATCTTTCTTAGCGCCATAAGAAGAATAGATTCCGCCCTTGATATAGTTGCCAAAGAGTTTATTGAATTTCAGGTATTTGTCTTTCTCATTCTTCTGCCTGTCTTTCAGTTTCTCAACGACTTTCTTCTCAATGGCGTCGCTGATCTTCTTCATTAAAGGAGAAGCCTGCAGCCTCTCACGGGAGATATTCAGCGGGAAGTCATCGCAATCAACAAGTCCTTTGATGAATTTCAGATAATCCGGAACAAGTTCGCTGCATTTGTCTTTGATAAAGATTCCTTTTGTATAAAGGGAAAGTCCTTTTTCGTATTTATCCGAATAAAGATCATAAGGTACATGACTTGGAATAAAGACTAAGGCATTGAAGGAAACCATACCCTCCAATTTGACAAAGAGAGAACAGAGAGGTTCTTCATAGTCATGGTACGTAGTTTTATAGAAGTCATTCAACTCTTTCTCGCTGACCTGGCTTTTTGCTTTCTTCCAAAGCGGAACTCTGCTATTCAAGGTCTTATCTTCGATTGTTGTCTTGTCTTTTTCCGGAATGACTTTTCCGTCCTTATCATATTCATGGGAAACGTGAGTCTCTTCCATCCTGATCGGATAACGGACATAGTCGGAATATTTCTTCACAAGCTCCTCGATTTCAAAGTCGCCAAGATATTTTGTGAAGTTCTCTTCCTCGTTATCATCCTTTAAATAGACCTTGATATCGGTTCCGGAATCCTTATCAAAAGAATCGACATCTTCAATCGAGTAGGAATCAATGCCATCACTCGTGAAACGATAAGCCTTTCCGTTCCTCTTCTTTGTCGTGACTTCAATCTTCTTGGCCACCATGAAAGCGGAATAGAAGCCAACACCGAACTGACCAATGATGTTCCTGTCTCCTTTATCCTTATCGTCCTGATGTTTCAAAAGGAACTCCTTGGATCCGGAGCGGGCAATAGTTCCCAGGTTCTCTTCCAGTCCTTCTTTGTCCCTTCCGATACCATTATCCGAAATAGTAATAGTCCGTTCTTCCTTGTTAGGAGTAATCCGGATCAGATACTTATCCTTAATCGGATATTCTTTCGTATCGGTCAAAGAAAAATATTTGTATTTATCAATCGCATCACTCGCATTCGAAATCAGTTCCCGAAGAAAGACTTCCTTATTCGAATAAATAGAATTGATCCTTAAGTTCAAGAGCTGCTTGCTTTCCGTTTGGAATTGTTTGGTTTCTTTCATTTTTTAGCCTCTTTTCTACTATCTACTTATCATTATAGTTCAAGAATTAGCACTTTCAAGTGTTGAATGCTAATTTCTGAAAAGCCAACAAAAAAGGCTGCCCCCTAGGACAGCCGATGATCCACTTGATTTTTATTCTTTCGTCCTATCGTCAGCAACGTAAATACCAGTAGCCGAAGCCTGCCTCAAGCCACGGGTAATACCAGCACCATCGCCGATAGCATAGAGGCCTTTGATCTTCGTCCTGAAGCGATGATCAACATCCACTTTCGAAGAATAGAACTTGACCTCAACACCATAAAGAAGAGTATTCTTGCTATATAAACCAGGAGCAAGATGATCCAAGGCTTTCAAGGCTTCGACAATCGAGGTCAGAATACGATCTGGCAGAACAAAAGACAGGTCTCCAGGAACAGCATTCTTAAGGGTCGGAATAACCGTAGACTTCTCTAAACGTGACTTCGTAGTACGACGTCCTAAAAGAAGATCACCAAGACGCTGGACCCTGATAGGACCTCCGGTAAGCCTGTTGGCAAGCTTTGCAATATTCTGTCCGTAAAGAATCGGCTCATGGAAAGGCTCTGTGAACTTGTTAGAGACAAGTAAAGCGAAGTTCGTATTGTCCGTCCACTTGCTCTTATCACCATAACTATGTCCGTTCACAACGGCAAGTCCGCCTTCATAGTGTTCTTCGGAAACAACACCACCTGGATTCCTGCAGAACGTACGGACCTTGTTCTCGTAAGTATCGGAATAATAGACAAGTTTTGCCTCATAAAGAGACTTTGTCAAAGGATCCCTGACCGAGTTTGGACATTCCACACGGACACCGATATCGACTTCGTTGTTCGTTGTCGTAAGTCCGATACGTCCGGCTTCTTTCGTAAGCCATTCGGCACCGCCACGGCCTGGAGCGACGACAATATGTTTCGAATAAACCGTTTTCGTCCCCTTCACTCCCTGAGTCGTCAGAGTGACGCCTTTCGCGTTGCCTTCTTCATCCGTAAGGATTTGGTCAGCGGTGGTCAATTCCCTGAAAACCGTATTGGTCTTATTCAGAAGATAGTTCTGCCTGTTCTCCAAAACGGTCTTAGCGTATTCGGTTCCAAGGTGACGGACCGGAGAAGGAATTAAACGGATATTGTATTTGCTTGCTTCGTAGCTGATTCGATCCACTTCCGGAGAGTTCTTTCCGTAGACTTCCTTGCTGGCTCCGAATTTGACATAAATATCATCCGCCTTGTTGATATAGTCCCTGGCTGTCTCATGAACGACATACTCTTTCCTATGTCCGCCGACCTCATCGGTGATGGTCAGTTTTCCATCCGAGAAAGCACCGGCTCCAGACCATCCGGAAAGAATAGCGCAGGGGTTGCAATGGACACAGACACCTGTTTTACGGGCCGGGCAAGTACGTTTATCAATGCTTCGTCCAGAATCAACGATAAGAACGTGCCATTCTGGTTTCTTTTCAGCTAATTCAAGGGCCGTAAAAATACCGGCCGGACCGGCACCGATGATAATGCAATCAAAGGTCTGCGTTTCCATAATCAATTTTCCTCCTTGTAAACAGCAAGATATTATAAGCTTTGAAATATCTTTTTCCTAGAAAAATCGAGTCCTTAAATCATTTAATGCATCGCTTATGGAAGATACCACTTTGGTAGCTTTGCTCTGGACAAGTTCGGGCGAGGAATGGAAGGTATAGGAGGGATCCGCTTCTTCGAGTAAAGGAATATCGTTGTAGGAATCTCCCCTTCCAGCAACGATGTCTGCCGTTAGGATTTTTCTTATTTCCTGAATACCGTGTCCTTTGGAGTTTCCTTTCTTGACCCTGTCTAAGAAGTTCTTGTTCTGATAAGCGATAATATCCGGATATTTCCCTTCTAGTAGCTTTTTCCATTGAAAAGCATCCGTTTCGTTTAAGCAATCAACCGATACTCCGCAGATAGGAGACACAAAAAGGTCTTCCTCCTTTTTCGGGGGAAGACCATCTAAGATTTCGTGTTCGGAAAAAAGATACTTTCCAGTATTAAGAACAACCCAGAAATTTGTGTTCTGCTTCAGAAAGAAATAGATTTCCTTCGCTAAAGCTGTCGGAATAGGGTCCTCATAGAGAAGGTCGTTGTCTTTTCCAACGATCCTAGAACCCGTAGCACTGATCTTGAAATCATAGGTAAGGATTCCTTTGCTTGGGTAGTCGATTCCTCTCAGTGCTCTTCCGGAACAGATTCCAAAGAGCCCGCCTTTTTTCTGAAATTCCTTAATAGCGGCAATGTCTTCTTTGTGGAAAGGGTTTGCTTCCTTTCCGAAATAGATTGTATTATCGAAGTCCGATGCAAATGCAATTGTTTTCATACCGCTATTATACCTTATGGAAGGCGAATATTTAGAGTGGCAAATCTTTTTTCTTAAAGATAATTTCAGAGCTGATATACGTTACGACGGTAATGACAAGCAATCCAACTAACTTAAGGAAGAACTTGACATAATCGCCATCCCTGACGGCAAGAGGATCGAAGAAGGAAATAATCGTCCTGTAGTTGAAAACGTTCCTTGAATCGATACGGATTGTTCCTGGAATCGCACGGGTTCCGAATAAACCGAGAATCGAGCAGATGAAGAAGAAAATCGTTAGACCGCCACCGATACCGATTGCTTTGTTCGACTTGTTGAAGATACAGGAAGATAAGAAGCAGATACCAGAGATAGCAAGGATGACCCTGAAGTTTCCAAGCGAATAGCAGGCGACATGTTCCCTCGGCAGAGAGACAAGCAAGTCGGTACCGCCTAAGGAGATTCCGATATAACGGCTGATGGTGGTAAAGACAAACAAGGTCAGTCCCATGACGAATTCCGAGAAGATCCTGAAGCAAGCTTCCGTGAAGATATAGCTATCACGGGTAAGAGGAGTAGAAAGAGTGAAGGCAAGAGAACCGGTTTCAACTTTATTGGCGACAAGATCGTTTGCAAGAAGAATCGAGTAGACCATTGGCACAAGAAGGGTTGTCCTAGCAAATCCAATCCTACCGATAATAATACCGTAAACGTTCCTCTTTCCCCTATCGGAGAGAGAACCGCCGACTTTATCCGGCAACTGGTTAATGACTCCTTGGCTTGCTTTCACAGTGGCAATCCTACTGCTTTCCCTATTGGAATAGCCTTCCGTTAAGGCAATTCCATAGTAAGTCTTAAAGGAAGTGATGGAGCTTGATGCATAGCTAGCAAGGGTGTTCCTCCTTGTCTTTCCATCCCTAGAAGAATTCTGAGTCGTGATTTCATCTAAAGAAGAGACCTTGATGTCATGCTTATCGTTGTAATTGTCGATGATTTGCTGTTTACCCCTAGCCCTGATCCTTTCGGTTGCCGCATCACTGATTGCGGAATCAATGACATTTTTTCCATCAAAGAATCGGTTGGTGTTGTTTTCGTCCCGAGTATTGAAGGCAACAAGGAAGTTATCTAAACCGGCTGCTAAAGTTGCCCTATTGTCTTTGGCATCTTCTTTTGCCTTTGCATATTCTTCTTCCGTATAGTCTTCACCGGTAATGGCTTTCTTATGCCTTTTCTCTACCCTAGTAGAGGTCGTACCCCTATCCCCTTTCACAGGGATAAAGACACTTGGATTATAGATTTTGACTTCAACCGCTTTCCTAATCTTATTTCCGTTTTCACCGATTTCGCCGGTTTCAACGTAAGTAATCGGGTATCCGAAATCACTGGTCGCATAATTGACCGTGAAATCCGGAAGGCAATCATAGTAGAGCCTGTCTTCAAAGGAGCCTAACCTGTAGTTTTTAACAGCGGAAGTCAGAACCTTATCGTGGATAGAAGAGTCTGCTAAATAAGATTGTTTGTCTTTCTGATATTCACCATCAAGCTGCTCAGAAGCTGTGATGATGAATTCAAGCTGATCTTCACTAGCCCTAGCTTTCCTTAAAGGATAGATAGCCTCTTGGATAGCCTGATCCTTGTCAAGATTCTGTCTAAAGACCTTATCAAAGCATTCGCTTAGAATATCTGTGACGTTCTTCTGAACTTTCTCATCTTTCTTGGCCTGTTCACACCTGATAGAACTGATTGTGGAAGGAAGGCATTGAATCAAAAGGTCTCTTGTCGAAGCATTCTTATCTTGGATGTAATAGTCAAAGAAGGAAGAAGCAATCCTCTTTGCAGCTTTCTTCTCCTCTTCGGTATAAGAGGAAGAAGAATCGACAGAAGTTTCAATGACTTTCCTAGCTGCCGCTTTGGCGGTTGAGTTTTTCTTGGCTTCATCTCCGACCGTTAAAGTATAAGTTAAGCGGAAAACCGTCTTAGCAGAATCCAGTCCGGTCTTTAGTGTGTCATCATCGACTTTATCCCTAGCAGAAGAAATCGACGAACGCCTAGTCGCTTCTCCCTTATCAAAAGTAACGATGGCATCAGCGGAAGAAGAAAATTCATTATATAAGCCAATCGTACCCTGCTTAATGGTCTTTTCCCTGTTTGCATTCGAGAACCTGTCTTTCCTAGCATCGGAAGTCGCATTAATATTAAGGTTCGACCTAATGACAAGAATGATGACCATAATGAGAGCATTTAAGAAGGAAACGAGGAATAAGGATCCCCGCTTGCTCTTAAAGCTTTCAGAGAAAACAGCGTGAGAGAAAAGATGATGATGATGGCGTTTCTTTTCAACTGGCTGTTCCCTTGGCTGCTCTTTATTTTCTTCCTGGTTTTTGTCGATTCCGACAACCAGGATATTCTTTTTATGACTCATTTTCTATTTTCCTTTCCGACGTTCTCTAAAGTAGGTAGAGAGATCGTAGTTCATCCTGCTTAAGAACCGGATCTTGAACAGGGCAACATCCGTAAGGAAGTTTTTCCTGTCTTCCTTTCGGACACGGAGAACGAGCTGATAATATTGTGGCTTATTCTCGAGAATCTCATAGTTCTGATGAAGGAACCTTTCGTAATCTTCTTGTCTGACAAAGGCGACCTTGTAATCACGGAACGGGGGATTCTTGACAGCATTGACATCCGCAGAATCTACAATCCGTCCTTTGCTAAGAAGATAGACCTTATCAGCAACACGGCTAAGTTCATCCCTGGAATTGGAAGAAATCAGCCTCGTAGCACCGCCTTTCTTCTGTTCTAAGATGAGCTCGAGAAGTTCTTCACGCATCAAGGGGTCAAGACCAATCGAAGGTTCATCGAGGATTAAGATTTTCGGTTTACGCATCCTAGCAGAAACGATAGCCGTCTTCTCTTTCCTACCTTTACTCCTTCGTTTTGGATAAGCACGGATATCAAGCTGCCTTCTCTTAATCAGTTCTGAAGCATACTCGAAGTCCTTATCGGTCCTTCCAAGGCTCTTTCCATAATTTCTTAGGAAGATATTTCCGGTTTTCACATCCGGGAAATTGATTTCGCCTGGGCAATAACCAATATACTTTTTCAGATTCGCGGATTCCCTGTAGGCATCCTGACCAAAGATTTTGATATTACCGCCATCGGGACGGATGAATCCCATCCTCCTACGGATCAAGGTTGTCTTTCCAGCGCCGTTTTCGCCAGCGATGCCAACGACTTCGTTCTCATGGATTTTCAGATTGATATCGAAGTCGCCGCGGTTATTTCCGTAATCCTTAGTGATATTGTTAATCTGAATGATTTCCTTATCGAGATTCATTTGATTCCTCCATAATCAAGGTCTTCCTTATAGAAGGACATGAAATAGTCTTCCAAAGTTTCCTTGATTTCCTTGAAATCCGTCCTGCCTTCCCTGTTCCTGCTGCAAAGCAGCTTATTGATATCTTTATCATCTGCATCGACAATCAGGACCGGTTCCTTCTCGCTTTCGGTTACCTTAAAGCCTTCCTGCAATAACCGCTCATTGGCATTCTTCCTGTTTTTCCTGTTCGCATAGGTCAGAACATATTTCTTTTCTGTCTTATGTTTTAAGTTATCAGCCAGAATCTGACTGACGATTTTTCCGTCTTTAATAACAGCAATACGGTCGCAGCAAGCATCCACTTCCGAGAATATATGAGAAGAAAGGAGAATCGTTTTTCCTTTCTTTTTCAAATCAAGGATAAAATCAACAAACTTATCCTGCCTTTCCGGATCAAGACCAGAAGAAGGCTCATCCAGGATAATAATATCCGGATTGCTCCTAAAAGCACAGACAATAGCCCTTTTCCGCTTCCTTCCTAAATCCATCTCTTTGCAGATTAGATTGGGATCAAGCCGGAAATAGTCTTTTAATTCCTTGTAAAGCTTATCATCATGGACACCCTTGAGCTGTCTTTGTTCTTTCACGACTTCTGTTCCTTTCAGGTTTCTTGGTAGCACGACTTCTCCAGGAACATAGGCAACATTCTGGAAAATGATATCACGATTATATCGGGTATCCTGCCCGTTAATATAAGTATGGCCTTTATCTGGCATCGAAAAGCCCATCAGATGTCGGATGGTAGTGGACTTACCAGCACCATTAGGTCCCAAAAAGCCAAAGCACTCCCCTTTATTCACATAAAAGGAGACATCGAAGACTCCTCTTCCCTGTCCATAGTCTTTGGTGAGGTCGACAATGTCAATGGTATGCATAGCTTTTACCTCCTTGGTGAGTTATTGCACTCTAGCTCAATAACTTGCCTTGTGATATAATAGTGACACCGAAGTCATAAATCAAGAGACTTCGAATAAAAATTTTAAGGAAAACAACAGGTATGACAGAAGAGAAAGAAGATGGTCGAATCATCCGCTCCAAACGGGATCTTGCCAATGCTCTGATTGAGCTCCTCCAAGAGAAGAACTACGATGATATCGGCATTAAGGAAATTACCGATAAGGCAAGGGTGAGCAAGAACACTTTCTATAACAATTTCAAGGATAAGAACGAGCTCCTTAGTTTTGTCTTCCAACGTTATGAAGATGCCCTTTTCGAAGAAATCCGTCCCTTAAGGAAAAAGTCCAGGCCCATCGTGAGATTCCTATTCTTACGTCAAACGGTGAAGAAGATAACTCACTTTTTCTGTTCCAGGGAAACGCTCCCTTTTAAGAAAAGGATTGACAATGATCATTCCCGCTCCATTTATTATAGGCTATCTTTATTCATTTTACACTTAATTAATCGATTGGATTCAGAATGGAATGGAACATTATATAAAGGATCAGAGGAGGAAAAACAAATTAAGTCAACCTTCTATTCTGGTGCCTTTGCTGCCCTGCTCTATCGCTTCTTCCAAAGCGGTAATAACAGGGATGAAAACAAACTCGTTAAAACCATAATGCGATTAGCAGCTCCTGCTATGGAATAATTCCTTCGTAAGATAAAGAAAATCGCCGATTTCTCGGCGATTTTTCTTTATTTGAATTGGGAAGAATACCTTTGGTAGTAGAATCCTTGCTTAGCCCTTAAAGCATCGTGGCTTCCCGATTCGATGATATGGCCGTCTTTGAGAACCAAAATCAGATTTGCTTCCCGGATGGTGGAAAGACGATGGGCAATAACAATCGAGGTCTTTCCATCTAAGAGGCGGTCAAAGGCATCTGTAATTAGTTTTTCCGTACGGGTATCCACATTGCTTGTCGCTTCATCCAAGATAACAATATCCGGTTCAAGAAGCCTTACACGGCTGATGGTGATCCTTTGACGTTCGCCATCGCTAAGGCCTTCCTTTGCGGAGACCTTGGTGTTGTATCCTTCCGGTAAGGTCTGGATAAAAGTATCGGCATGACTTCGCTTACAGGCATCCATGACTTCTTCATCCGTAGCATCTGGTCTGGCATAACGGACATTCTCCCTGATCGTTCCCGTGAACACCCAGGTTTCCTGGAGAACCCTGCCGAAGTTCGAGCGTAAAGAATATTTCTTGATGTCAGTTCCTTTGACTCCGTTGTAGAGAACAGCACCCTGCACTGGATCATAGAAACGCCTTAACACATTGACCAAGGTTGATTTTCCAGCACCAGTAGGACCAACAATTGCTACCTTTTCTCCTTTATGGATGGTTTCATTGAAGTCCTCAATCAGTTTTTGATCCGGTTCATAACTAAACCACCTATGGTCGAACTTGATTTCGCTGATATTTTTGACTTCTTCTGTTCCGTTATCCACATCCTCTTCATAGTTAAGGAATCGATTGATTCGGGCAAAAGAGAATTTGGCTGCTTCATATTCGCCGAGAACACCACTGATTTCATTAAATGGCTTTGTATACTCGCTGGTATAGCTTAAGAACGAAGATAACTTACCAATAGACCTGGAAAGAATGGGGTAAGAGGCAGAGAAGCCAATCCTGATAATACCGCTGATGCCAATGATGGCGTAGATAATATTATTGACTAAACGGGTCGTCGGATTCGTCCAAGAAGCAGAGAAGAGGGCAGTCTTTCCTTCTTCTTTTAAAACATCATCTTCTTTCTTGAATTTTCCATAGGATGTTTCCTGGTAATTCCTTGACTGTAGGACATCGCTGTTATTGATAGCTTCCAAGGAGATTCCGTTTAAGACAGACTGAAGTTTCGCTTGTTTCTTGAAATGCGCATGGCTGAACTTTGCAACAAAACGGCTGACAAAAAGAGATAAAGGAGATAACAAGATAGCAGCTAAAGCTAGAATCCAGTTGACACAGAACCTTAAGACAATCGTAAGGATAATCGATAGAACACCTTCAATCAGAGACTTAAACACAGAGAATAAGCCCGTAGCAACATTCTCGACATCACCAATTTCAAGCTGAACCAAATCACCTGTTGTCTGCTTGAAGAGGACAGAAATCGGAACTTTGTTGAATTTATGATAGACGTCGTTCCGCATTTCCATAATCCTTTTCTGCGTCCTGACACCGACTGTGTACTCAAAGAAGAAATCAAATACGGCACCAAGAATGGATAAGCAAAGGGTTGTAATGACCAGTACCCTGAAGATCGTCTTGTTATCAGCTAGCGCCCTATCAAGGGCTTTACCAACCAGATAAGGTTGACTAAGACGGGCAAGAAGGAAAATAAGGACAGAGAAAGAAAGGATGAAAATTGATTTCTTCTGCGGGAGAAGATAAGAAAGAAAACGTTTTTTGTCTTCCATTATTTCCTTTCCTCCTTTTTGGTCTGACTCAAGTAGGTTTCTAAATAGATAGGACAATTCTTCAAGAGTTCTTCATGGGTTCCTTTTCCAATTAGTTTTCCACCTTCCAAGACAAGAATCAGATTGCAGTCCATAACCGTTGAGACACGCTGAGAAACAAGGACTTTGGTCCTATTCTCATACTTAGAAAGGTTCCTGCGGACTTGTTTATCCGTAAGCAAGTCAAGTGCACTTGTGGCATCATCAAGAATAAGAACTTCCGGATGTTTCACAATACCTCTTGCAATGCAAAGACGTTGTCTTTGACCACCAGAGAAGTTCTTTCCGCCTTCTTCGACCTCATGGTCAAGATAATCTGGGTACTTCGATACAAATTCATAGGCCCTTGCTTCCTTTAAGGCATTGGTGATTTCCTCATCGGTAGCCAAAGGATTGCTCCTTAACCTGTTCGACCGGATCGTGCCCTTGAAAAGAACAGCCTTCTGAGGTACAAGTCCTAATTCTTCGTGAAGATGGCTGAGAGAATAATCCTTGATATTCTCAGATTTGTATCTTACTTCACCTGAAGTTACATCAAGGAAACGCTCCCTAAGGTTCAAAATAGTGGATTTACCACTTCCGGTGCCACCGATAATACCAAGGGACTGACCTTTGTCAAGGGTAAAATCAATATTGGAAAGAGCAAGGTTTCCACCTTCTTTGTAGCCTAAGCATACATCTTTGAAAGAGAGGATCTCTTCCCCTTTCTTCACATCTTTTACAACTGCATTCTTCTTTTCGTAAATCCTTGGCTTTATAGAGAGAACTTCATCACAGCGTTTCCGGCTGACTTGGGCTTTTGTAAGAATCCTGACAACATTCGTCAGCTGGACAAGAGTTACGAAGATCTGACTCAAATAGGAAACTTCGGTAATGATGGTCGAAGCAAGAGCAGTCTTCTGTTCACTCCTAGAAGAGAAAATCGGTTGGGCACCAAAGAGAATCACAAAGCTTGTTGCTAAAGCAATGATTGCAAAAGTCAAAGGATTAATTAATCCATTGAGGAAGGAAACCTTAATGGAGTTCATTTCATAATCCTTTGTATTTGCTTCAAAATGCTTGTTTTCATAGTCTTCTTTGCGGAAGGCACGGATAACTTTTTCCCCTTCGATGGTTTCGCTTGCGTTTGTAGACAAAGTATCGAGTTTGGATTGGATGGAAAGGTATTCCTTCGAAGAGCGGCTCCTTAAGAAGAAGATAACAAAAAGAATCAGCGGAACAATAGCGACGAAAATCAATCCAATCTCCCAGTTCAGAATCAAAGAGATGATCAAAGCACCCAAGATAATAAAAGGTGCACGAACAATCAATCGGATAAAGATCAATACGCCTTGCTGGACTTGATAAGAATCCGCATTGAGAACGGTTAATAACCGAGAGGAAGATAATTTCTCCCGTTCTTTCTTGCTTAACGCAAGAATTTTCTTATAGAGAGAGTCCCGGACATCACAGCCAACAGCCCTAGCCGTCTTTGCCGCAATATACTGAGTCACCCTAGTGACAAGAAAACCTAAGACACCCCTTAGAAGAATAAGGGTCCCGCCAATGATGGCATAATTGACCCTTTCGTTCCCTTTGACCCAGACACCGAACCTTTTAATAAAGTTCCCAATCGCATTTGTCACAGCATCTCTGCTTGTTCCAAAGGAAAGATCGATGACAGCCTTCCTGATAAGAGGAATCCTGAGGTCGAAAATCGCCTCAACCCTCTTTAGCCTTGGGCCAAAGACAAACGCGGGAATATGTTTTTTATAGACATCACTGACTTTGTTGATCATAAGCCCTCCCGTTTCATAGCTTTATGATTATACTTCTCTATATTATCTTTTCTGTAAAAAAACGAATTCATATTACTCTTTATAAATAGGTTAAAAGCATTAAAACCCATTGACACCAGTGTGAAAAGCGTGTAGACTTTTTATCGTAAGAGGCGAAAAGCCTTTTCCATTCTTAAACACAAATGTTAAGAGTGGGCCCGTAAGGGTCCACTCTTTCTTTGTAAAAAGGAGGCAAAATGGACCAATCCATCAGGGACAAAGTCAATTCCGTTCTAGGAAAAGCGTGCGATGAAAGGGGACTTACCTTAGTTAAGACCTGCTTCAAATCGAGTGGCGAAATGGGGCCGACTTTAGAAGTCTACATCGATCACGACTATGCTATCACAAGGAAGGAAATCGAAGATTATACGGACAAAGTGAATCCTTTGCTTGACACGATTGAAGGCAGGGACGAATCCTATAGGCTTGATATTTCCTCCGGAGGAAGTCTACGGGAAATTCCATTCCATGACTTGGAGAAGTTCATCGGTCATTATCTGGATGTAAAGCTGAAAAAGGATGGAAGCCTTCATTCAAGGAAACTCGATTCCGTCAAAGATGGAAAAGCCTATTTCTTCTATTTCTTAAAAGGTGCCAAGAAAAAGAGGATTCTCGGCGAAGAAGACATCGATACGATACATAGGGGCTACAAAGCCTAACGAGTATATAGACACATAGGAGGTTAGAATTATGCTCGAAGATTCAGTCAATACAGTTATGGGAAGGGACGAAGAAGAAAGCCCGAAGAAGCGCCGTCGCAAACAGACTGCCCAGGTCATCACTGGAAAAGTCGATGCCGTCAATTTTTCGACGAACTTAGCTTCTAGTGCAAAAGACAGCAGGTTAACTCAGGATGACATCACCAACATTCTCACTAGGTCTAGGGAACAGGCTTATCTGGAATGGTCTTATCCGGGATTATTCAAGGATAAGGACAGCGAAGATCCGGATAAAGAGCTCATCAAGTGCCATGTTGTCTTCAATGACACCTTCTCCAAGTTCAAAATTTTTGATGTAAAAGTCGTCACGAACGAAGATGATATCGTCGATGACGCTTATCAGATTTCCTTAGAAGACGCTCAAGAATACAAGAAAGGTGTCAAAATCGGCGATATTGTCGAGATTCCTTTTGATACCACGAAGCTTGATAAAGCTTATGTCCGCCGTGTCAAACAGCTTTATCTTTCTCATTTGAAAGATTCTTCCCGTCAGGCCATATTATCTGTTTACAAAGACCAAATCGGAGGACTTATCTATGGTACCGTCATTTCCGAAGAAACAAGCAGCAACTCTTTAGGATATGATCGCCGTGGCGAACAGCGTGTTTGCGAAGTCAGCTTTGGAAAAGCAAACGGAACTCTTCGTAATTCCGGCAAAGGACGCAACAGGCTCCCTGGTGATGTTTACAGCAAAGGTGACCGCGTCTGTGTCTTACTGAGCGACGTTTCTGACAAATCCAATCCGCCGTCTCTTGTCATCACCCGTACAACGGACCGCTTTGTCGAAAAGCTTAGGGCCCGTGAAGTGCCAGAGCTTGCCAGTGGCGAAGTTGTTATTAAATCGATTGCTCGTGAAGCTGGAAGGCGCACCAAGATTTTAGTGGATAGTGCAAATCCGAACATTGATCCTGTCGGAGCCTGCATCGGTCCTGAAAATTCCCGTACCCGCGCTATCTCCACGGAATTACATGGTGAAAAGATCGATATCCAGCGTTGGAAAGAAAACAAGGCCTTACAGATTATCGAAGCTAGGAAACCGGCCACTGTCATCGGTAGGACCTGTCCGGATGATTTCTTCGATTCGAATGTTCACTATGAAGAAATCGAAAATGATCGTGGCTATGTCTTCCCGAAGATCACGGTTGTTGTCAGGAACGGCAACCAAGGTGTTGCTATTGGTAAGAACGGCTCCAATGTCCGTCTTGCCTCTAAGATTACGAAATGCTCGATTTCTGTTCTCCAGGCAGACGAAGCCATCAAACAAGGCTTAAAGTATAGGATGATTCCGGAAATCAATGATGCTATCAAGAAGGAATTCCCGGATGCTGTTCTCTCTAATCCGCTTCCGACTGCTGAGCCGGTTGTTGAGGAAGAAGGCCTTTCTGATGAAGAAATCGGCTTAAAGCCTGAACAGAATGAAGTTGTCGTCAATGGTGAAAAACCGGTCGAAGCTAAGAAAGAAGAAGAGCCGGTTAAACAGGAAGAAGTCAAAGAAGCAACTGCTGTCGAACAGCCGAAAGAGGAAGTCAAGGAAGAAACGAAACTTGTCGAATCCGAACCGGTAAAAGAAGAAGTCAAACCAGAGCCGAAAGAGGAAGAAGTTGTCCATGTTGAAATCAAAAACAAGCCAAAAATTTCTCTGGAAGCCCTTGAGCAGGCTATGGAAAAGAAGAAGGGTCCAGCGGAAACCAAGTCTTATAAGCGTTACAACGATTATAAGAAGAAGGAAGAGGCAGATGAAAAGAAGAAAGAGGAGAAAGCTGCTCCTTCTGTCAAAGGTATGGCTATCTACACGGATGAGGAACTTGAAAACAGGGATCTCGATCCGCAGAGTGCTGAAAACGAATACAGTGATTCTGATTATGACGAGGATGTCGCCGAACAGTACGATTCCGACAAATACTACGACGACAACAAGTAATCCATGAAGAAAGACTATCCGGTATTCCGGAAAGATGTTCTGACCGGGAAGATTCTTCCCCGGTCAGACCTCTTCCGCATTGTCATCAAGAACAAAACTGCCCTGCCTGGAAATCATCTCGAGCCTGGCAGAGGCATCTATCTCTGTCCTACTGCCTTAAACAATAAGGATAGGCTGAAGAAGAGACTGGTGCGTAATGCACCGGAAACGGATTTTGATAAACTCTATGAGGAGGTCATAGAATGGAAAACGAACAAGAAGTAAATCGTTTGAAAGCCTACATCGGCTTTGCCCAGAAAAAGCGTGCGCTTTATGTTGGCAGGAAGCTTGAAGAAAGGCTGACACGAGGACGAATCCGACTTGTTGTTTTCACTCCGACCTGCCTAGAGAAAAACGAAGAGAAGAGGAAGAATCATTTCAAGGAAAATGAAGACTTATTCTTTATCCGCTATCAGGGAAATCTTCCCCTGAACCTGATTGCGGGATATGAGAAGGTCAGTGCTATCGGTATTTCCGATCCGCACTTAGCCAAAGCGATCCTTGAGACAATTAAAGAGGAAGAAAACGAGGAGGATAAGCATGTCGAAGAAAAATAGAAACAATAAAAAAAGAGAATGAGGGCTGTATATAATACACCACATGAGACGTTCCCGTTGCTTTGTTTTTGACAATCAGTTTGAAGTTGCGAAGTTCTTATGGCGTCAAAACCAAAGCG
>URQF01000022.1 GCA_900549915.1 uncultured Mollicutes bacterium | reverse complement strand
AAATACGAAGGCTATATTCTAAGGGAGCTCAAAGAAGCTAAGAGAAGAAGCGAATATGAAGAACTCCCTCTTCCGGATGATCTGGATTATCTTCATAGGGATGGCCTTTCCTTGGAAGCAAGAGAAAAGCTGAACCTATTGCGTCCTAAGACCTTAGGACAGGCAAGGCAGATTACAAACGTTCATCCTAGCGATATTGATGTTCTTTCTTTCCATGTCCGATACCGAAAATAAAGAAGAGCGCTTTTTCAATTTGTTTGAGACTTTTCTGTTCCCTAGGGGTGCAAATTTTTTTAGGACGACGTTCTCCATTCTCTAGTGTTCGTACTCTTTTTCTGGACCTTCAGCTTCTCTTCTTTCGACGATTTGCTTCTTCCTGGAATCACGGCTTCCTGTGAATGCCGAATTACATTCCGTCGAAAAGGATTTTATAGTAGAAAAAGAAAAGAGCGTCAAGCGACGCTCTTTTTCAAATATTTGTCTTGAAGAAATAGATTAACAGCTTTTTGAAGTAATCTTCGATTGGTGCATAGAATGTCCTTCTTTTCCTATTGTCCGGATGAATCAGGGACAAAGAGTAAGCATGAAGGGCCTGACCTTTCGAAGCAATCTTTTCATCGTTCTTTCTTCCGTAAAGGGGATCACCGACAATGGGATATCCGATATAGGCAAGATGGGCACGGATCTGATGGGTGCGACCCGTTTCCAAGGTCACCTTTAAGAGGGAGACTTTTCCTGTAGAAGCAAGAAGGGTACAATGCGTGATAGCATCTCTTCCTTTATAGACATCGACAACCGCTTTTCTTTCTGTGTGGTTTGGACGTGTTAACGGAGCATCAATCTTAAACCGTTTGTCTTTTACGTTTCCGTAGACCAAAGCAAGATAGGAACGATGGAAATCGCGTTCTTTGATTTCCTCGGATAAAGCACTTTGGGTCGGCTTGTTGTTTGCAATGGCTAAGAGTCCAGAGGTGTCTTTGTCGATTCGATGGACAATGCCAGGACGTAAATCATCGCTGTCATTGACATCGAAATCAAAGAAATCTTCGTTGAGCAGGTAGTTGACGATCGTATTGTTGTCATGTCCTGGTGCCGGATGCACGACCCTGCCACGGGGCTTGTTAAGGATGGAAATATCTTTATCTTGGTAGACGAAGTCTAGTTTTACATCGATCGTTGGTTTCTTGGGAACTTTGATTTGTTCCGGATCAAGAGCATCTAGTGTCAGTTCCCTGCCAGGCATAGCTTTGAAGGAAGGAGATTCCTTTTTCTCACCATTGACGAGGACTCTGCCTTCTTTGATTGCTTTCTGGGCTTGGGAACGGGTCAAGGAAAAGAGAATACCAACGGCTACATCGAGTCTATTCTTTTCCAGAACTTCCTTTTTCTGAATCATGGTTTTCAGTCTCATCTTTCTGAGAAAGGGCAGACAGTTTTTTGTTCCTGTCTTCTTCTTTCACATCAACTTCCTTTCCCTCGGCAAGTGCTTTCTTTTTATCCGCTTCTTCTTCCGCTTTGATCTGTTTGTATTCCTTTACAAATTCCCTGACAAAGCCGATAAGAAGCAGGACTACACCGACAGAAAGGCAATAGTCAGCAATGTTGCAGACAGGGAAACTTTTCCAGAAATGGAACTTGAGGAAGTCAACAACGCCGTCTTTGTAGATTCCTTTCTGAGCTAAGAATCCGATTCGATCAACGAGATTTCCAGCAGCACCTGGTAGCATCAAGGTGACGCCAATCCTTAAGACTTTGTTATAGGCAGTGAAACGGAAGAGGAGATTGATGGTCAACATGACGGAGGCAATGGAAGAGATGATAACAAGTGCCCACCTCTTTCCAGAGAAAGATCCCCAGGCAGCACCTTTGTTTCCGACTAAGGTTAAATCAATCAAACCGGGAATATAGTTTTCCTGCACGAAGCCTTCCGGTTTTCCGCTAAGGAAGTCAAAGGCAATATGTTTCGTGAAATAGTCGACGACAAATAATCCGATGGCTAAAGCAATCCTGGATAGATAGAAAGGATAATTCAAAGATTTGAAGTATTTCGGAAAGTAGGCTTTCAGCTTCTGAATCAGCGGAGTCTTTGTTTTCTTTGCTTCTTCCATGCCTTATTTTCCTTCCGGATGGACAATCTTTTCGCAACGATGGCAGAGGTGGTTTCCCTCTTCATCGACGCTGATGTCATCAAAATAGTTCCAGCAGCGATCACAACGAGTGCCAGGATGAGAAATGACGGAACTCTTCGTAGCGGTTTCGAATCCGGAGATGATGAAGATTCGGCTGAGTTCTTCTTTTCCGAGTTCTTCAATCAATTTCTTTTCTTCTTCGCTTTCCGGTGCATAGAGAACCTTTGCTTCACTAGAGGAATGAATCTGGTTTTCCTTACGGAGAGGTTCAATCAAGGTATTGACCTTGGAACGAAGGGAGAGTAGAAGAGCGTATTTCCGGCTGAGATTCTCGTCGATGCCGTCAAAGGAAGGATAATCCTCTAAGATGACCGACTCCTTCTTTCCATCAAAGGATAAGGTCTGATAGACCTCTTCCCTAGTGAAGGCAAGAATCGGAGAATAAGCAATGGCAAGACTCTTGACGATAACAAAGAGAACATACTGAGTATCGACTCGTTCCTTGCAGTCTTTCTTATCGCAGTAAAGGGTATCCTTAGAGAAATCGAGGAAGAAAGAAGAAAGATCGTTGACGCAGAAATTGGTTAAAGCAGTCGTGACATTCGTGAAGTTGTACTCGTCATAGCCTTTCTTCCTGTCTTTCAGGACTTCTTTCAGACGATTGAGAATCCTCTGATTGGTTAAGGAGAGTGAGGCAGGAACATAAGAGGTATCGAATTTATCTCCGTTATCATCGTTCTGCAGGTTGGAGAGCCTGAACTTAAAGGTGTTGCGGATCTTACGATACTGATCAGAGACAACAGAAAGGAGCGGGATCGAAAGCTTGATTTCTGCTGTAGTGAAGTCGATAGAAGTTGTCCAAAGACGAAGAATATCAGCGCCGAACTTATTGCAGATATCGACAGGATCGATGCCATTCTGCTTCGATTTAGAGAACTTATCACCATTCTGGTCGACAATGAATCCGTGAGTCAGAATCCTCTTATACGGGGCAATTCCAGTATAAGCAACGGATAGAATCATGGAAGAGTTGTACCAACCACGATACTGGTCGTTACCTTCGAAGTAAAGGTCAGCCGGGAAGGGATGATGATAGTTGATATCACTTGCTAAGAAGGAAGAACCGGAATCAAACCAGACATCCCTGATATCTTTTTCTTTGGTAAAGACGCCATTTGGCGAATGGATGCTCTTATATCCTTGAGGCCTAAGCTTTTCAATCGGCCATTCATACCAGATATCGCTTCCGTTTTCGCGGAAAAGCTTCTCGACATAATCAAACAAGACTTTGTCCCTGATAGGCTCTCCGTCTTCGCCGTAGAAAATCGGAATCGGAACACCCCAGAGACGCTGACGGGAAATGCACCAGTCGTCCCGGTCGCTCAGCCTATTCTTGAAACGTGTCTTGCCCCAGACAGGAAGGTATTTGACTTTATCGGCTTCTTCCAGAAGCTTTGCTTTAATCTTGTTGATGGAGCAGAACCATTGCGTGGTGGCACGGAAAATAGTCGGCTTCTTCGTACGCCAGTCATGCGGATAGGCATGGACGATTTCTTCCGTGGCAAGAAGATTTCCGTTCTCTTTGAGAATCTCTAGGACTTTCTTTCCGGCATCCTCATAGAACCTGCCATCTACTTCTTTACCAGAATCAATCCTGTAGCCTTTCGGATCAACGGTGCAGACAATCGGAAGTCCGTATTTCTTTGCGACGCGGTAGTCATCCGCACCATGACCAGGGCCTAAGTGGACAATACCGGTGCCGGAATCAGACGTGACGTAATCATCCACGCAGCAAGGCACAAGACGGTCTTGATAAGGATGATGGACAAGAACACCTTCGGCTTCTTTACCAGTGAATTCCTTTAAGAGAGTCCTCTCCTTGCAACCGACTTTTTCTTTTAGTCCTTCGGATAGATCTTTCAGCCTGACAAGGTTTCCTTTGTCGGTCTTATAAAGACCATAAACCCTCTTTGGATTAAGGCATAAGCCTTGGTTAGAAGGAATCGTCCAAGCCGTTGTTGTCCAGACGAGGATTGCATCGCCTTTTTCAAGAAGGCCTTTCCCATCTTCTACCGGGAACTTGAAATACAGAGTCGTAGCATGGACGTCTTTGTATTCGATTTCAGCCTCAGCTAAAGCGGATTCACTTGACCAAGACCAGTTGACTGGTTTGAGACCTTTGTAAATCAGTCCATCCCTTGCCATTTTCGCAAAGATATGGATCTGATCTGCTTCATAGTCACGATCTAAGGTACGATAAGGATGGTGATAATCTCCGATGACACCTAAGCGGAGCCTTTGGCTCTTTTGATATTCCACTTGTCCGATTGCATATTCACGGCATTTCTGACGAAATAAAGCCGGCGGAGTTGTCTTACGATCAACACCGGATTTCGTAACCTGGTTTTCAATCGGCAGACCATGGGTATCCCATCCTGGAGTATAAGGGACATAATATCCCTCCAGGTTCTTGCTGCGGATAATGATATCCTTGATGATTTTGTTCAGAGCATGTCCGCAATGAATCTGTCCGTTTGCATACGGAGGGCCGTCATGGAGATAGAAAGGAGTTTTATTCTCATGCTCCTTCAGGAGTTTGTTGTAAATGGCTTTTTCATCCCATCCCTGTGCCATTTTGCCTTCCCAGGAAGGTAGATTAGCACGCCTTGGGAATGCACCTTTCGGCCTAATAAGAGTATCTTTCAGTTTCATGGTTGCCTCCGTGATTTGTTTGAACTTTTTTATTATAAGGGGAAGGAAAACCAAATCCAAGAAAAGGCGTCATATGACGCCTTTTGATTAGAATTCTTCTTCTCCGTATTTTGCTTCTTCGCTTGTGTAAGGCTTTAATTCTTCGAAGATTTCACCAAAAGTCGGAATTGGATTTCCGTCTTCGTCTAACGCAACTTTCCTTGCTTTCTCTTCCTGCCTCTTGATTGTGGATTCCGCCTCAATCAGATAAGGGGTATTGAAGGCAAAGTGAAGAATGTCTTCGAAGACGATGCCGTTGGTGCGAACGTTTTTCCTTATCGCGTGAGTCCTCTTGTCATAGATGAAGAGCTCATGCTCCCCTTTGATTTTACGATCGATTTTTTTGATAGCTTGTTCAGTGGATAATTCATCGTTTGTTCCATGGATTACAAGGGTTGGAATCGTCAGTTTACGGATATAGCGGCGATTGAAGAGAATGGAGAAGAAGATGGCAATTAAGGTCTTTCCCCTGCCGACTGTGGTTTCACGGCAGATAGATCCGGAAACCTTCTTTCCGTATTTTTTGCGAAGCTTATGGAATTTCCAGGCGTATTCGATATATCCGGGTATCCTGTTGTTTACAATGGTGTCATATACCGGAGCGACTAAAATGACTTTCTTGACATAGTCTTGGTATTCATTTGCCCTTTTTGCGGTTAAAGCGCAGGAGAACGAATAGCCAAGCAGCCTGATATCGTAGCCTTTCGAGATATACTCTTCGATTACAGCACGATATGCTTTTTCAAAGTGTTTCCTTGAATGAGTCTTTTTTTGGCTTGGAAGGAACAGAGAAACAGGGACGATATCACAGGTCGGATATTCTTCTTTGAAAGATTTGTCAAAATATTCGTGCCTAGCGATAGAGTCATGGGTATCACTTGTGGAGAACCCATTGGCGCAAAGCAAAACCGTCTTTTTAACCGGCGTTTCGATTTTGATTGCAGCATTGATGTTTTTGGTTACTTTTTGCTTTTTAATTGCCATTTGTATCTCCTTTCCGGAACCGGTACCTGAAGATTCCTGCAGCCACAGCGACATTCAGGGAGTCAATATTGCCCCTGTTGATTTTGAGCTTCTTTCCATAAGATAGGTTTTTCTTGCTAACCCCCTGGCCTTCGTTTCCGAAAACGAGGCAGAAAGGATCAACAAGGGAGGCAAAATCTTTTTCGTCCTCTCCATCTAGAGTCGTCAGATAGATGTGATAACCTAACTTATCAATTTCACTCAGTTCGGCCTGTGCAACAGGTATTTTGAACAGAGCTCCTTTTGATGACTGGATTGCTTTATTATTATAAAGCGAAACACAGTCAAAGGAAAGCACTACGCCAGTGTAGGAAAACGATAAAGCGCTTCGAAGAATTGTGCCAAGATTACCAGGGTCCTGGACTTTGTCCAGATAGACGATTCTTTTCCCGACGGAAGATAGTGGCGCATAGCATTTCTTGCACAGGGTAATCCTCTCCGGAAGAGACTGATAATTGGCAAGTTGACGGAAAAGCCCTTGTTTTAAAACAATCGTGTCTTTTTCAGGGTAGGGATTCTGCCCGCCTTCTGGAATCAAAACGGCTTCTACCGAGTCGTTTTTCCTTGCTTCGTCTAAAAGATCTCTTCCTTCGGCTAAGAAAAGACCTTCTTTGGCATTTCCTTTTTTTAGTTTAAAAAGGTCTTTGAATGTTTTGTTTTCTTCGCTTTGTATGATTTTAATAGACATAATTGTCAAGTTCTCCTTCAAAGTGACCTTTTTCTAGTTCATCTTGCAGATAATCATAATCCGGACAGAACCTATGCACAATTTTGTAGAAATGGTCATTGTGGTGAATTTCATAAGTGTGCGCAATCTCATGAATAATAACCGAATCCGAAATTTCAGGCTTATAGGCGAAGAGACGATAATCAAATTTCACCCATTTCTTTTTCGGAGCACAACATCCGTAATAGGATTGGAAGAGTCCGGTTCGGATCGTCCAAGAAGAAAGATCTACACCCCTTCTTTTTCCAATTTTCCTTACCCGTGGTTCAAGATAGGAAAGAAAATCCTTTTTGTACCGCGTAAGAGGATCTTTTGTATTCCCGGGAATATAGTAGTACCCTTCAACCCCTTTCTTCTTGATGTCGTTTGTGAAATAGCACTTCTTTCCAAGACGATAAATATAAATGTTTTCTTTCCTGAAAGGACGTTGCGTAATCTGTTTTTTTCTCAGCTGATAGACTTTTTTGACAAAGGACAGAAGCTTCTCATCGGAGAGCACCCTGTTCGTATAAAGACAGAGTTCTCCATATTCAATTCGTGCTAAGATGCCTCTTTTTCCCTTTTTCAGAAAGACATTGACTTTCAGAGAATAGCCGTCATCCATCGTGAAAACTTTGCTTGTCAGAAGTGTTCTTTTATCCATCAAAAAATATTTTAGCTGATTTTTCTTGAATTGGCGACTAGAAGTGGATATAATTGTTGAGCAAATGCGGACGTGGCGGAATTGGTAGACGCGCACGTTTGAGGGGCGTGTGGGCTTCCCATGAGGGTTCGATTCCCTCCGTCCGCACCATTAAAATTGCAAGGCGCCTTCAAAAGAGGCGCTTTTTTTCATTGTTGTTTAGGAATTTGTAAATAGGTCTCCTTCGCGAAGTCCGAATGCGGGTAATGGCGCCGTTGCATACCGATATCTTAGCATCCGGCATACAACGGAAAAGGCTAGCCCTCAGGCTAGCCACCCGATGAATCTATTCATCGGTTTTGTTCTTGTATCCATGGTATAGTCCGCTTCTTCATAGAACAGAAAATCAGAATCTGTTTTAAGAAAAAGGATTTTAATTCCCTTGTGGCTTTTTCTGACCTAAGCATATTATGAATGGCTTTCCGACTGAATACATGAATCAGCTAATCGGGAACTTGGAAGTTGACTTAGTGAAAATCATTACAGGTATCCTCGGATGGGGTAGATCTTTACTGCTAGATTTGTTCCATTAATATCTTTTACAAATGGATGAGCCAAAGGAAAGATTATTCAGAGAATTTTAAAAGTCCTATTAACTATCCTTCAACAGTTTGTTCGAATAGAAATCTCTTTTGATAATCATAGCTCTCATTTTGCTAAATATAGGATTTAGGCAAATCCTCAAAGTGATTTGATTCCAGTACGGTACAGAAAAAAGTGTCTGTTTTAATCGCTTGGCATAATTGCTGTCTGCTCACTAGACACTATTCTTTTCAAATAAAATGATGAAAGGGGTAACATAAAATTCGCTGTGCTGTGCCTTGTGCCTGTACATTGTGTCAATATGCACAGCAAATAGTTTTAGATTGCACAGCCTGAAAAATAATCCTGGCAACCGCTTAAAGAAAAAATTGAAATAGTTTAGATTTTAACTAAAAACAACTATAATTATAATAAAATATGGATAAAAATAACGATAACACTATAAAAAACAGTAATTTAATTCTAGAATAATCATGCTTTCAGGCTGTGCCTTTACACAAATTCAATTTAGATTCTGTCTCATGCTTATAATGGTGCCAAGAAGAAAACACAGTTTAAGTAAAGCGTTTACACAAATTATGACAATCAGAGAAATTGCAAGCTTAGCGAACACTTCACGTGGAACCGTTGACCGGGTCCTAAACGGGCGCGGAAATGTTTCACCGGATGTCCGGAAACGGATTGAGAAAGTTCTCTCCGATACCGGGTATGTTTTCCAGATGCATACGAAACAGAAAGGAGTAAGAACAACCTTCGAAGTTGCTGCCATCGTTGCCAATCGCAACAATAGCTTCTTCGATCTTGTTCTCCAGGGCAGGAAGAATGCTCTTCTTGGTGAATACCGGTATTCCGGCATTGTCCTGAAAGTCTATCCTGTTTCCTTATTTAATGATCAAGAAGTCAGGGATGCTCTTAATTCCTTAAGCAAAAAGACAAAGCTGTTGATTATCTCTGCGGCAGGAAACGAAAAAATTGTGGAGAAGATTGATTCCTTTAAGATACCCGTTATCTCTGAATCCATTGATATCCATGCGAAGTACAAAATCGGATATGTCGGCTGCGACTTCTATAATTCGGGAGCTTTAGCGGCTGACAGGGTCAATCTGCTAATTAAACCAGGAGAAAAGGTTCAGGTTCTGATCGGTTCCTATTCCCATCAGGGACACCGGCAGAGATTGGAAGGATTCAAGCAGGCCCTTAGTCCCTCATTCGAATCCTTAGCTCCGATTGAAACCTATGATGACGATAAAATCGGCTACGAGAAGACAAAGGACTGTATCAGGAATAAGAAACCGGATATCCTTGTCTACTTCGGAGCAGGAAGGGTAGGCGGACTTAAGGCGGTAGAAGAGGAAAAGGTTCATCGTCCGAAAGTCATTACGGTCGATGAGATTCCGGAAATCCTTCTCGGACTGAAAAACGGGCTTGTCTCTGCCTCTATCTCCCAGCATCCATATCAGCAGGGGAAGAAGTGCATTGAAATTGCCTATCGCCATCTGATTCTGAACGAAAAGAAGTGCAAGGACATCCATGTTGTCAATTCGGTCAGGCTGAAAGATACGATTGTTCCTTATGGTACGAAAGAAGATAAACAGTAAAACAGGGAGGAGAACTCAGATGAATCATCTTGTTACCTTGACGACTGGACAGTTTGCCGATAGGGATAGGGAAACCTTAGCCGGAAAACTAGAAAAACTTGGCTATGACGGAGTCGAACTTGCCTGCTGGGGAAAACATCTCAATATTGAAAAAGCCTATGAAGATGAGGATTACCTTGAGCATGTTAAGTCCATCTTTGATCAGCATCATCTTAAAATCGTTACTCTATCCACTCATTTAATCGGACAATGTGTCTCCGATTTACCAGATCCGCGCCTTAACGGATTCGCTCCCAAGGAGATTCGCAATAATCCGGAAGAGATTAAGGAATGGGCAGTTAAGACTAGGAAGAAAAGCGCAGCTGTCTCCCGTAAGCTAGGAGTCAGAGTACAGGCTGGCTTTACCGGCTCTCCCTTATGGAGATATTTCTACTCCTATCCACAGACCACGGAGGAAAGGATCGAAGAAGGATTCAGGAAGGTAAGAGAAGACTGGCTTCCTATCCTTGATACCTTCAAGGAAAATGCGGTCAAATTCGCTCTGGAAGTCCATCCGGCTGAGATTGCGTTTGACTACTACTCCACAAAGAGAACGTTGGAAGTTTTCCATGACCGGGAGGAATTCGGCATCAACTTCGATCCAAGCCATTTGCTCTGGCAGGGCATCCGTCCAGAGGCCTTCCTTGAAGACTTCATCCACCGCGTCTATTCGGTTCACAGGAAAGATGTCAAACTGAGGAGAAGCGAAAGAGGCGGACTTCTCGGCTCCTATCTCCCCTTCGGAGATAACCGCCGCGGTTGGAACTTCTATACCCTCGGACATGGAGATGTTGACTTTGAAAGCATAATCCGTGTCCTTAACCGATACGGATACAAGGGACCTCTCACTGTCGAATGGGAAGACAGCGGAAGGAACCGCGAGCAGGGAAGGAAAGAAAGTCTCGAATTTGTCCGGAAGATTGATTTCGCTCCGTCCGATGTTGCCTTCGATGCAGCAATCAAGAATTAAAAGGAAAACCAATTATGGAACGAATGATTACCTATGGAAGGGTCGGCGGTGATGTTAAAGCCTTTATCGGAGAAGTTCACCGCAAGGCGCTCTCCTTCGACCAGAGAGTCAGACTTGTTGCCGGGGCCTTCTCTATCGTATCGGAATATCATCAGCTGACTGCCAATGTCTATCATGTCGATAAGGAAAGAAGATACGATGATTATAAGGAAAGGGCAGAAAAAGAGTCGAAACGGAAGGATCCGATTGACTTTGTCATTATCTGCACACCGAACTCTAGGCATTATGAGGTAGCAAAGACTTTCTTAGAACATGGCATCTCCGTTGTCTGTGAGAAGCCCTTATGCTTCACCTCTGAAGAAGGAGAGGATTTAGTCCATCTGGCAAAAGAGAAAAATCTTCTCTTCGCCGTGAACTACGGTTATACAGGATATCCAAGGGTGAAGGTGGCTAAAGAGAGGATTGAAAAGAAGGAACTCGGTGATCTTCTCGGTGCTAATGTCTCTTATCTTCAGGATTGGCTTCTTAAAGCAGCTGACCCAGAAACAAGCGAAGAAGAGAAAAAAGCAATCTGGCGCCTGGATCCGAAAAAGAGCGGAGCAAGCTGCTGCATAGGAGATATCGGAACACATGGGGAGAACCTTCTTCATTATCTCTTAGGCAAGAGCCCAGCAAAGGTATTCGCCGATTATGACTGCTTCGGTCAGAAATTAGATCTTCAGGCAAATATCCTGCTCGAATATCCCGGAGGCCTGAAAGGAAGAGTCACCTGCTCACAGGTGTTCCTCGGCCATAAGAACGATATTGTCGTCTCAATCTATGGAACTCAAGGCGCCATTGAATGGCACCAGGAAGATCCGGACCACCTCTACTACACCAAAAAGGGAAGGCCGACTAGGGACTTGTGCCGCGGTACTGATTATGTCCGGCAGTATAAAGCCGCTTCGGCAAGCCGTCTCCCCTCGGGACATCCGGAAGGCTTATATGAGGCGTTTGCCGATAACTATCGAACTATTGTCACAAATCTTCTGAAACGAAAGGAAAAGGAGGTGTTAACGGAAGAAGACGAAGATTATCCACATGGTGAAGACGGACTTGAGGGCATTCGTTTCATGGAAGCCTGTATCAAGTCCAAAGAAGAGAAGAGATGGGTCGAAAGGTGTGATTCCAATATTTAAAATCAAAGGAGGGAATCAATTATGTCTAAGAAATCGTTATGTTTCGCTGCTGTTACCTTGTTAGCCTTGGTCGGTTGCAACAAGCCGGAATCCGGCCCGAAGGAAATTGCTGTTTTCGGACCTAAGGCAGACCATGGCTGGACCGGTGCTGTTCTGACCGATATCCAGGATAAGGCCAAGGAGCTCAACGCTGCCCAGAGTGATTATAAGTATGTCGTCTATTCCGATGCTGATGCAGAAGCTCAGGCCAAGAGTGTCGATGATGTTTTAGCTAAAAAGAAGAGTGTTGCCGGTATCGTCATTCAGCCTTCTTCTAATGAAGCCGAGTCTACGGTTACCAAGATTGCTCAGTCCGGTCTTCCTTTCGTTCAGTTCGACCGTATCATCACCAATGATGCCGTTAAGGCTGCAGAAAAGAACAATATCTCCAACGTTAAAGGCGATAACTATTCTTCCGGCGTGGCTTCCGCTAACCGTTTCATTGCCAAGGGCCTGACGAAAGGCGATAAGATCTTAGGCAGGCCGGGCGATAACTCTACTGTTCCTGGTGAACGTACCTCTGGCTTTACCGATACCTTAAAGAAAAACGGATGGTCGGAACAGGATATCCAGAACGATATCACCTTCACGGACTACACTGGTTGGTCCCGTGATACTTCTATCACCTTGTTTGAAACCTTCGTTAATGGAAAGAGCGTTGAGGAACTTAAGCAGTATAAATGGTTCTACACCCATGATTCTGAAATCACAATGGGTATCTTACAGGCTCTTACCGGAAGCAACATCACCCAAGATAAAAAAGATGTCATTGCTCAGAATGTCAAAGGTTTAGTTGGATGCGGCGGACTTGAGGAAGTCTATCAGGTTATCCGTGGCGATCATCCTCGCTCTGCTCAGTTCAATGCTGCTCTTCCGAACTGCGATATTGCCGATGTCACCTATGATCCAGGCATGATGGCCGTTGCTAGGCAGGATATGGCTGACTACTTAGCTGGCAAGACCGTTACTAAGGATCATGTTATCCCTTCTGAAGCTGTCACGAAAGACAACATTGACGGCAAGACCGGATTCGGCGGCAAAGTCAAAGCATAGTCTGAATCTTCGTTGAATTCCTGCTTCCTCTGCCTTTTTAGGCAGAGGAGGCTTTATTGAAAAAAGGAGAGACGAATGGAAAACGATATCATTTCTAGGGAAGGCATATCCAAATCCTTCTTCGGCGTCAAGGTCCTTCATCAGGTCTCCCTGAAGGTGAAGAAAGGCTCAGTCCATGCTCTTATCGGAGAGAATGGTGCTGGTAAATCTACGCTGAGGAATATCCTTTCCGGTGTTTATACCCGGGACGAAGGAAGTATCCGTATCGATGGAGTCGAAGTTCAGAATAGGACTATTCAGAAAGCACAGAATTTAGGTATTGCCTTTGTTCATCAGGAGATTTCCCTGTTCAATGATCTCAGGGCTTACGAGAACATTTTCCTAAATAATGAAATCCATAAGGGACCATTGATTGATAAGAAAACAAGGATTGAAAAGAGCAACGTGCTGTTTAAATCTTTAGGTGTCGATATCCGGGCGAATGATCTTGTCCGGAATCTTTCAACCGCCCAGAAACAGCTTCTTCAGATCTGCCGTTCTCTATCAACGAATTCTCAGATCCTGATTCTTGATGAACCGACAACGGCTCTATCCAATGAGGAAATCGATAATTTCTTCCGCATCATCAAGATGCTTCAGGAACAAGGTAAGACATTTATCTTTATCTCCCATAAGAGGCCGGAAATCTTCCGTATCTGTGATTCCTATACGGTCTTACGAAATGGTCATTTTATTGGAAGCGGAAGGATAAAAGATGCTACTCCGGAAAGGCTGGCAAAGGAAATTGTCGGCCCTACCTATACAAGAGCCTCCTTCTATCAGCCTCGTCCTTTAGGAGAGGAAGTAATCCGCCTAGAGAACTACTCCGGGAAAGGGTTCCGGAATGTCAGTCTCTCTGTTCGGAAAGGCGAAATCATCGGCTTTACCGGTCTTCAGGGTGCTGGTGCTAGCGAACTTAGGCAGACGAGGTTCGGCCTAAGGAAATCCTCATCCGGTTCCTTCTTAGGAAATGGTGAGAACCTGACCAATCTTGATACTGAGAAAATCAGGCGCTACCATGTCGGAAGGGTTCCTTCTAACCGAAAAGAGAATTCCATCTTTCCGGCCCTTGATATCCTGAATAACTTCTATCTGGCTAGCTTCTCCCTCGGAAATTCTCCGCTTGTGAATAAGAAGAGAGAAGTTGATTCCTATTCTCAGTTTAAAAAAGATCTGAATCTAAAAGCAGAATCCTATCTTTCTCCGATTATTTCCTTATCCGGTGGTAATCAGCAGAAGGTGATTCTTGCCCGCTGGCTACATACCGATGCCGATATCCTCCTGCTTGACAATCCTACCCAAGGCATCGATGTCGGCGCGAAGGATGAAATCTACCATCTTCTTCTGAAATTGGCAAGTCAAGGGAAAACAATTATCTTCCATACATTGGAACTTGGTGAAATCAGGAAGTGCGCTGACCGCTGTCTTGTCTTCTACCATGGAACGATTGCTGCTGACCTCAAGCGTGAGGAAATCAACGATACGACAGTAAGGCTCTATGAAACAGGCGTGAAAACAAAATATCCGGAAAAGGAGAACCAATTATGATCAAGGATGTCTATCAGAAAACCGGGGAAACTTTCTACCGGCCAAAGAACGGCAAAGAAATCTCTAAAGATGTCAAAGGTTTCTTTAAGTTTAGCTGGCGGAAAGCAAACTTTGTCTATATCAACCTGTTCATCTTCCTTATCTATATTATCTGCGCTTTCGCTAACTTTAACTGGGCTAGGTGCACGAATATCCTATATTCCTCTGTCACGATTGGCATTACTGCCATTGGCAGGGCCTTAATTATCATCGGGGGAGATATCGATTTAAGTGCTGGATCAATCTTTGCCCTTGTTGCCGGTCTTAGTGCAAGGGTTTATAACTCCACTTATTCGGCAATGGGCAAGAATAGTGCCTTGGCTCTGATTATTACCCTGCTCTTTGCTGTTGTCTTTGGCTTCCTCCTTGGCGGAGTGAATGGATTCTTCGTCGGTTATCTTCACAGGCCTTCCTTTATTGTCACTTTAGCCACCAGGCTCGTCTACCGTTCCCTCATTGTTTACACTCTATCGGTCCAGGATGGCCATCCTTCTACCTTCCGTCTTGACGGATATGCCGGAAAAGGCGATACGCTCTATACGATGGGCAACCTCTCCTTCGCTTCCATCTCCTTAGTCGGTATTATCTTCATCCTCCTTGTCTTATTCTTCTATCTCTTAGCTACCAGAACAAAATTCGGACGTAAGATCTATGCGGTCGGAAGTAACAGCAAGGCTGCCTCCTTAATCGGTATCCATGTTTCTTCTGTTAAGGCCCTTGTCTTTGCTATCGAAGGTCTGTTAATCGGATTTGCCGCTTTCCTACAGCTCGGTATCCGTGGAAATATCGATCCTTCGGCAGCCGGAAAGTCCTATGAACTCTATGCGATTGCTTCGAATGTCTTAGGCGGCATTTCGATGGCTGGCGGAAGTGGCAATATCTTAGGTGTCCTCTTTGGTGCGCTTGCTTTCCAGACAATCGATAAGATTATTGCTGCACTCCATCTTTCACCTAACCTGAACGATACCATTAAAGGCATCATTCTCCTTGTCGCTGTTGTCTTCCAGATTCTTCGGTTCTCTCCGGAAGGCTTCAATCGTCTGCTTGTCCGTCTCCATCTCCGGTTTAATTCAGATCTGGATGTTGAATTAGAAGGCGAGAAGCAGAAGAAGCTCGATAAGATTGAAAAACAATACAGGAAAAAGATGAAGGCAGTCAATAACGATTCGGGTAAGGATCCGGAGAGGATTAAGAAAGAGATCTTCGCTCTCCTTAAGGAACAGGATGATGAAAAGAAGACTGTCGGTGTTGTTTATGACCAGAAGATTCAGGAAGCAAAGAAAGCGATTGAAGAGCATAAGAAGCTAGAAGCAGCTAAGCTTGAAGAGAAAAAGAAAAAAGAAACACAGGCAAACGAAGCTGCTTATCAGGCTTCGAAAAACCGTCCTGTTAAAGAAACAAAGTCAAAAGAAGGAAAAAAGAACAGCGAAGAAAAACGGGTTCTCTCCGATAAGGAAAAGTCAGTAGAGGAAAGAGAACAGCGGCTGAAACAGATTTTGCTCGATTATCAGGAACAGAACACTGATTCTGATTAGAACTCCTTTTGTTGTTAGCCCCGCTAAAAAGCGGGGCTTTTTCAGTCCCGCTAGGTTTACGATCTGTTCTTCTTAGTTTCCTGGTAGGTCTTATAAATCAGCTGGAGAATGTTGCTGAAATCATTATTCTTGTTGTAGATGATATTGGTTTCCCGGATCATGGAGAGATTCTCAATCGGAAGTGCTTTAAGCTTGTCTTTCTCAATTTCATCTAAGCATGCGCTTCTGGCAAGGATAGAAATTCCGAGATTCTTTCTCACTAGGCTCTTGATTGTTGCGATGTTATCGATTTCCCTGATGACATTAAAGTCATCTACGGATTCATTGATGGAAATCAAGGAAGAATCAAACTGCCTTCTTGTTGCGGAATCCTTCAGACGGAGAATCCTCTTTTCCTTTTTCAAATCCTTGATGGTGAGGATGGAATTCTTGGAAAGGGGATTAGACTTAGACAGAATACAGACAAGATAATCGGTATCCAGCAATAGAGAAGAGTACTTTTCCGGATTAGCCTTTTCATCAATGATAGCGAGATCAATCTCGTAATTATCTAACTTATCATAAAGATTTTTAATGGTATCAGTAATAACCGTTATGTTCATCTTATCAATCAGGGTAGAGACTTTTGCTAAGACAACCATCCTGATATTGCTCTCGCTAGTATGAGTAATACCGATTTTTAAGTTTGTCAAGTGATGCTCGCTGTCTTTGACTTCCACTGCCCTTTT
>URQF01000021.1 GCA_900549915.1 uncultured Mollicutes bacterium | reverse complement strand
AACTTATTTCTTTATTCGGCTTTTTGAAAATTTTTATGCGCCTATAATAGAAAACAGGTTGTAATTCTACAAGATAATTTCAATTTAATCAAGAATTAAACCATCCTATTGTCTCTTTTTGTCATCCTATTGTCTCTTTTTGCTTTACCAGTCATAAATTTCCTATAAACCTCGAATCCCCCTTGGCCTGTTGATTAGCATTCTCTTTCTAAATATTCTTAAAAAAATAGTAAAGCGAGTCTCTCTTTTGGCATCATTTCCATCGCAAACATGTAATTGTGCTTTCAGCACATTTTTCGCTAAAAATGAAATAATTCTTTACTGTATTTTTTCTATGCTTATAATTTTAAAAAAGGTGAGTAGTATTCTCATGAAAAAAGAGGAATCACTTCCTTGAAAGTCGTCGCCTCTACCGAGCCTCCCGCTCGGCCAGATGAAAAAGAAACAGAAGATTCCTGTCTTTACCATTGTGTCTGTCCTCCGAGCACAAAACGAAAATGCCTTGATCGTAGAGATATTCCTGGTTCTACTAGTTTTGTTCCGCCAATAGCTGGTACTCTGATTGCCTACCCGTTTGCAAAAGACTTGATGGAAACAAAAGAACACCCTGAAAGCCAAAGAGAAGACAATCCGTTTGTTAAGGACAAGAGACCTTCAGCTCATAATCTCTGATTATCAGCAAAGCCAAATAGCAGTCTCTTAAAAAGAGTCTGGATTTATGCACTTGATAATAAGCTTTTAGTAAAGAACTATCTTGATTAAAAATCTAAGACAACGTCAGAACTGAAAGCTTATTTTTTGATATTAGGCGGGATAATTAATTCTTAATTGGAACAAAAGTTTTCCTATATTTCTTCAACAGGAAAGTGCAGAAGTAAGGAAAAGTGTAGATTTTATCCTGATAACCTATATTATTCGCTGACAGCTTAAAGCCAAACTCGATGTCTGAATACTTATCCGATGAAATAAGTGCTCGCAATGACTTCGAATTACCATTTTTTGCCTTCACTTCTACTGGAACCAAATTACTAGCAGTACGCAAGAAGAAGTCTTCCTCTAATGTGCCGGAATCTTTTCTGTAGTAATAGAGTTTATACCCTGATTTGACCAGTGCTTCCGCAACAATGTTCTCGTATAAGGCGCCTTTATAGACACCCAAGTTTTTATTCGAGCGCAAATCATCCTGAGATTCTTCGTCTAAAAGAGAAACGAGCAAACCAGTATCACAAAAATACAATTTGAATTTATCAACATCACAATTTCCAGAAAGAGGAAGAGTCGGACTGTTCAGACAATAGCACGCATTGACAACCCCAGCATCGATAAGCCACTCCACGCACCCCCGATAATCACGGAATCGGGCATTCTTATCAACTAAAGAAAGCTTGAATTTCTTGTTTTCCTTAGCCAACTGGGATGGAATGCTATTAAATACATTCTGAACTCTAGTTTGATCAATACCTTGGGCATATTTTCTAATGTCTTCTTTATAATCTGCAATCAGTTGATGCTGAGTATTCAGTGATTTTTGGAACGTATTGCTTAAAATATATTCTTTCACAACGGCTGGCATACCACCTAGCACTGCATAGTCTAAAAAGAGGCTTTGATATACGGAATATTCAAGTTCATTGAAAGGAACAATATTTTTCCTATGGGACAGCATGTCATCAATCACAGAAGATTCATAGCCCTTTGCCCAAAGGAACTCCTCAAAATCCATGGAATACATTTCATAATCTTCTTTATACCCAACGCTATTGCTCTCAATCTGTTTATATCCTAATCCAAGCATAGAGCCTGAACAGATAACATCAAAGCGGCCATCCTCCTTAAAGAACTTCAACGAAGTGGCAATCTCAGGGAATTCTGTGATTTCGTCAAAGAAAATCAATGTGCTTCCTGGAATGAATTTCTTAGTTGGATCCAGCAACGATATATTCTTCACAATAGCGGCTGCAGAATAGCCATCAATTGTTATTTTCTTGTATTTAGCCTCTTCGACAAAATTAATTTCGATAATACTTTTATATCCGGCAGTCTTAGCAAAATGCCGGATAGACTCTGTCTTTCCAACCTGCCGACACCCTTTGATAATCAAAGGCTTTCGATTTTCATCTGCTTTCCAAAGCATCAGGTATTTATCGATTTTTCGTGTAAAGTAAGTCATTCCCAACCCCCTTTTATTAAGATTATTATAACAAAACAAGACTGGCTTTTGACCTATAAATCACTTTTTTATAACGAGAAATCATCGTACTTGCACGTTTTTATAGTGAGAAATAAGGAGACTTGCACTTTTTTATAACGAGTTTTTCATTGATTTGCACATTTTCATAAGGAGTTTATATACTTCTGTATAGCAACAGCATTACACATAGCGTGTCAAACGGCTTAGAAAGATTCCTGGAAAGCGCTGGACTGTTCCTTATTGTGGCTAACTATTTATTTCACATAGAAAGTTTCTAAATGTAGTGACTAGACTAATCAGACACAGGGGTTTCACTATTGTGCTAATATTTTTTCGAATCAATATCAGAGTCAAAAAATTCGGATATTTGGCTATGTTCTGCAAATTCTTCCAGATGCCCCTGAGGAACATAAAAAGTCCGGCCAAGAGTCACTTCCTGGATATTCTTTTCAACAAAAAGCTGTTCTGCAATCATATCTTCAGCCAATATTAGTTCTTTCAAATACATTTCCTTTGCCCTTGCTTCATTCAGGCTGCTCTCTACTAAAGTAGTTCCGTTAGGATCAATGTCAGAACGCTCTTCTTCACTTGCACAAGAAGTTCCTGTAAATCAGAAAAGAAAAGCAAACGCAAGCATGATAATTTTCTTGCAGATATTCATTTAAAAGACTCACTTCATTATTTAAGCAAACAAACACAAGTACCAAACAACCTAAACCATCTAAAGTCTAGGGCTTTTACATATTTACGATACTGCAGTTTCCAATCGTTTATAACCTATTTTTCTCCAATCAATAAAAAACCATTCAAAAATATAAACACCACCATTCATACTTTCATATCATCAGGAGTAACTCCACTAAGGAAGCTAGAAAAAATCCACAGCACTTCTTTTCCGTGTATTTCCAGAAACAGAAAGAGAATACGGGTTCCTATGATAAAATAGTAGCGAGGACACACACATGAACAAAAAATTACTTGCTCTTCTGTTACCCGTATTTAGGCTTACAAGCTGTTCCAATCCGATTGATACCATTATTCAATATGGAAACGGAAAGATCGAAGATGATCGAATCGGAATCAGCTATCGTATTCATGATCAGAGGAAAGACGGTTATGAAATCAAAGGCTTTTCCTATGCTGCAAAGAATGCAAAGCTGAGTGATAAGACCTACTTTTCCTTAGTCGATGTTTCTCCTCTTTACTCCGAATCCTATAAGGAGCATCTTCTGATTGCCTTCCGGAAACAGGACTATACAAAGAAAAATGACGGAATGTATCGCATCGACTTCACAATCAAATTAGAAAAGCTCTCCGACTATTTTGATAAAACAAATGAAAACAAAAAAGCAGCTTTCTTTATCCATGGCGACAATTTCAATCGCGACGATATCACCACCTACAATACCAGTGACTTCGAATACACTTTCGATGGAACAACTCTGAAAATCACCAAATAAAGATTGACTCTTTTCTCTTTCCTACTATAATTTTTTCGGAAATGATGTCTTCCGGATACCTCTTGGTATCAAACCGCTTTTGATCATAAAGCTGATGACGTCTATGCTGGTTTTCAGCATAGAGGAAATCAGCTTTTTTCTTAGGAGGTTATCGTAATGTCTATCTTTTTCACTCTATTTCTGATTGTCTTCGGAGGCGTCCTGCTTAACAAACTAGCAAAAAGGATTCGTATTCCACCACTTGTCCTTTATCTGCTTTATGGTGTTCTTCTTTCTCTATTACAAGAAAAAGTAGGTTCTTCTTTTACCTTCTTAGATTTCGGAGTCAGGAACATTTCCTCTCCAATTCGAAAGGTCGCATTAATTATCATTCTTCTTAAAGCAGGTCTTTCTCTTAATCTGCCTGATTTAAAGAAAGTCGGTAGACCTGCTATCCTAAGGTCTTTCCTTCCCGCTTGTACCGAAAGGGTGGCAGTGGGTATTTTCGGAAAGAGGATCTTAGGTCTAACCTACACGGAAAGTTTTCTTCTAGGATCTGTACTTGGCGCTGTTTCCCCTGCTGTTGTCATACCAAGGATGTCAAAGCTCAGGGATGAAAAATACGGAACCGAGAAAGGAATTCCTCAGCTAGTCATTGCTGGAAGCAGTATTGATGATATTATCAGGATCGTCTTCTATCAGTGCTTCCTGACAAGGGAAAAGGGAGGGAATCTATCTGCCAGGACTTTCCTTAATATTCCGATTTCTATTGTTACCGGTGTCGGAAGTGGAATATTGCTGGGAAGGCTGTTATCTTTCGTTTTTAACAAAGTGGAGAGGAACGATACCTTTAAACTGCTTCTGCTTCTTTCTATCTGCTTCGGACTGACTTATTTGGAAGACCTTGTCTCTCCTTATTTTGGATATTCTTCGCTTCTTTCCATCATTACCTGTGCCATTGTTATCCATAAGAAAGGAGAACAGATTTCCTTGATCCTTAAAACCAAATTCAATGAAATCTGGTACTTAGCTGAAATCTTCCTCTTTATCTTAGTCGGGGCTGGGATCAAAATCGAGTATGCGGGTAAATACTTCTTACCATCACTTCTCCTGCTCTTAATTTCCCTTGTCTTCCGTAGTTTAGCCGTCACCGGATGCTTAGTGAAAACAAAGCTGAACTGGAAAGAAAGAGGTTTCGTTGTCATAAGCTATCTTCCAAAAGCAACTGTCCAAGCCGCAATCGGAGGCGGATTATTAGATCTTGGCAACCAATTATTAGCATCGGGTGCTGCCAATGCAGAGAGTGTCATAGCAGCAAGTACGATTGTCTTATCGGTCTCCGTTCTTGCTATTCTAATCACAGCTCCTTTCGCAGCGATTTCAAGGAATCTTCTTTATCCTCATAGGCTGAAAAGAGAAGAATAAGATTATCCTGTCAAAGTTATCTTCTTTCTGCTTTCGAAATTTTTCGTCCATGAATTGTAAAATGAACTAAGAAGGGAGAAGAAAAAGGAACCAGCTAGTACACTGCAAGACAAAGAAGGATTATCTCGATATTCTGAAACAAAGATAAGACTGAGGCCGCCAGGCCCAGAGCTAGCCTAGGTGTTCAAGGTCAATCGGACCCTTGAAATCCAGAGGCTAACCGACTACACTAAGAATGAATTCAATGATTGCTGCGAGGTCCGCCAGTATGTCTAAGACATACCTTAAGATCGACGCAGCTTTTTTAAATTTCATCCTGGCTTCGCCTGTATGACCTGGCGGTTATCAGGATAAGACCACATATGGATTAATCCTCCATTTCCGGTCTCACCTAATATGGGAACGGAAATAAAGATTTTTCTAATATTTAAATTCTTGATTTTAAAATGCAGCTGTTTTTTCGAGAAGGCTTTGTCCAATATGCAAAGCTTGGGTCTTGATTTGTTCTTTTGATTCTTTATAAGGATTGCTGGCAAGATCAGTGATCTAGCTAGAATCCTTAAAGAAGAAGGCTGTGACTGTTCGAAGATTGTATTTAATCATCCTTTCTGGTATCCCATAGTCACATCTGGTGTATTAAAAGAAGAAGCTTTAGAAGTGCTTCAATCCTATTTCAAGGATCACAAGAAAGGATAATATATATTTTCGTCTTTTGTTCCAATTCAAAAAGTTGGTTTAATTATAATTTAAGAATTTAATTAGCTAAGGAATAGCTTTCTTCAACTAAAGAGATAATGTCTTGATCATTCCTTCTATCATCTAGCAGAATCGTATACCAATGTTTTTTGTTCCTATGATAACCAGGGAAAAAGCGTGTGTTATCAATCGAAGCGATTCTATTTTCGTTTCCTTTTAAATTCCTGACATCATAGACTTCTTTTCCTTCTAAGCCAAGTTTCTTGGCTTCCAATTCCATGAACAGGCAATACCACTTTCTGTTTTCCTTTTTTCGGATAATAGCATCCGTGGGGAACTTCGGCCAAAGGTGCTCTAATTCATCCTGATAATGATTCACTATATATTCAATAATCCGGTCTTTCTGATTCTTTCTTTTTATGGTACAGGAAGAAAGAATGGCTCTGATCATGGCTTCATATGCCTCTTTCACAAGGTTTGCATAGCCACTCGCCCCCTTCAAATCCACGAGTTCGTATTCTTCTTGAAAGTCATTATCGATTAGATGACATTCCAGCACCTTATCCTTCAATGTATATTGTGCAGTAAAAGGAAAAGAGGAAAGAGGCATTTCCAGAAACAAGCCGCCGTTCTTTACCTTAAATCCGTATTCTTCCAGTTTGCTTTGATCTATCGTTCTATCTTTTAAATCGATTCTTCTCATTCTGTTCACCTTTGTTTTGTTGATTGTAGCATAAAAATATCCATGTTTAAGTCCAACAAATCCGAGTGAACACTCCTTTAAAGTTTCAAACCACACAGTTAGGTTCTATCTTCTCAATATAGAGTCCAAATTTAGAATGAGCAAAAGAAATAACTTTTAAGTATTGCCTGTAGAATACTTATCTGCAAAGCCAAAAGATGAAGCTTGTTTTCAACGACTGCTTAATACAAGACGATTCTCAGTCACATAGAAGAGCTTTTCTCCACTAAGGCATATATTTTGAAACCATTCTTGGAAACAATATGTGTTTATTAAAAAGAAAAATTTTATTTTTTAGAATAGGAATCAGCCAAAAAGGATTGATTGCGGTACATTATTATATGTTGTATTTCATTTGCCTTTGCTTGACAATAATTGTAAGTTCCATTATCCTATTTTTATATACGCTATAGTAGTTGAAATTATCAAGGAAAGAGGTAAAAGATGAAAAAAATCAAAAAAGCTTTTGTAATTACTTCATTGCTGTTCTTCCCGTTAACAGGAACATTGACTGCCTGTAACAACACAAGTGCCAGTGAACCAATCAAATACGGAACTGTTTCCGTCGCTGATGGAATCGCCAATGGTACAGTCAGTGCTACAAAGCTTGGAAACGTCGCTCTTGATACGGAGATTACGATCCTTGCAAGCCCGGATTCTGGATATGAAGTCGACTCTTACTTTTTAAATGACGTTAAGTTGGAATCGAATACCTTCAAGGTTAAAGAGGGATCCAATGTCATCAAAGCTACTTTCAAACCGGTCACTCCTCTTATCGAATACGGAACCGTTGAAATCATCTCTTCCAAAGTCACAAACGGAACCATCGCTGCAAAGCTTGAAAATGGAACTCTGATTGATAAGAGCAACAAGAGACTCAAGGTAGGTACTAAGGTCTTTGTTGATGCTACTCCAGTAAACAAAGCCTATCAGATTACCTCCATCAAATTAAATGATACAACGGAAGTTAAGAAAGATACCGATGGAAAATATTCTTTCCTTGTTACCGAAGGCAAGAACTTCCTTGGCGCTGCTTTTGATTTAATCCATCCTGGAAAAGGGTTGATTGACTTAGACAGCTCTTATAAAAACGGAACCGTCGCTATCAAAAACGGAGACACTGTTGTTAACAGCGGTGATGTCATTGATAAGGATACCGAATTAAAGATTACCGCAACAGCCGCTGACAAATACATTGTTCGCTATGTCAAAGTCAATGGCAAAGAACTGGCAAAGAGCGAAAGTGAAGACACCTATTCTTTCAAAGTCAACGAAGGTCTAGTCTCCATCGAAGTCAGCTTTGTCTTCAAAGCAACTTCCTTAGCTATCAACATTCCGGATAGCTGGATCAAGGTCGAAAGCCGTTGGGGATCCTACTACTTAGTCGAACAAGGCGAAACTTATGACTTAGGTGTGACTCTTACACCAGAAGGCAGCTTTGCAGACTTATCCTGGAAAAAAGGTGAATTCGATAAGGATATTGAAATCAAAGACGGAAAACTCACTGTCCTCAACGCTAGCGAAAACACCAACACTATTACAGTCAGTCTCAAAGACAATGATTCCATCCAGGCTGAAGTCGAGGTCAAACCGATTTCCAGTGGAACTAGGTTGGCAAGGAAACTGAAAGATAAGCTTGAAACAGCGAAAGCCTACGAAATCGCCAACACAAAGAAAGTTACTTTCCGTTCGATTGTCACTGATGACTATTCCAACGAAAACAACCAGTTTGATTTCGAAAGCTATTCCGATGGATATACCGTTACAAAGAAGACGGATAAGGACGGTGCTTCTAGCTACCTCTATCAGGGTATCAACGATAATACTTTCTACACTCTGAAGAAAGAAGGAACAACGGTGTCCTCTATGTCCAGCACAGATATCGATGATAGCAACAAGAAAGAATATCAGGATTATCTTAAGACCTTCGGATCTGCCGAGTTCTTAGACAATAACGGATTAGGAACCAAATACACCGGCCTTGCTGACCTTTATCAAAAGAGGATCATTGATCAGACCTTCTCTCTTGATGGTAATCAAAAAGAAATCCGTGCTTCGCTCGTCGGATTGAAGGATGAAGAAGGATATAAGTTCACTTCCACTTGCACAACCACTGGTCTCCGCAGAGTGAAATATAAGACGGATGTCACTTCAACTCTCTCCTTCAACGCCCAAGGCGGCATTGACTCCATCTCCTACAAACGGATCGACCATCAAATCGATGATGATGGAAATCTTGTCGCTAGTGCCAAAGACCAGATTACCGAATATACTGCCACGATTGAATACGGCACGAAAGAAGCGGATCCGAACCACTACTTCAATTTCAACGACTACTATTACACTGCCTTTGATTTAAATCTGTACACAGACAAATCCGACAAAGAAGGAAGCAAGCTGACTTTGGATTCAGAAGGTAAATATCACCTTTATGTCTCCCAATATGCATACGGAAACCTTACCGGCATTGTTCCGGAGACTGCTTTATCGGACATTGATGATATTACGGTCACAAAGGATTCTGGAATCAACGCCTACGGAAGCGTGAAATCCGGATTTACTTTCTATTCCGCAAAACCAGGTGAATACCATGTAACCCTGGCTAGCAAGAATGTGAAGAAGACTCTTACCTTCGTTGTCGATTATGCACCGATTGAGAAGATTGAGTTCAAGACCATACCGGATACTATCTATTGTGATGATAAGACTGAAATCAAGGCAACTGTCTCTCCGAGTGGTGTTGAGAACAGCAATGTCACCTATACCATCGAAGGTGAAAACTTAGGCTGCTCGATCGTCAAAGAAGGAAGTAAATACAGGCTTCAGGCTGGTTCTACCGCTGGCACGATTATGGTCAAAGCCACTGCCGATGGTGATTCGACAAAATCGGTTACTAAGTCGGTCTTAATCAAAGAGGTTCCTTCTATCTATGACTCCATCAAAGGCAATTCCTATAGGAAGTCCGAGATGGACTATTACACTTATAATACGACCTACTACACCGTTTCTTTCACAGATGTTTCCAAGGATGTACTGAAAGGTACTCTTGTCATCGAATCCGAGGACTACTACAGGGAACAAAAGACAACTCTTGCAACGTTCCGTTTCGATGTCGCCGTAAAAGGTGCTAAGTTAACGCTTACCAACATCACCTGCGACAAAGATTCCTTTAAAGATAAGCTTGCCAGCACAAGGACCGGAAATTTGAAAGCGGATGGAACACTCGATGGTATCAGCATCACTTATAACGGAACAACGTTAAAGTTGCCAAAGAAATCTACTAGCAGCAGCGGTGGTGGCGATGGTGACTGGGGTTACGACTGGTAAGGAGAACGAAAAATGAAAAAGACAAAATTAATTACTCTGTTATCTCTTGTACTCCTTTCTGGATGTGCAAAGGAAACCGTCGAAGAAGTTAAACTGAATGAATTAAAGGACATCGTCTGTCTGAAAGACACTTTAGTCCAGGGAGAGCAGCTTCAGCTTGCCGCTGAAGCTCCTTCCAACATCGACATCAAGTGGTCTGTTTCCAATGATTTGGCTTCTATCACCGATCAAGGATTACTGACAGTCAAGGATAAGGATGGTTCCTTTATCGTTACTGCCAGCTATGGTGAGAACGATGCATTCAAGGCCTCGAAACTCTTCACAATCCATACTCCGAGCATCAAAGAACTGACAAGAATCAGGTATAACGCAGGAAGCGGATATAATTACACTGTCACTTGGACTGGTGAACTCCTAGATACCAAGAGGAATCCAGTCTCGAAGAACGATATCAAGAAGAATGAAAAGACCGATGGTGACAATGACCCGGTTGCTCTCTACGAAGACTTAGTTGAAAAAGGCAATGTCTATAAAGCAGAGAGGGATGGTTATTACTCTAAATATGGAATTGACGGAAGCGGAAACGAATACGAAGGCGGAGGATATAACTCTCCGAATGGATTTGTCCATAACTATGAGTTCGTGAATGGGAAATTCACAGAAAGCGGCATCGATCAATTCTTAGGTAGGGCTGGTATCCATGACTACAAGGAAGGATACACAGGTGATCTTTCCAAGTTCGCAGTCGATGAATTTAAGATTGAAGACTCTGGATTGGAATTAGATGCAGATAAATCCTGCTTCCTCTATGATTCCAAGAAGGATAAGAACGACTATAAGGGATTGACCTCTTATTCCATCGATTATTCGATCCCACAGGCTGTCTTCAATACAGTCGATGGCTCTTATGCCAGTTCATTCAATAGTCAAGGTTTCTTTGAAGACCTGACAGGTAAGATTTCCTATACCGACAAGGAAGTCAACAGGGAATTTGATTTCAAGAATGTTGCCTTAAGCAATTCTGGAAATTCCTACACCTATCGAGCAACGTTCAAGATTTCGGATATCGGAACAACCGTCATTCCAGGACTAGCGGAACAGATTGAAAAAGAAAAAAGTGAGCATAACGAAGTAAAATGAAACGGAGAATTAAATTCCTTCTTTTATCCTCTCTTTTCTTTGCCTCTGGTTCTGCCTTAGCTGCCTGTAATCCACCGACTGTGATAGAAGAACCACTGAAAATCGAAGGCGATAGTAAAGCCTATCTTGGTAATACCTATCAATACAAAGCAAACAAAGAAGGGGTCATCTTTTCCGTTGATGATGACAAGATTGCTGTCATCTCTAACAAAGGTGTCCTGACTCCGTTAAAAGAAGGCAAAGTGACTGTCTATGCCCAGTATCAAGACGAAAAAGCAGAGCTTGCTGTCACTATCTATCCAAAGAAAGACTATAAAACCTATGCTCTTGAGGTTTCCTCTCTTCCGACAAAGCTCACTTATAACACCGGAGACACTTTCGATAAAACCGGCAGGAAGGTGAGTCTTGTCACTTATATTGAAGGGGAAGTCTCCAAGAAGCAGGAGACAACAAACTATGAAACGGATTTTGACGGAAAGAAGTTCACGGAAGCCGGTGAAATCAAAGTCACTGTATCCTCTAAGAACAACTACTTCCCTATTGCTTCCACTAGTTTTACCGTCAATGTCGTGGATACCTATAAAGGAATCCGGGAGCAGGTTTCGTCTCTTAGTACAAGGACAAACTATACTCTAGAATTCACAAACGGAAATATCAGCTATCTAGCTAAGTTTACCGATACTGGATTCTCCAATGGTATCTTTGACAAGAGCCACGAATACATCGACATTAAGGAAAAGAACGGAACGGTCAACCAAAGGATCTTCCTCAACAAAGACGGTGTCTTGAACGCTTCCTTCTACAAAGACGACAATGTCTTAAAGTACGAAGTCAATAATGACTACTATGTGGATTCCAAAACAGGTGAGAAATATAGGCTGCAATCCCTCTACTCTTCTCCTTCCTTTGACTTCCGTCCGCAGGTTGATACGGAAGAACTAACAAAATCGTTGTCTAGCGATGATACTTCCTATACTTTTTCTGCTTCTGCTCTTTCTTCCTTCTTTGAAGGTCTTGGCTTCAGCAAAGAAGAAATATCCAGTATCACTCTTACAACAGGAAAAGATTTGAACAAGGACAGCCAAGTCTACACCATCACCAATGTCCTTTCCCTAAAAGTCTATGATATCGGAAAAACCGAAATCGCAGAACTAAAGGATATCCGGGATACCAGGAAAGGTGTTAACCAATATAGTCATATTATCGACTTCAGGAACGATATCAAGTTAGAAGACGAAAAGAGCCTCACTTTAGAAGATTTCCCGGAATTAGATGGTACCTATAACTACTATCGCAACACCGACAATGAAAGCGATAATAGCTGTGCACTCGTAGGAGAAGCAAGGAGCAATCCGCTTCCTGCCTTTGATGAAAAGAGGAAGAATCTCTCCTATGACATTTCCTTGAAGCTGAATGACTATCAGGGTTTAAGTATCCGCCAGTACCTTTCCAAAGATAAGACCTGGCTCTTCTCCATCAGGTATGGTGATGCCAATCATCTTGTCTCCTATGTTGTCTTCTACTATCCGGGAAGCTTTGATAATTACTTAAGCAAAGACAAGTACCATAGTCTTATTGAGAAGCGACTGAAGCTTTCTGCTTCTGTTTTCTTCGATGATATCTATGATAAGGTCTGCTTCTTCTCCAATCGTGTTCTCTCGGATACCATTCTCGAGAAAGCAAGTTACCGCCAGCTGAAAGACAAGAGCGGAAAGAGTCTTCACCAAATTGAAACCGATGTTCTAGATTAGAAAACAGCAAAGACAGCCACAAACACAATCCAGAGTCTATTCGAAGCAAATGCCTTTACGAAGAGTGAAGTCAAAGACAAGGACGGAAACACTTCCTATATCTACTCGAAACAAGTCGATGGAAAGAGGTTGAGTGCTCAGGTCGGCTATCGTCTTGATACCTCTTCTGCAATCCCCACTAATAAGCTATTAGTCCTCTTCCAGTGCTAAGGAATAAAGTCCTGTCCCTGTCTGTGGAACAGGACTTTTTCTATGAAAGTATTTTTTTGTTCCAATTCAGCAAATTTTACATGCCCGAAAGAAACATAAATTATTCATTTCACCGAATCAAAACTATTCAAAGCACCGAATCTATACTATAATAAAAAAGAGGTTATTGTTATGAACAAGAAAAAACGCTTCTATAGAATCGCTGAAAAGGCACTGGAAAGAAAGCTGCACACATCTGGATGTGTTATTGTCACAGGTCCCAAAGCCTGTGGAAAGACAACACTAAGCAGAACGATTGCAAAAAGCGAAACTCTTTTGAAATCCAACCAGGCTATTGCATTGGCCAAAGTCGATCCTCTCTCTACCCTCTCTGGAAGCTCTCCGCATCTAATCGATGAATGGCAAAAAGTGCCTGAGATTTTTAATCTTATCCGAAATGATCTAGATGAAGAATACGAATTTGGGAAATATATCCTGACAGGAAGCACAACACCTCTGGATCCATCGAAAATCCAGCATAATGGAGCGGGAAGAGTTTCTTTTCTGAATCTCAAGACACTGTCCTTATTTGAGTCAGGAGAATCCAACGGACTTGTTTCTCTTTCCGCCCTTTTTCAGAATCCAGATAGGAGCGTTCCTACGATCTATCCAGAAGGAAATCCTATTTCATTGAAAGATATTGCCTATCTTAGGTGCCGCGGAGGTTGGCCGATTTCCTGTAAAGCCGAGAAAGAATATGCAATCGATGCAACGAAAAACTATTATGACGTTCTTTTCACAGCGGAGGGAGAAAGTGATGAATTTTCCGAATTCTTCCAGAACAAAAATGTTGACCTTTTAAAATCAGTTTTAAAAGAAGTCGCACGGAATATCTCTACCGAAGCAAAAAAGACAACGATGGTGAAAGATATTCTGTCCTCCGGAGAAAGAAAAAGCCTTGATGAAGATACACTAAGCTCTTATCTAAACATTCTTAAGAACATATTCCTGATTTACGATAGGCCTGCAAAGAACAGGAACCTTCGTTCTTCTGTCTCAGTCCGTGTTTCTCCAACCTATCATTTCTATGACACTTCCATGGCACTTGCTTCCTTAGGAATCCAGCCCGGGGATCTGCTTAACGACTTAGATTCCTTCGGTCTTTTCTTTGAAGATTTTGCTATCCATGACTTATCCATCTACTCCCAATCCATCCAAGGCGTCAGGAAGCACTACTTAGACAGCAATGGTCAAGAAGTCGATGCTATCATCGAAATACCAAATGGAGACTATGCCGCCATTGAAATCAAAATTTATTCACCAGATAATATCAAAGCGGGTATTTCTTCTTTAAGCCGCTTCCAATCAAAGAGGATTTCAAGCGGAAACAAACCACCTTTATTTTCTGCCATTGTAACAAGTCATGGTCCCTGTTATAAGACAAAAGAAGGAATTCTTATTATTCCAATTAACTATCTGAAAGACTAAAAGAGTTCATCATTTCGCCGAATCGAAGTTATTCAAAACACCGAATTCATAAAAAAGTTTGCTTTCTAATTCAATACAACCAAAATCAAACTATTCTGTGCTAATAAGATTTTCACTCCAATGAAAAAACAGATTCTAGCACTGAGGGAAGAATCTGTTTTTTCAAAGTTTTCTTTATTCCGGATATTAGGCGTTATTCCGGTAATCCCGTTGAATTGTAGTGAATGGTTGCAGAAGAGGTAATATCGTTTTTATCGTATTCACCGATTTCAACTTTGTTCCATTGAGATTCACTTCCGCCATAATAGATATCCTTAACACTGGTTGGATAGCCTAACGAATGATATTTCAATTCCTTAACACTTGCTGGAATATAGATTTTAGTTAGTTTCGCACATTCCCTAAACCTTTCTTCGGGAATAGTCGTCATTCTTTTGCCTAAGGAGACAATAGAAAGAGAACTGCAACCTTTGAACTGAGATCCAGAACCAAAAGCAGATGAGCCTGACACGAACTCTGTTAAGCTATCCGGAAGTGCAACTTCTTGTAAGCTGCTGCAATTAAGAAACGCTAAAGATCCGAGAGTGGTAAGGCCTTGTGAGAACTCAACTCCAGTAAGAGACTCGCATTTTTCAAACGCACGAGCAGATATAGTCTTTATATTTCCTGGAAGGGTGAGACTTTCGATTCCGTTTTTATAAAAAGCAGATTCTCCAATTGTTTCCACTCCTTTTCCAAAGGTAACGTTTTGTAAAGATAGGCACTCTTCAAATGTATGCTCCTCAATTGTCTTAACTTTGTCGGGGATAGCAATGGAAGATGGAGAAGAGCAATAGCTGAAGCACCATTTACCAATAGACTCCAAGGCCGAAGGAAGAGAAATCTCTGCCAGTGAAGAACATTGAGAGAAGCTACTCCGTCCTAATGAGGTGATTGTAGATGGAAGAGTGACCGATGACAGATTGTCGCATCCAGTAAAAGCATTTTCTCCAATTGTTTCTACTCCTTCTTGCCTTTTAATGGACTTAATCTTTTTGTTCCAAAAGGCATAGTCTCCAATACATATAACTTTATATCCATCATGAGCAGAGGGGATAACAATATCTGTTGGTTCATCACCAGTAGAATCTTCTTTAAAGCCAGCTACACTGCATGTTTTTGCTGATTCATCCAGCACAGAGAAGGAAAGGAATTTTTCACTGCTGGCTTCTTCTTTGTGGTTACTTTCCGAATTGCTAGCATTTCCTTTTACGCTAGTAGCTGAAAGGGGATTGTCTGTGTCAAAAGGATTGTTTTCTATGCCGGCTTCGTCTTTCTTGTTACTTTCCGAATTGCTAGCATTTCCTTTTACGCTAGTAGCTGAAAGCGGATTGCCTGTGTCAGAAGGATTGTTTTCTATCTTATTCGAACATCCATAACTAGAAACTGCAAGAAAAGCAAGAAGGGGAAGAACATATCGGATTTGTCTTAATTTCATTTGTGATTACCTCTTATAATGAACTTATACCCTCCCCCCCCCGAAATGTCAATAGCAATTTCCCTTTTTAAAAGCATTAATTCATCTATCAAGCCTCTATTTATAGGATCTTAAAAACAAAGGTTTTTAAAATCAAAATTTAGGTTAGTGTTCTATGATAAATTCTGAATCAAAGAAATTCTTTGCCATAAAAGGAAAATCCATTTAGTTTTTCAAAAACCGAGACTCGTGAGATTCAGTCAAAATTTCCATATAGCCCAGAAAAAAAGAGAGCCATCTTTCGATGGCTCCCCCTTAACATCTCTAATCTAATCTTCTGAAAATGGCTAGGCTTTGTACGTAATGGTGAATTTAGAAATGCGGACTTGATTTAAAGCAGCCTTGAAGGAAATAGAATTCGTGCCTTCATCAAGTGTCCAAGTTCCATCGTACCCAGAGTAACTATAAGCACCTTTTTCAGAAGTGAGTTCGAAGCATCCAGGTCCTTGCTTTGCTGCGTCTTTAGCGTTGCAAGTAAAGACAATCATGGTAATTGATCCAGATGCAATGGAGATAGTCAAAGACTGGCCTTTATATACATTGAGATATTTGGCAGTAGCAATTCCTTTTGACAAATTGAATTTAATGTTCTTAAGGGTGGTATCTATTACAGCATTTTGTTCAGTAGGAGTGAATTCATTGGCATTGATTTCAACAGTCTGTGTAGCAGCCTTAGCAATAACGGTGACAGCGATAGAGGCTTTGACTTCAGCATTAACAGAAGAAGCAACAGTAACAGTGAAAGTATCTCCAACAGCAGCTTCATCGGTCAGAGTGACAACACCCTTTGCAACCGTAGCGTGTGCATTTTCGGATACAGACCAAGTAAGCTCATCCCTAGCACCAATCGGAGCCTGCTCGACTTCTAAAGTAAGAGTTCTTCCTAACTGGATATTTGCTTTCTCGCCAAGCTTGAAGGTAAGAGCAGTTGCAGAAGGACGAGCAGCAGCCTTAGCTTCTGTCACATACCTATAGTATTTTGCATTATTGAGATAAATATAACCTTTGACATCATAGAAGCCATCAGCAACATTCTTGCCAACCACTTTGACGCTATTCTCGCCTAAATCAAAGGAACTAGAAGCGACAGAAACAGCGGAAATTGAAACAAATTTAGCACCATCCTTGATAGTCAGAGCAGCAAGAGCAGCGGCATCCCTAACACTTGCTTCGTAGGTAGAAGCAATAGCCTGGTAGTCCTCTGGATCAAGGACAGTGATAGGGCAATCGCAAGAAAGGGGAAATGCTGTTGATTAGGGCATTTCCTTTTTTCTTGAAGATATTGGATTGTATGCTGTATACTATACACGTGAGAAAAACAGCATACCCGGAATTCATCCGCAGGTTTCGGCCCAAAGGCACCTGCCTG
>URQF01000020.1 GCA_900549915.1 uncultured Mollicutes bacterium | reverse complement strand
AAGAATGTAGTAATAACGCGCTATATGACATAGGATAACTTTAATATATTTCTTTACTATCCTTTTTTAGGGATAATTTGTAGGGTTACACAATTTCATAAATGCGAATTCTTTTTGTAACATTTATTTTTACTCTGATGGAAAAACTTTATTCTCTTTTGTTTGATTCTATTCTGAGCCCGGTTGATGTCCTCCATGAAAGCGGGAATACGGATCATAGTTTCTATTATTATCTGTCGTCAGCTGTCTTCTTCCTTGCTTATCTTTTCTTTGTCTTCTTTGCTTTTCAGGAATCTAATGGAGACTCTCCCTTCTCTACTGACGAGAATCCGGTGCTACTTTTTCCTCTTTTTACCAAAAGTAAATAAGAATATTAGGATGGAATCTTTTACAAAGCCAGAAGGATACTACTATTATTCCATGGAACCCATCAATCCTTATTACGATAATATCCTTAAACCATTCCAGTGCTGTGCTTTCCATCCATTCTTCTTCTTTTCCTTTGGTGTGTTCTTTATAATGATTCTTGCTGGATTTACAGCATTGATGCTTCATAGAAAGAATAAGAAAAATAGATAAAGCAAAAAGAAGCAATTTGTTATGATTGATAGAAACACAAATAAAAACCGCTCCCAGATGGGAGCGGCTATTTATTCGACTTCGATGTTCTTGATACTAGCCTCGTTTCCAGAAACAAGATAGGTATCATCACCATTGCAGTAAGGACACTTCTTACCGGTTTCTGTTGTCGGATAGGTCTTTTTGCAAGTGTTGCAGTAGCTGATTGCCTTGATGACTTCAAGGTCGAGCTTACAGCCTTTCCTATGCTTGGATCTGTTCTCAACCGCCCAGTCCCAGCAGTCCTTCCTGTAGGAGGGGACAATGCCGGAGACCTCTCCGATTTCGAGAGTGACTTTCGTCACTTTATCCACGTGGTTGTCTTCGGCAATCTTATCAACTTCCTTGATGATGTGGAAGACAATGCCTAGTTCATGCATCGTATTTCACGGAATTACCAGTATGCGGATACTTCTTTGCGAATTCCTTGTCTTTCTTGAAAGCCTTACGTTTCTTACGCCTTTCCTTGGCTTCTTTCGAACCAGAATTGGCAATAATCTTGAATCCACGTTTGAGGGCATAGCCGGCTAAACCAGTGATCTTATCTTCTGCCCTACGCCTATCGGTCCTTTCCGGATGGTCACGGACAAGGTGGATAGCATCGAATTGGCAGCGAGTAGTGCAGATGCCGCAGCCGATACACTTATGGGGATCAACGATGGAGGCGCCGCATTCAAGACAACGTGCCGTTTCCTTCTTGACCTGTTCTTCGGTGAAGGTACCATGTCCGTCACGGAAGCTCCTCTTCTGGTCAAAGGAAGCATCATTGTTCTTAACCTCTTCCCGTCCAGCATGGTCATAGTCATCGAGCTTGATATCGAATTTATCGAATTCGATGAAGTAACGACGATCACGGCCGATGGTCAAAGATGCATTTTCGTGGACATGACGATGGAGGGACTCCGCTGCTTCATGACCTTCGGCAATACCATTGATGACAAACTTCGGACCGGTATAGACATCACCACCGACGAAGATATCCGGATCAGCAGTCTGATAAGTGAACTTGTCGGCAAGAGGATAATTTCCATGCCAGAAAGTGACTTTGGTGTCTTTCAGTAAATCGCCCCAGACAATGCTCTGTCCGATAGCGAAGATGATATGACGGCAAGGAATTGTCTTAGTGATCGTTTCATCGTATTTCGGATTGAATTTCTTTGTTTCCGGATCAATGACCTGGACACATTTCTTCAGGACAATGCCAGAGACATGTCCATTTTCATCGACCAAGACTTCCTTCGGACCATAGCTTGGATAGATGGAGATATCTTCGGCTTCCGCCTCAGCAATCTCTTCCTTGCTTGCCGGCCTGATATCACGGCTTTCCAGACAGCACCTAGAGACAGACTGGGCTTTGAAACGATGAGCGGTACGAGCGCAGTCGATAGCAACGTTTCCACCGCCGATGACAACGACATCGCCATCTAAGACCTGGTTCTGGTCTTCGGTTGCTTTCTTAAGGAAGTCGACAGCAATCGTAGTACCTTCGGCAGTGTCATTGTTGACGCCAGGACGTTTTCCGCCTTGGCAACCGATAGCGACATAGAAGGCTTTGTATCCCTGTTTCTTCAGTTCATCGATGGTAACATCTTTTCCGACTTCCACTCCGCATTTGATTTCAACGCCGAGCTTAAGGAGAACATCGATTTCAGCATCAATGACATTCTTTTCCAACTTGTAGGACGGGATTCCATAACGCCTCCTGCCGCCCGGAAGAGGGTTCTTCTCGAAGACGGTCGGCTTATATCCCATCGTTGCAAGATAGTAGGCACAGCTTAAACCAGCCGGGCCGGCACCGATGATGGCAATCTTCTCATCCCATTCGCCATTGACTTTGGCAACGATCTTCTCTGGGATGTAACGGTCTTTTTCATTGATTTCCTTATCGGCAAGGAACTTCTTGACTTCATCGATAGCAACAGCCTGATCGATGGTTCCACGGGTACAAGCTGCTTCGCATTTACGGTTGCAGACACGTCCGCAGACGGCTGGGAACGGATTCTCTTTCTTGATTAAAGCAAGAGCTTCTTTGTAACGTCCCTGGCTTGCAAGCTTGAGATAGCCTTCGACTGGAACATGGGCCGGGCAAGCGGTCTTGCAGGGAGCAGTACCGCTCTTATAGGTGTTGTAACGGGCGGTATCACGATAGTTCTCATCCCAGGCATATTTGCCCCAGTGGATTTTATCCGGAAGCGGAGCCTGAGGATAGGTCCTCGGGCCTTCTTTCGTGCAGAGCTTCTGACCAAGTTTGACGGCACCGGCTGGGCAGGATTCGACGCAGTAGCCGCAGGCGACGCAGTTCTTCGGATCTACTTTCGCTGTGTAGGAGGAACGGCTCCTGTTCGGAGTGTTGTATAAAAGCGAAGTACGGAGAGCGTTGCAAATCTTGACATCGCAGTTGCAGATATCGAAGATATGGTCTTCGCCATCGATGTTTGTGATCTGATGGACAAATCCGTTTTCTTCGGATTTCTTTAAAATGTCTAAGGCTTCTTCTTTGGTGATGTAGTGTGCACGTCCTGTTTCAACGGTGTAATCAGCCCTATCACCGACCTGGATACACCAATCCCTTGGATCATCGGCACAGCCTTCCCCTAATTTTGTACGGGAATAACGGCAAGAGCAGATACCGGCAGAAAGATGGCCTTGGTATTTCTTAAGCCAGTAGGAGATCTTTTCGAGCTTGACAGCTTCGTTGTTACTTTCGATGGCTTTTTCGACTGGGATGACGTGCCTTCCGATACCATCACCGCCAGGACGGACCATCGAGGTGATTTTTTCAAGCGGGAGGAAAGTCCTACGTTCGAAGAAGGAAGCAACGGCTGGAGCCTTATCGACTCTGTCTTTCGTGGAATTGAATAATTCAGCAGAGCCCGGAACGAAATAGGAAAGACGAAAACGTTTTTCCTTTGGAGCATCTTTGATCGGACCATTATCATCATAATGATCTCCATAGTCGTATTCGATAAGACCATGGACACAGAGCTGGTCTAGTGTATTCTTGAAATCGAGTGGTTCGAATTCCTTCTTGTTCTTTTCATAAAGCTCATCGAAGGTATACCACTTACGCTGTTTCCTTTTTAAAACGATGTCGCACTCTCTTTCCGAGATGACTTCGCGTAATCCCCAGAATTCAGGGTCCTTTGTTTTGACACCGCCAAGCTTGGTGGTGACGTTATCGGTAATCTTCTGTCCTACTTTGCACAGCTTTTTGAAGTAGCGCTCTTCGTCTTTGTTCTTAGGAACGGCATTCTCGTATTTCGAAATCGTCTCCGGATTTAACTTGTACTGCTCTGGCATGGCTATTTATTCCACCTTTCTATTTTTTCTTTCCTGAATTTGGCTAACTCATCCCTTCCTTCATTGCTCTTAGCGGATACTTTGATGATGACAGAATCCGGATTTCGTTTCTTAATCCATTTTTCAGCAAATCCGAAGTCGAAGTCGAAGTATTCCTTTGTATCCCTCTTTGTGATGACAACTACATCTGCTTTTTCGAACATCAAGGGATATTTCTCTGGTTTGTCATCTCCTTCCGGTATGGATAGAAGAGCCCTGTTCCTGGATGCCCCGGTATCGAATTCTGCTGGGCAGACTAGATTTCCGACGTTTTCGAGAATCAGGAAGTCGAGTCCTTTTTCATCGAGCGCTGTGATGGCTTCTTTTGTCCTAGTGGCATCGAGATGGCACCTTCCTCCCGTATGGACTTGGATGGATTTTGCTCCGGTCTTCTCTGCAACGGAGATTGCATCGACAGAGGAATCAATATCAGCTTCCCTGACTCCGATGGCAAAATCAGATTTCCTTCGGTTGATCAGATTAATCAATAAAGTGGTCTTACCGGCTCCTGGAGAGGACCTTACATTCAATAAGAAGGTATGGTTCTGCTTCAGTTCCCTTCTTAAATCATCCGCCTCTCTTCCATTCGGGGCGAATATGCTTTCGTGAACATCAATTACCTTTGGCTGGTTCATAAAGATGATTACTTCCTATAATAAATATACTTCTTTATGATAGCAGAAGAAAAGTACTTTCATAAGAAAAAGCCTGTTTCTAGCTGTTTTTTCAGCTAGGGACAGGCATGTAAAGTTATGTTTTTATGAGTTAGCTATAACTAATTATTCTTAGCAGAAGGCATTGCCTCTGTTTCATGGAACTTCGCAAAGGATTTCTTCTGCAGATGGAGAATGATTGGAATATAAATCAAATCGATGAGAACCCAGGAGATCGGGAAGGTGGCATAGAGCCAAATCCTGGTGTGGAACGTTTCAATCGGGAAGATCGTATAAAGGAACAGGATACGGCTTCCCGTAGCTCCAAAGAGAATAATCAGGGCTGGTGCTAAAGAGTGTTTCCTTCCACGCAGGTAGTTACTGTCGACATCCCTGATACCATTGAGTACTTCCCTTGTAATAACAATCTTCCTTCGTTCCTGGCCGGCAAGAATAGCGTGTTCCTGGTTAACGACTTCGCCATCCTGTGTCTTCGTCAAGAAGATCTTTAACAGAGGCTCGGAGCAGCCCCTAGCGATACAAACGGCAATTGAAGTGAAGATTGCCATCCAGATTTGACTGTACCAGAAGACTTTCTTTACGTTTTCTTCCTTTTTGGCACCGAAGTTCTGGCCGACAAAGGAGATACAGGCTGCTGCACAGGAATCCGTAATTGCGAAGACATAGTTTTCAATGGTGTTGGCAGCTGCGCTTCCGGCAACGATTTCATCATCGCTGATAAGCTGTCCTGCTAAGGTAAGACCATGGATGGAATAAAGCGAAGATTGGATTAAGACGTTCGGGATTCCAAAGCCAAGACCTTGCAATCCAGATGGAATACCGATTTTAAGGATTTCGAGAAGGACATCTTTCTGTGGGATGAGCTCATGGATGTTCAGACGTACGAATCCTTTGTGGTTGAAGATAAGGAAGAGAGTGACGAAGAGAGCAGAGCAGGCCTCGCTGATGACCGTTGCATAGGCGACACCGGCGACATCCCTATGTCCATAGATGACAAAGAGGAAATCAGCGATGACGTTGATGACTCCAGAGGCACCAAGGATTAACAAAGGACGTTTGGAGTCTCCAAGACCCATCCTAAGCTGAGCACCAAAATCATAAAGAATCAAGAACGGCCTTCCGAGGAAGTAGATGTGAAGGTAGGTGGTGGAATTCTCTAAGATATCTTTTGGAGTATTCCTCCATCCGAGAAGGACAGGAGTCCTGAAATATCCAAAGATGGCGACGATAATGCCGGCACAGATAGCTAGGAAGTAGGAGTTGCCCATGACTTTGGCCGCTCTTTCCTTGTTTCTGGCACCTCTTTCGTTTCCAATGGCAACGTTAGAGCCAAGTGCCATGGAGACAAACAAGGTAACAACAAGGTTAATTAATGCGGTGTTGGATCCGATTGCAGACCTGGAGTTCGATCCGCCTCCGTAGTTTGCAACGGTGAAGAGGTCGACTGTCGAGAAGAGAAGCTGTAGGACGGTTGAACAAGCCATCGGGATGGCAAAAAGAGGGATTTTCCAGAATAGTTTTCCACTGGTTAGATCCCTTTCGGCAAAGGATTTCTTTTTTGTTTCACTCATAATAATAACAATGTAATTGACTATTTAACGTCCATTACTTTATTCCTTTTGTCTCCCTTCTATTGAGAAAAGCGGTTTCAGTCTTTTGCTTGAGGTCTGCTTTTCCTAGCATGATGCAGGAAAAGGAAAGAAAAACCACAAGTGATGACTTCTGCGATAGGGAATGATGCCCAGAACAGGATTCCGTTCTTGTCTAAGAAAAGGAATAAGAAGCAGAACGGAAGCGGAAATAGAAGAAGTCGGAAAAAGGAAATCAAAACTGGAGAATATACCTTATTCAATCCTTGCAATACTCCTTGGATTGAAATATAGATTCCCATGAAGATATATCCAGAGGATGCAATATACAAGCCCCTTTTGCACCTGTTGATGAGTTCGTCTTTTTCAGTGGCGGAAGAAGTAACAGTCAAAGCAAATAAGGAGCTAATAGGACCAGCTAAGGATTCATAGAGGATAGTAATAACAAAAGTCACAATCCTAGTAGCTAAAATGCTTTGCTTTGCACAATTCTTTACTCGCTTCCTGTTTTTCCTTCCATAGTTATAGGAGACCATGGAAATTGTTGCATTGGATAATCCAAAAGCAGCAAACCGTGCTATCTGCCTGAGCTTATAGTAAATTCCGTAACTACCGGATAGAAGTTCTTTAAGAGAAGTATCTTTACATGTTCCTATAATTAAGAGAACTGCAAACATCATGACAGAGAGCCTGGCTTGCCTTAAAAAGGCAGGAAAACCAATTTTATAGATCTCTAAGATGGTTTTTCCATTTGGCTTCCTATATTTTAAGTTTCCGTTGATTTCTTTGTTTTTGGTTTATCCTCTGTTCCGTTCTTTTGAGCTCCAATGGCTATCGTAAATTTAAAATTTGCTTTTTACTTTATACATGGTATTATTTATGCGAATTGCAAATAGGTAGACAAGATTCTATTGGAATACTTTTTATTCCTTTCGGAAAGGAGCAGTAAGATGAATGACATTATCCGGGTTGATCATCTGAACAAATCATTTGCAGATGTTAAGGCTGTAAAAGATTTGAGTTTGCGAGTGAAAGAAGGAGAGCTTTATGCTTTTCTTGGTGTTAATGGAGCTGGTAAATCCACAACCATTAATATTCTCTGCGGACAGCTTTCGAAAGATAGTGGAACGATTGAAATTGATGGACATGATTTGGATAAGGAACTCGATGAAATTAAGAAAGAACTTGGTGTTGTCTTTCAGTCATCGGTGTTAGATTCCCGTCTTTCTGTTTACGATAATCTAGAATCCCGTGCTTCCTTATATGGAATCAAGGGAGAAGAATTCAAGAACAGACTCGAGGAGCTTTCTTCTCTTCTGGATTTTAAGAACTTATTAAAACGGCCAGTCGGAAAGCTCTCTGGCGGTCAGAGAAGACGGATTGATGTTGCAAGAGCTCTTTTGAATCACCCTAAGATTCTAATTCTGGATGAACCAACGACTGGACTTGATCCGCAGACGAGAAAAAATCTGTGGGAGGTTATCTCCTCTCTTCGGAAGAAAGACAATAGGACTGTCTTTCTGACGACTCATTATAGGGAAGAAGCTGCCGATGCGGATTATGTTGTTATCTTGGATGATGGAAAGATTGCAGAGGAAGGAACTTGTCTTGAACTGAAGAATAAGTATACTGGCGACTATATAACAATCTATAACACGAAGGAAGAAGCGGTAAAGAAACTCGGACATAGTTACGAGGCAAGAAAAGATTCTTTCCGAATCTTGGTCAAGAACACAAAAGAAGCAACGGAACTGATTCTATCCCATCCCGATGTCTTTGTGGATTACGAAATCACAAAAGGAAAGAGGGATGATGTCTTCCTTGCCGTGACTGGTAAGGACTTAAGCGGAGGAAACAACCAATGAGCATCTTGTCCTCACTTAGGAAACGAAACATCAAATTATTCTTTAAAGATAAAGGAAGGTTCTTTACTTCTCTTATTACACCGGCCATTCTTCTTGTTCTCTATAGGACTTTTCTTGGCAACATCTACAAACAGTCTATTCCAGAGTCCTTAGGCCTCTCCGACAAAATTGTCTCTGGCTTTGCAGGAGCACAGATTATCTCCTCGATGCTTGCTGTATCCTGTGTTACAGTCGCATTCTGCTCAAACTTCTTAAGGGTTCAGGATAAGGCTAATGGAACCATCAAGGACTTCCGGATTTCGCCAGCTAAGCCATCCATCATTGCCTTAGCTTATTATCTCTCAACTCTGGTTTCGACTCTTCTTATCTGCTATTGTGCAGCCGCTCTTTGCTTTATCTATCTTGGCATAATCGGATGGTATAGGAGTGCTGCGGATGTCTTCCTTCTGTTACTAGACGTCTTCCTGCTTTCCCTTTTCGGAACAGCACTGTCTTCCTTGATTAACTTCTTCTTGACTAGTCAGGGACAAATTGCTGCGATTGGTACGATTGTTTCTGCTGGATACGGATTCATCAGCGGTGCCTATAGGCCGATTAGTACTTTTAATAAAGTACTTCAGAACATCTCTGGTTTCTTGCCAAGCGTCTATGGAACGGTATTGATGCGGAACCATTCTCTGAACGGAGTGCTTCTGGCAAGGCGGGAAGCTGGAAGGGATGATAAATTCATTGATGGCTTAAAAAACTCAACGGACTGCAATTTCTATTTCTTTGATCACAAAGTGTCCTTCTTAGCAAGGTATCTCGTTCTGATCCTTACCATTGTTGTTCTGATTCTTGTCTATATCCTTCTGAATTACCTTAAGCCGAGAAAGAAAAAGTAGTTGTTCTTTTAAAACAAAAGAGGGTTCTCCGGAACGGAGGACCCTTTTTCTGGTGACCCTGAAGGGACTTGAACCCTTGGCCCCCTGATTCGAAGTCAGGTGCTCTAATCCAACTGAGCTACAGGGCCGGTGCGGAAAACATTATAGCAAGGAAAGGACTTCATGAAAAGAAAATGCCTGAAGCTTTTTGCTTCAGGCATAATTTTATTTTTTCTCTTCGATTTTAGAACGAATCAACTCTGCCGGCAGTCCCTGGAAGGTGATCCTGTCTGCGTAGTGGAGTGATATTTCAAGTTTATCTTCGCTGTTGATGGTCCAGGAATTCAGAAGGTGCTTCTTCTGGTAATTCCTGACTTTTTTCTCTTTCAGCCTGACCCATTCGATATCGACGGAGTCAAAGAAATGGCGGAAGAAGAACACATCTTCTCTCTGCTTTGCAATCAGTAAGGAAGTATGGATCTTTGTTTTCTTCCTGCGAATCAAGGCTCTTGGATCAAAGGCAATAATCCTAAAGTTTCTCTTGTCTTTGATTTTGCTTAGTTCTTCTCTTGCTCTTCTTGCCAGAGGACCATTGTTTCCCTGATAGGTCTTTAGTTCAACGAGCATTGGAACCTTTTCCTTGACTAAGCTTAGAACTTCTTGGAAGGTAGGAAGCTGTTCCCCGTCTAATAAACGGTAGTTGTCTTTGATTTCTTGGATTGTCCTATTTTCTACAATACCTTCTTTTCCAGTGACTCTCTTTAAATCAGAGTCATGGACAACAATCAGCTGATTGTCCTTGGTAAGATGGACACCGAGTTCAATTGCCCTATTGTGGTCGAGGGCATTTTGGAAGGCTTTCCTTCCATTTTCTGTGAATTCCTTGGTATGGAGTCCACGATGTGCACATCCCTTGAAGAACAAGGGATTCAGATCTTTGATTAATTCTTCTTTTTTCATTCTTTAGTCATCCTGATCAAGGGCAGCAAGTCCTTTTTTGATTGTTGTTTTCTTTGTCTTAACGTTCTTAACAAAGAAGAAGATAACAAAGGCGACAGCCCTGCAGCAGAGAGCATAGACCGGGAGATAGTTCCATCCGAAGTTCGGATGAAGAAGAAGCAAGCCAAGCAGGCAGGGAGTAATGGTCTGTGCAGCCATGGAAGCAGCATAGTAATAACCAGTAAAACGACCGATCTTCTTGCTTGAGCAGAGCTCAACAACCATCGGGAAGGAGTTGACGTGGACAAGGGACATGCCAAGACCTTTGAGGAACCAGATGGCATAGATATAGATAGGGAAGGCATTGTATTCACCTTGTGCGGGAACCTTGACTGGAATCGCAAAGGTCCTGATGACCCAGAAGGCTAAGGATAAAGCTGTTAAGCTAAGTCCAGAGATAATGGTCCATTTACGGCCGAGTTTTTCAGCAAGCAGGCCACCGACAATGAAGCCGATGACGGAACCGACACCGCCTAAGATCGTATTAACGGATAAAGCACGGGTGGAACTCTTGAGATAATAAAGAGTATAGTTCCCCATAAAGGTTCCGATGCCGTTATCTGCCCTGAACCAGAAGAATTCAGCGACAAGAATCAGGATCAACCTTGTCTTGTTGGCCTTGCTCCTTAGAGCATCATCGGTGACTTTGTCTTCGACTGCAGCTTCTTCTTCTCCGCGTTTCCTTTCTTCTGCCCTTTCTGCTTCAATCTTATTTTCTTTGATTTTAATAAAGAGGATAAGAGCAGAAATAACCATTAAGACGGAAGCAATGAGGAAGGGAGCTTCAATAGCCCAGATGTTTCCAGTCTGCCAGGTAGTTGCTCCGTTCTTGCCTAGATACTGGGAGAGAACAAAGACCATACCGACAATGGTAGCACAGGCACCACCGAGATAACCCATGATATTGATTAATCCGTTGGCGCGGGAACGAAGCGGCTTTGGAGTCCTATCCGGCCTTAAAGCAACGGCTGGATTACGGTACATCCTCCTGAAGAAGACAACAATTGCCATCCTGATAATAGCCCCAATAATATTGTTGTAATGGAAGAAGACAGGGATGAACGGGAATGCAATAGCGGAAACAAATGTTCCGACTAGGATGTATGGCCTTCGTTTACCGATTTTCGTATGGGTCTTATCGGATAGATGTCCGAAGATCGGAAGCATGATGAGAGCGGTTAAGTTATCAAGAGCCCTCCTGACACCAACGAGATACTGGACATCTTCTTCTTTTTCTGCACTGAGTGCTTCTTTGAATAACTCGGTGAGGAAAGTAGGACACCAGGAATCATAGACCTGCCATAACAAAAGAATACCGAAAAACGCAAAGCCGATGATCCTGGTACGTTTGTAGTTCAGTTTCATTGGCTTCTGACTGCTTTGTGATTGTTCAGCCATAAGAGTTAGATTTCCTTTCTTTTTCCATTATTATAAGTGCTAATTGATAAAAAAGAAGAAAAAACAGCCTTTGAATCACAATTATCGAATACAACTATTTCAAGCAAAAACTATTTAATAGGATTTTTGCGAAAGACTTCTTCTACTTTCCTTGGAAGTTCCTTTATGGAATGAATTGGATTCCTATCTGGATCTATGTTTCCAAAGCCATAAGCAGCATGGATAAAACAAACCCCGGCATGAAGAGATTCCACCCTATCCTTCTTGGTATCTCCGATATAGATGACTTCCTTAATGTTCTCTTTTTCTTTTAATACCTGAATGTTTCTCCACTTTGGAAGATTGGTATCTCCAGCACAGAGATGACCTTGGAACAGATGATTAAAAGAATAGGAATCCAGGTAGCTTTCGATATATCCGACATCACTATTGCTGACAACATAAAGAGGATATTTCTCTTTTAGCTTCCTTAATACTTCTTTTTCCTCTGGATATAAGATACCAGGTTCCTTATAAAGGAACTTCACTTCATCTCTGACACAGGTCCGGAAGACCTCAAGTGCTTTCTTTTCCTCTAGTCCAGGGAAAGCGATCGGGGCTGTCTCCTCTGGAGTCAGACCCCTATGGCTTGTAATATCCTGCTCCGTGAAGGAATAAGGAAGATTCAATCTTTTCCTTGTCCTGTTCCAGCTTTTTGTAATGGAACTAACAGAGTTCCATAAAGTCCCATCTAAATCAAAGAATAATGCTTTTTCCATTTTGATATACACTCTTGTTCATTTTACACGAAAAAAGGACAAGATAGAGAACTATCTTGTCCGATTATGTGGATTAAGACAAAGCCTTTCTGTTCTTTAGGATTTACAGTCAGCGTTATCCGTTTTCTTCTTGGTTCCCGTTCCTATTTCTGTAATAGTGAATCCAGAACCGATAGGCGAAACATAATAGAGAATCGAATCATTGATTCTACGGAAAGAATATACATATTCACTAGAAGAGGTTCCGTTGATTGAGAAGAAAGAGTTCGATGCGGTATAACCTGGATCCGTAAGCTTAGCCAGCTTTTCATTCGCATCTGCAGTAACAAAATCAAGCTTACTAATACTTCCTTTATCTGTGGTAGAACCACCACCGTTTGCACCGATATCCAAATATGCGATGTAGGGGCCTCCAGTAATTCCTACAATAGCATATTCGTAATCTAAATCATTTACATCTACCGCCAAGTATCGATATTTTACCGTATTGTTGAATTGCATACTTTTAAAGGGGGATATTTCAGTATAATAGGTTGAATAATCACCTGGAACCTGTCTTTTAAGTTTGTATATTGCAAGCCAGACCCAATCTTTTTTATCAGGATTTGCATCAGGATTTGCAGCTAATATAATGAATTTTCCTGTTCTTATTGGCGTAATCCAGACACATCGTTTTGGCAATAACAAATATCCATTTCTGCTGTTAGAAGAATTCCATTTTCCAATGGATGCATTTTCAATAAGGTCATAACCGTCGCCTTTTTGTAAATTGTATTCCAAATCTGAAGAATCACTAGAATTACCGCTGAGTCGCCTTAAGTATTGGCCGTTTTTTAGTCCATAGGAACTCTTTGAGTTTAGATAATCAAGGACACTAGGATCAATGGTTTTATCATCTGAATTGTAATAATCTATTGAGATGTCGTTAGCATTATAGACATAATTGTCTGGCACTTTTCTACTGTAGACTTTGATGTCACTTCCGACAAAATAACCGATATTATTTCCTTTGTCACTTGCTTCATAGTAAGAAGCATGAGGTACTGTGACCTTTTTTTCTTTCTTCTGAGTGGTGTCATAAATAGTAATGTTACTTTGACTTTCGTTAGGCGCTTGCCTTGAACTACCAACTGCTTTTTTGAAAGGAATTGCTGTATTTTTGCCTATTGCTGCACCTTCTTTACTTCCTAAATCATTAAAAATCTGGCCGATATCAGTGCTTGTTCCATATCCGACATCTCCACCTGGTTTATCTTCCCATTCGTATCCGTCTTGGTTGTAGTCGCCAATCAGGGTATAGGATGAGACGTTATTGAAGGCATCGATTTTTGTAATGTTTGATCCGATTTTGATGGTGGCATAGTGGACACCGCAATAGGAAATCGAGGCGTTAGCATAGCCGGCAAAAATACCACACAAAGTATTATTGGAAGATGTGTTGATGGTCACATTGTTCAGATAAAGATTGGCAACAGAATTGATGGCAGAGGAATAAGAATAACTCAGTGCATTATGGGAGCCGATGATGCCAAAAAATCCGACAATCTGGATATTTTCCTGGTTAAACGAATCAGATGTAACATTATAAGGATGCTTGTTTAAATCGTTGAAGTTATTACTGACTGTGAGGTGGTTGATGGTAACATCGTTTCCATCAAAGTTTCCAAGGAACGGATTCTTCTCTGTTCCGATTGGAGGCAGGACAAAACTGCTCCTATCTAATCCGTTTGCCTGAAGAGAGTCATCCCTTTTGAAATAGTACTGCTTATCAACAGCAGTGGAATCACTGTCTACGTTCTTGTTGAACTCGCCTAAGTACTGTAGCCAGGCTAAATTATAAAGGTGTCTCTGGTTTTTAATCAGATAAGGAGTGCCTTCCGTTCCGTCTCCGCCACCGAAATAAGCACCCTGTGAACTGCCCTCAATGATAGCAGGGGTGACGCTGGTCTTGTTATCGAACCAGGCGATGGTGGAGGCGATAGCGGCAAGGATACCTCCGGAGACGATGATACTGACAATAAACGCGGTTCTATGTTTCATATTGCTTATAAGGTTAAGACGAAGTCGATGTTATCGAACAGGACTTTTTCGTTATTAAGGGCAGGATTGGACAGGTTGAGAGAATAGAGGTATTCGATGTTATCGCTGTTGTAGCTTAAGATAAGAGCGAGAGATTTCCTCTTTCCTGTCCTTTGATAAAGATCAAGGGACTGATTATAGGTGATTCCGTTTGTTACGGAATAATTGGCAAAGGATGAAAAGTTCCTTTCCTGACTAGATAGATCATAGCTGCTGCCATCGAAGGAAAAAGCAGTAAAGGAGATGATTGAGGATAAATCATTATATTTGTCGGATAACTGTTTTTTCGGTATTCCGTTCTCTAAATAGAATAAGGAATTCTCCTCGTTTGTCGTAGAGGTTGCCGTCAGCTTGGGATGATACTTATCCTCACTTTGGTCCTGCTTGAAGTTATAGACGAATAGGAGGGCTTTTCGTGAATCGGTAACGGAATAGGTTCCGATATCGATCTTTGTATTTCCGTTTCCATGATAGATAAGAGTGTTGCTGTTTGTATCGGAGAAAACATAACTGCCGCTAATCTCTTCATTGAAGATGAAGGGAGAGGAGGCATTCTCTTTCTGGGTATGGATTTCAATGGATTCAAGGATGGAGTTTTCTTTTGTCACTTCAAATCCGTTGCCATTCGCTTTGACATTGCGATAGGCAGTGAACCAGGCTACAGAGGAAGCGAAGAAAGTTGCTAATGTAAAGATGGTCCTGGAGGTAAAAGCGATAAGCTTTGCATTTTTACCCTTGAGTTTCATGATTATCCGTAATTGGCAACTGGCAATCTAAGTTAGACCCTATAGTTTTGCGTCATCAAATCGCTTTGATTTTGCTTTTGACGCCTAACATTATAAGTGACTAGCCTTATCCTTGCAAATGATTCAAAAGCATGATGGATTCAAAGCGTTATGAAAACGATAAAACAAGAAGGAGGCGAGTCTTTTTGACTATGAAAATCAGCAGAGGCCTAAAAAATTCCGCTTTAAATCAGCCCCGTCCTATAGATTGGAATATAGAGGATTCCGTCTTCTGCTTTTAAATCCTTGGTGTAGATGATGATTGGCTCACCGATATTCTTTCTATCTTTGTTTTTTTCTAAAAAACAATCAAGAGAGACATGACTGTTATAGGAAGAGGACTTTACTTCAATCGGAGATAGTTTTCCTTTCCGCTGGACAAGAAAATCTATTTCGTATTTTGCTTTCTGATTTTCAAACGTATGGAAATAAAGAGAGTGTCCGCTTCCTTTTAATGCCTGACTGACCGAATTTTCGAGAAACATTCCCTGATTAATAGAAAGCTTGTTGAAAATCAGTTTCCTGTAGAGATCGTTCGAGGTGGATTCGTTATCTTTTAGAATCTGCGTGATAAGTAAACCGGTATCGGAGCTATAAATCTTGATATCACTTGGAATTGAGGTGAGTCCTAATCCGACCGTCGGATCCGAGGTGTTCTGACAGAGATTGCCCCTCCTTGATTTCTCTATTCCATCTAATGAAGAGAGCCTATTGGAATATCGGCCTCCTTTTTTAATCGAGCTGAACTTCAGCATTTTATTCCGCGAGGAAAGGAAGGCGGGAATATGGGAGTAGATTGGAGAGGTAAAGGAGTGGTATTCAAGGTCGTATTTCTTTAAATCATCACCATAGAGATTGACAATATTCCGTTTGACTTTATCTACCAGACTGAAGTTGACTTTGTCTGATAGGTACTGTTCAACCGCCTGAGGCCTTCCGCCTACACACCTATAGGTTCTAAATAAAGACATCAGTTTACGGTTAACGACTTCTCCTAATGGTTTTCTGCTTTCAAACGCATCCTTTATCCTTGGATAAGATACTGTATCTCCCCTAGCCATCAGAAACTCTTCAAAGTCCATTGGATACCTTGATAGGTAATCGACTTCACTAGGGTTGGTGAATCCTTTGGAGAGGAGCTTCAAGGTGATGAGAGAGCCAGTCTCGATAAAATCGTAACGTCCGTCTTTGACCAAATATTTCCTTCCCTCGTGAGCACGTGGGAAACGTTGGACTTCATCAAAGACAATTAGTGACTGACGTGGAAACAGTTCTGTGCGATAGTAAAGACTTAGTGAGCGGAAAAGACTATCTAGATCACGGAAACCGGCGTCGAATATTTTCCGGATTTCCTCTCCTTCTTCATCGAAGTCGATGAAGATATAGGAACGATATTCGTTTTCGGCAAACTCTTTGACTATGGTGCTTTTTCCGACTCGCCGTGCTCCTTCTAGTAAAAGACCCCGTGTCCCGTTAGAACAATTCTTCCATTCTAGAAGCTTGTTATATATTTTTCTCTTGAAAATATTCATCTGGCTCACTTCCTTAATCAAATGATACAAAAATCAGCAAATCTTTTAAACGAAAAAATAAAAAAAACGGAAAATGTTTTTGGCTGAAAATGACGCAAACTGACAAATGTTAATAAAAAAATACTTTTAATGAACATAAGTATAAAAACAAAGCAAAGCAGCAAGTGTATGATTAACTAACCTATTATCATTAAAAAAGCCATCCGCTTAGGATGGCTAAGAATTGAACAATATCCGTTAGAGCAGTTCTTTTTTCTTCTGGTCGTACTCTTCCTGAGTAATGGCACCCTTATCGAGAAGTTCTTTGTATTTCCTGATTAGGTCTGCTTTCTCCCTCTGGGAGGGTTCAGGGTCTGCCTTATCTTCTGTAGTCTGTTTGACTTCCTGGTATATCGGTTTCCTCCTGACGAGGCAGACGATAGAGAGGATAGTGAAGAGAAGGGTAGTAATCTGATAGATGATTGCCCTTGCACCGGAACCGGAGGAAAGGCAGAGAACAATAATATTGGCAATTGCAGCTATGCTCTCGATGACAATCAGGATGATTCTGCCTATGGCAGAATATCCTTTCTTTAATAGGCAGAGTGAGACAATAGAAGCAGCTAGGATGAGAATCAGCCTGATAAAGGAGGCTATATTGATATTCAGGTTAGAGCATAAGAGGGCAATATCCGTGAAGAAGTTAGCACTGTAGATAGAGGTTAGACTGATACTGGCAAAGAGCATGACTGCCCTTCCGGAATGATTTCTGTCTTTTGCTTTTGCTAGGATGATGGAAGAGAGGATGATGAGGAAGGCACAGACAGCAAGGGAGAAAATATCTATTAAGCCGACTCCGATGTAGTTAGCGTTGATGAAATTTATCCTATCGATCCTGACGGCAATGAAACCGAATGCAAAATTAGTTATGCTGAGAATGAAGTAGGAGAGGAACAGACCAGATAGTAAACTATATTTTCGATTATCCATGAGTCATCCTCCTTGATGAACTAGGAACAATATAACACTTTTCGTTGATGAGATTATCAAAAAACCGGAGGAGAAAATGATAAATGCAATTAGTAGATTATGCTTTTTCTTGTTTCCTTAGTATGAACACACGGTCAACATCATCACGTAATTCACTAGCAAATCTATCAAGTCCCCTAATTGCAATATCAGAGTATTCGTATTTAAGGCTAAAACCAATTTCACAGACTGGTTCGACTTTGTTTTTCTTTCCGGTAAGTCGGTTTTCAAAATATCTAAAATCTTCATTATCAGTCCCTATCTTCCTGTCTTGGGCGACTTTCTTATATAGTTCGATTCCTTCAGTTGGAGTTAATTGATGCAGAAAAGAATAATTTTTCTTCCAATATTCGATTGTGTCAGCAACAGGAATTTTTTTCCAAAGAAAATAGCTGAAATTAATATTTCTTCCTCGGGCATAGTGGAGATGAAAATTGTTATCAATCTTTTCGTTTTCTTTTGGAGAATATGCCTTAAACAGAGCCGAGTCTATATTCTTAAGCATTTCTTTTGCGGAGTTCCTTTTAGAGCCGAAGCAAAGAGATATATTAAAGAAGTAT
>URQF01000019.1 GCA_900549915.1 uncultured Mollicutes bacterium | reverse complement strand
AAAGACTACTTCCTTCCGATATTATCTTCCCGTTTGGCACGGATCAATAATCGAATCGGGCAGTTGTCAAAACCGAATTCTTTCCGAATAACATTTTCCAAATAACGTTTATAGGAAAAATGGAAATAATTTGGATTGTTGCAGAATACAATGAAAGTAGGAATGGAATCCTTTGTCTGCGTAATGTAACTGATTTTCAGACGTCCGCCATTGAAATCCGGGGCCTCATTATCAAGCTGAGCACGCCTAATTAAGGAATTCAAAAGCGAAGAAGGAACTTTCTTATTCAGATTCGTTTCAATATCATCCCTAGCCTTGAATATGGCATTGATATTGGTAGCATTAATGGCAGAGGTAAAGACAACTGGTGCAAAGTCAAGGAAACGCAAATACGCTTTCCTTTCCTTGACGAAATTCTGTTGATCTTGCAGGCCATGAGAATGAAGATCCCATTTATTGACAACCAGAACCACAGGTTTGTTGTTGTCCCTGGCATAAGAGGTTACGCGAATATCCTGGCTGACAAGTCCCTCAGAAGCATCAATTAGAAGAAGAATCACATCAGCGCGCTTAGCAGCATCTGCCGAACGAATAACAGCGAATTTATCCAAATCCTCTTCGACCTTGCCTGGCCGTTTCACGCCAGCGGTATCAATCCTGACATATTTCTTTCCGTTCCGGGTGAAGGGGATATCAACACTGTCTCTTGTTGTACCAGACCTCGGAGAAACAATAACACGTTCCTGGCCAAGAATAGCATTGGCAAGAGAGGATTTACCAACATTTGGACGTCCTAACAAGGCAAAGGTCAAAGAGCCCTTATAATTATGGACTTGTTTTTTCGGGAGACGGGAAATGGCATCATCAAGCCTATCACCTAATCCCAGACCATGTTCAGCCGAAATGGCATAAGGATCGCCAAGACCTAAAGAATAAAAATCGTAGACATTTCCAAGCCTAGTCGTATCATCGATTTTATTGACAATAAGCCTGACTTTCTTTTTGTACGCCCTAAGCTTTTCAGCAACGAAAAGGTCATTGTTGCTCCTTCCGACTCTTCCATCTACCACAAAGAAAATAAGGTCGGCTTCTTTTTCTGCAAGTTCGACTTGATTCTGGACTTCTTTTTGGAACGGAATCTTCTCCTGTGTAATACCGCCAGTATCGATTAAGGTAAAAGTCTTATCCAGCCAGTGTCCTGTTCCGTAGTTACGATCTCTTGTGATGCCAAATTCCTTACCAGTGATTTCCTTTACTTCGTCCGTAAGACGATTGAATAAAGTTGACTTTCCACTAGAAGGAGATCCAACTAAAGCAATAGTTCCTAGTTCTTCCATTTGATACCTGCTTTCTGTTCAAATAGGCTTAAAATCGCCTTGGTTTCCTCTTCAATCGTCCTGTCTGAAGTATCTAGCACAATAGCGTCTTCGGCTTTCGTAAGAGGAGAATTCTCGCGATGTGAATCAATATAATCACGCCGCTGAATATCTTTCAGGATTTCATCCCTTGAACATGGGATGCCTTTTTTCACAAATTCTTCATATCGTCTTTTTGCACGAGCTTGTGCAGAGGCAATCTGATAGACTTTCAGATCCGCATTTGGAAGAACGACGGTACCAATATCTCGTCCATCCCTGACAACAGACTGGCTTTTCGCCATTTCCCGTTGAAGAGCCACCATTTTCTCACGGACTTCCAAATGCGCACAGGCATAGGAAACCTGATTAGAAACTTCAGGAGTACGAATCTGCTCACTGACATTTTCTCCGTTCAAATAGGTGTTTCCCTCTTTGTCTTCCTCAATATGGCAAGAAGGAAGAAGAGAGATTGCATCTTCTCTCGACTTGGTATCTTTTTTCTCTCTTAGCCTATATAAAGTGAAAGCGCGATACCTTGCTCCGGTATCAATATAGAGAAAACCAAGCGCTTTGCTTACGCCTTTCGCAGCTGTGGATTTTCCGCTCGCAGCAGGTCCGTCAATCGCAATAGAATAAAGTTTCATCCTCGGCTTCCTTTCCAGACAAAGACAATAATCAGAATCACGACTGCTAAAACAGCAGCTAAGGCAAGAGATAAGAAAACACGCTTCAACGTTTTCTCTTTCTTTTCCTTCTTATGTTTTTCTAAATAGAGTTTCTTTGTCTCCTCTTCCATCTGTTTTTTATCCAGCTCGTCTTTTGCCTTCCTCAGTTCCTCGACAGACAAAGACAAAGTGGAAGTAGTCACCACGGGAGTGTTGGAACTCGGTTCCTTCTTTTCTTCTTTCGTTTTAGGAAGAGAAGAAGGGAGATGCTTCTTCCTCGTCTTTGTTTCCTCAAAGGAATACGTATCCCTATTCGCTATCTTATCCCGCAACTCTTTATATAAAATAACACGACTTTTATTTTCCATACGAAACCACCATTTATTATTATATCGAATAAAGAAAGAAAGAGAGAAGGATATACAGCGGAATTTAAAGATTCTGTTGCAGAACGAAAAGCGAAAAGGTAAAATATTATTCGCTGCCGCTATAGCTCAGTTGGTAGAGCGGCTGATTCGTAATCAGCAGGTCGGAAGTCCGATTCTTCTTGGCGGCACCATCATTAGAAAAGCCTGAGGTTCTTCGCCCCAGGCTTTTTCAGTATCCAGAATTAGTCGACGAAGGCTAAGATGGCCATCGGAGCATTATCACCACGACGGTTGTAGGTCTTTAAGACCCGGGTGTAACCGCCATTGCGATCTTTATACTTCTTGCCATAGACTTCGAAGAGGATCTGAAGAGCGTTCTTTCCAGTCTTTGGATCCTTGAACTCTTCGTGAACATAACGGGCAGCAAGACGACGAGCAGCTAAATCACCTTTCTTTGCATAGGTGACTAAACGCTCTGCATCCTGCTGAGCACGCTTTGCAACAGCAAGAGTGACTTCGACATGACCAGTAACAATCCTCTGGCTGATGACATTACGAAGCCTGGATTTCTCACGGCTATAGGTCCATCCGGTCTTAAAGCGGACACCGCCTTTGCCATGGACATTGCTTCTTCCAATCGTACCCATTGTAGATTACCTCACTTTAATTACTTCGACGAATCGTCGCGCTGCAGGTATAAGCCATACACCGCAAGTTTGTCCAGGATTTCTTTGTAGGACTTCTTTCCGAGGTTACGGACAGTCCTAAGCTCAGATTCCTTCCTGTTGCAGAGATCCTGAACGGTCTTTAAGCCATTACGCTTAAGACAGTTGTAGGAACGGACAGAGAGATCGAGATCTTCAAGTGTCCTTGCAGAATACTTGTTTTCTGTTTTCTCTTCGCTGACAGACCTGACAGTTGCAGACTTGACGGCAGCATCAAGCTCTTCAAAGAGTTTGAAATGCTCATCTAAGATCTTTCCTGCAAGAGCGACAGCATCGCTCGGAGCCATCGAACCATTCGTCTTGACTTCAATGATAAGCTTCTCATAGGAAGCATCATAGCCAACACGGGTCGGTTCGACCTTGACCTGAACTTTTTCGATAGGAGAATAGTTGGAATCGACAGCGATACGTCCTAACGGCCAGGACGGATCCTTGTTCTCCTCAGCAGTGACAAAGCCACGGCCTTTCTTTGCATGGAGAACCATCTTGATATGTCCGCCTTCGCTTAAAGTGCAGAGCGGCCTATCTTTATTAACGACCGTTACCCTATCCGGGCAGACGATATCGCCGGCTTTGACGGCCTTTTCTTCTCCGTTATTGCTATTGACCTTATTCTGAACATCCAGACGGAGGACATAATCAGCATCTTTTTTATCGGAATCATCCTTGAGGACAAGATTCTTGATATTCAGGACGATCTGTGTGAGATCTTCCCTGACGCCCTCGAGAGGAGTGTACTCATGACGAGCACCTTCGACTTCGATAGCATAGACGGCTAAGCCGGGCAGAGAGGAGAGAAGGACTCTCCGGAGTGCGTTTCCAATCGTAACACCATAGCCTTGTTCAAGTGGTGAAATTGTGAAACGGCCGGACGTATTCGTCACATCGGCTTTGCCGATCTCGAATTTCGGTTGTTCGAATTCTTTCATTCAGACTCTCCTTCCCTTTTTCCTTTAGCCACGAGGACGCTTTGCCGGACGGCAGCCGTTGTGCGGAATCGGAGTGACATCCGCAATAGATAAGACCTTTAATCCAGCAGCTTCTAAAGCACGGACAGCAGTCTCACGGCCCGGGCCGGGACCCTTGATTTCGACATCAACGCTCTTTAATCCACGATCAACGCAGACCTTGGCAACATTGGTTGCAGCAAGCTGAGCAGCGAACGGAGTGGATTTACGGCTTCCGGAATAACCAGAAGTTCCTGCGCTAGCCCAAGCGATGACTTTTCCTTCCTCATCGGAAATGGAAACAATCGTATTCGAATAGGAAGCGTGAATGTGTGCAACGCCTTTGGTAAAGTTAAGACGGGCTTTCTTCTTACGGATAGTCGTCTTCTTTGCTTTGGCAGTAGTTTTAGTAGTAGCAGCCATGACTTCTTTTTCCTCCTATTACCTAGTTGCCTTCTTATGGTTAGCAACAGTTTTACGCGGACCCTTGCAGGTACGAGCGTTTGTCTTGTCCCGCTGACCACGGCACGGAAGCGAACGTTTATGACGCTGTCCGCGATAGGTTCCGATTTCTTCGAGACGTTTGATGTCTAGGGCAACCTGACGACGTAAATCACCTTCGACAACATATTTTGCGACTTCAGCACGAACGGCAGTCAGCTCTTCTTCGGAGCAATCCTTGACACGTTTGGTTCCATCGACTTTGGCATCGGCACAGATTTTCTTAGCAGTAGTCCTTCCGATTCCGTAGATATAACGGAGGGAATAAACAAGCTGCTTATCGTTCGGGATATCAACACCAGCAATACGAGCCATATTCCTATAGTCCTTTCTTTAACCCTGTCTCTGCTTATGTTTCGGATTAGAGCAGATGACCCTGACACGACCCTTACGTTTGATAACTCTGCATTTATCGCAGATCGGCTTTACTGAAGCTCTTACTTTCATTGTGAGTTTCTCCTTTTCTTCTTCAACTACTTATACCGATAGACTATTCTACCATTTGTGACATCATACGGGGAGATTTCCACCGTAACTTTATCGCCAGGAAGGATACGGATTTTGTTCCTTCTCCTTTTTCCGGATACCCTAGCTCGGATAATGGCACCGCCTTCAAGCTGTACCGAGAACTTCTCTGCAGGCAGGTTTTCAAGAACCATGCCTTCCCTACGGATGAAATCTTCTCTGCTCATGCAATCGTTCCTAACTCCTTTAAGTGCTGTCGGACGTTTTCATCAACGGACGTGATAATCGGACCATTTTCGGTGATAATCACATCGTTTTCGTAATGGCATGTCAGCTTTCCGTCTTTGCTGACCACGCCCCAGGAATCATCCAGGGTGATGATGTCACTTGCCCCTGACCTGACCCTTGGTTCAATCGCAATACACCTTCCTGGTCTCAGGAACGGACCTAAGCCGAGGGAGGAATCATAGTAGTTGGGAATGAAGGGATCTTCATGCATGCTTCTGCCAATACCATGGCCTCCATACTCTTTGCAGAGGGAATAACCATATTTATCGGCGGTCTTCTGGAGTGCCATGGAAATCTCATAGAGATGATGGCCCGGCAGACAGACTTTATAAGCAGCATAGAAACATTCTTCGGTGCAGCGGATGAGCTTTTGCGCTTCATCGGAGATATTTCCAACAGGGAAGGTTCGACAAGCGTCACCGTTATAGCCATTATTGTCGAGGTTTCCCCTATCGATTGACAGAATATCACCTTCCTTGAGAATGATGTTCTTGGAAGGGATTCCGTGAATCAATGTCGCATTGACACTTGCACAGACTGCCCAGCGATAGCCCGGCTCGAGTGCAAAATTCGGCTTGCCGCCCGAATCTTTGATCAAGTTCTCTGCGAGCTTATTGATCTCGTAGGTTGACCGACCAGGTTTGATTTCCGGACGGAGGAGGTCGAAGATGTGGCCGAGTTTGTTCCCGGCCACAATCCTCTTCTTCCTTTCAGATTCGTTTTTGATGGAAATCCTGCTCATTTGACCAGAGCCTTTAAGGCATTGACAACGTCTGAATAGACTTCATCGATTCCCTGTAAGGCATTGATTTCCTTCAAGACGCCCTTCTCTTTGTAGTAGGCAATAAGAGGGGAAGTCTGTTTTTCGTATGCCTGAAGACGAGTCTTGAAGCTGTCTTCCCGGTCATCGTCACGATGAATCAAAGGACTATGACAGGAATCACAGATTCCATCGACCAACGGCTTCTTAGTGAGCAAATTGTAACTAGCACCGCATTTCGGACAAACCCGACGATTCACGATTCGCTTTGTGAGTTCCTCGTTATCCGCGACGAAGCAGATAACAGCATTAATGCTGCGGCCCTGCTTGCCAAGCCTAGCTTCCAAAGCATCAGCCTGTTTCACCGTACGCGGGAATCCGTCAAGAAGGAATCCTTCTTTGCAGTCTTCCTGGGAAAGACGTTCTTCGACAAGACCGATCGTAACTTCATCTGGAACCAGTTTACCAGCATTGATGTAAGACTGAGCCTCAACACCAAGCTTTGTCTGATTCTTGATGGCTTCCCGGAACCTGTCTCCGGTAGAAATGTGAGGAACTTTGTAGTTCTTCACAATCAGCTCGGATTGAGTTCCCTTTCCTGCAGCAGGGGGACCGAGCAAGATGATGTTTAAACCGTGGTTTTTAACGTTTTCCATTTTACAATTCACTCTCTGCAAATCCTTGACCAGCAAGGATACCATTAATCTGATTGTTGACTTCTAAGGCGACACCGACAACGATGATCAATCCTGTTCCGCCTAATGAAAGAGAAGAAGGAACAGCACCGGTCAAGGAAAGGATGACCGGCAATAAGGCAATAGCCGTAAGTGCCAGAGAACCCCTAAACGTAATTCGGTTCAAGATACGGGAGATATACCTTTCGGTTTCCCTACCCGGTTTGATACCAGTGATGTAAGTACCACTCGTCTGGAAGTCCTCAGCGATTCGTTCGGGGTTGATTTCCAGCTGAGCGTAGAAGTATGAGAAGGCGATAATGAGAACCGCATAGATGATGGGTCCCCATGGGAAGGAGAAGTTATCTCCCCTCTTTGTCCTTGCCTGAAAATTGAAGACCTCTTCGATTTTCTCTGCCCAAGCCGGCGGATTGCCGTTGGAGAACAGGGAAACAAGAATCGATGGAGCCCTCCTGATACTGGAAGCGAAGATGACCGGCCTGACAGAAGAAGCATTGACCTTGATTGGAAGGAAAGAAGATTGCTGAGAAGATAATTCAGTGCTCTGACTCGTATTCGAGTGACTGACTGGCAACTTGCGCACCGAGGATTCGATGAAGGTAACAAAGACGACAATAAGGAACCTGGCAAGGAGATAAACAACAAGACGAACGCTGCCTTCCAAGATCAGAGACGGATCCGCAGAGTCAACTGTCGAAGAGGACAGATATTCCTTGAATGCCGATGTAAGCTGAGAAGGAAGCGAAGAAATGATACCAGCGAAGATTAACCTTGAGATACCGTTTCCGATACCCTTATCCGTAATCTGGTCACCCATCCAAGTCAGGATGAGAGAACCAGCAACCATGAAGAGAATGACTTTCGTATAACCCCAAGGAGAGGTATCTAAGACCGTAATGGCCTCAGAATTGTTCCGAAGGGCAACGATGATACCATATGCCTGCACAGCTGCTAATACAACAGAGAGCAAACGGGTAACAACATCGATTTTCTTCCGGCCTGTTTCTCCCTCTTTCGTCCTCTGCGTTAAGGCAGGAAGAACATCCATTGAGAGAAGCTGGATAATAATCTGGGCAGTAATATAAGGGGAGACGCCCAGAGCCATTAAGGAGAAGTTCTGCAGAGCACCTCCGCCCATCCTATTTAAAATAGAAAGGGCGTTGGTAGTATCTGCGAAGATATCCTGGTTAGTCTGAACTCCAGGCACAGTGATAGCCGATCCGATTCGGAAAACAAGGAAAATGGCAAACGTAAAGAGAATACGATTCAACAAATCCTTGTTATGGAAAAACGCGGCTACCTTTTTCATTACTTATCCTCTTCGGCGGCCTTTTCTGCAAGGTCATTGAGAGATTTGTGGAATTCGACGCGGGCATCCTTTAAAGAGACAACCTCGGCCTTTCCACCGGCTTTCTCAATAGCAGCCTTAGCGGATTTGGTGAAGCCCTGGACTTTGACTTCGAGCTTCTTGGTGAGCTCGCCAGTTCCGACGATCTTGACCGGTTTGTTAAGATTCCGGATAAGACCAGCGAAAACTAAGGAAGTCAGAGTGACAGTAGCACCATTCTCGAAGCCTTCTAAATCAGAAAGCGTGAGGATAGTATATTCGACACGGCCATAGTTGGTGAAGCCATGCTTCGGAACACGGCGGAATAAAGGCAGCTGACCGCCTTCGAATCCAACCGGAACCTTGCGTCCCTGACGGGCGCCCTGACCTTTGACACCGCGGGTAGAGGTCTTGCCCCTTCCGGAGCCGATACCCTGACCGACACGTTTGGGAAGGTGACGGGAACCTTTGGCAATTTTTAACGATCCTAACTCCATTGGTCCTTCCTCCTTTACTTGGCTTCTTTAGCCTCAGCCTTTTCGGCTTTGACTTCCGGCTTCTTACCGAAGCGGGCAAGCTGAACTCCTTCGAAGGACTTCAGCTGAAGCAGACCATCAACAGTAGCCTTGATAACGTTGGCCTGAGAACGGGCTCCATAAGTCTTGGAGTAGACGTTCTTGACACCAGCTAATTCAAGGACGGCACGGACAGCACCGCCGGCGACAAGTCCGGTACCTTCCGGTGCAGGTTTGAGGAAGACCTCAGTTGCGCCGAAGTGGCCCCTGACAGGGTGAGCGATGGAGTGGTTCTTGGCGATGTCCCTCTTGCGAACATTGCGACGGGCAGCGCTAAGAGCCTTCTTGATGGCATCCGGGACTTCGTTGGATTTTCCAAGTCCGTAGCCATACTTTCCTTTTCCGTCTCCGATAACGACAAGAGCGGTGAAGCGGACACGTTTTCCGCCTTTAACGACCTTGGCGACGCGGGAGATCTTGACGACTTTCTCGTCATAGATCTTTTCCCTCGGACGACGGCTTCCGCGGCCATTGCCACGGGAGAAACGGCGACCGCCCTGGGCGGAACGGCCTTTGAAGCCGTTTCCTTTACCCTGAGCAGCAGACTGATCAGCTTTTGCTTCAGCCTTGACCTCGGCCTGAGCCGGGGCGACGTTGTTCTTCTGTTCTTCTGCCATGATAATCCTCTTTCTAGAAGGCTAAGCCGCCTTTACGGCAAGCCTCGGCCAGAGCTTTGACCTGACCATGATACAGATAACCGGAACGATCGAAGACAGCCTTGGTAATCTTCAATTCGCCGGCCTTCTTTGCTAAATCAGCACCGACTGCTTCTGCAGCAGCAACATTGGACGGATTGTCCAAGCCAAGCTTAGCGGAAGTAGAGGAAGCAAGTGTTACGCCCTTCTCATCATCAATCAGAGCAGCATAGATGAACTTGTTGGAACGATAGACAGAGATACGAGGGCAAGTAGCCGATCCGGAGATTTTGGCACGGATACGGACGTGACGATGTAAACGCTGTTTGTTCTTGTTGAATGTAGTGTACATGTTTTACCCTCCCGATTAGGCAGCGGAACCAGCAGCAGACTTCTTTGCGCTGGCCGGTGCACGTAACGTAACGACTTCGTCTTTGTAGCGGATGCCTTTTCCGTGATAGCATTCCGGTTTGCGGAGTGCACGGATGACAGCAGCCTGCTGTCCGACTAACTGTTTATCAATACCTTCGACATTGATTTCAAGAGTCTTGGTATTGATGGAAATCTTGACGCCTTCAATCGGCTTGACCACATCTTCGTGGCTGCGTCCGAGGTGAAGGACAAGGTCGCTTCCACGCCTTTCAGCACGGTAGCCGACACCTTTGATAACAAGAATCTTAGTGAATCCTTTGGTGACACCTTCGACCATTCCGTTGATAACGGAACGAGCAGTGCCATGGTTCCTCTTCCTCACAATTGCGTCAGAAGGACGTTTGCAATAGAACTTGCCGTCCTTTTCTTCAAAAGTGATGTGGGGATTGAACTTCTTTGTAAGTGTTCCCTTCGGTCCCTTGACGGTGACTTCATTTCCAACGAAGGAAATCGTAACTCCCTCAGGGATGGCGATAGGCTCTCTTCCGATACGAGACATTATCCTATCCTCCTTACCAAACGATGGCGATGACTTCGCCACCGACATTGAGCTTACGGGCCTGCTTATCAGTCCTGACGCCTTTAGACGTCGAGATGATAGCAATGCCGAGTCCGTTTAAGACTCTCGGAAGCTCATCGACAGAAGCCGTAACACGGAGACCCGGTTTGGAGATTTCCTTGATACCGGAGATGATACGATTTCCCTTAGAATCATATTTAAGAGTAATCGTAAGTTCCTTGTACGGTTTTCCTTCTAACGGATGAACATCGTAAGAAACGATGAATCCTTCGTTTTTCAGGATAGCAACGATCTGCTCACCCCTTTTGAAATAAGGAAGAGAGACGGTGCTGTTCTTGCTCAGATTAGCATTGCGGATACGAGTTAAGAGATCCGCGATAGAATCATTGACCATTTTGATCTCCTTTCCTTACCAAGAAGACTTATGCCTTCCCGGGATTTCGCCTTTGTAGGCCATTTCACGCAGACAGATACGGCATAAGTCGAACTGACGCAGATAGCCGTGGACACGGCCACAGCGCGAGCAACGATGGTAGTTCTGGGTCTTCGGGAATTTCTTTGGACCTTCGCATTTGATTTCAAGTGCTTTACGTGCCATGATTCTGCCTCCTATTTCTTGAACGGCATGCCAAGCTTTTCAAGCAGGGCATAGGCCTCTTTATCGGTCTTAGCAGTCGTAACGATGACGACATCCCTTCCCTGAGTACGAGTAACCTTATCGTACTGAATTTCCGGGAAGATGAGCTGTTCCTTGACACCAGTGGAGTAGTTTCCACGGCCATCGAAGGAATCTTTGCTGATACCGCGGAAGTCGCGGACACGCGGAAGATCGATAGAAACGAATTTGTCTAAGAAGTCATACCTGCGGGTGCGACGAAGGGTAACCTTGACACCGACAGCATCGCCTTCACGAAGCTTGAAGTTAGCAATAGCTTTCTTAGCTTTGGTGACGACCGGATGCTGACCAGCGATGATGGTCCTCTCGTTGACAGCCTCTTCGACAGACTTCTCGTTATGTCCAGCTTCGCCAAGACGCCTGTTAAGGATGATCTTGACAAGTTTCGGGCATTCCATTACGGAAGAGTAGCCGAATTCCTTCCTTAAGGCAGGAACAACTTCCTCTTCGTATTGTTTCTGAAGGCGGGAGACAATCTTGGCCTTCTGATTTCCCTGGTTGTGGGCTTTTTTGACGGACACGCCGTTTTTCTTTTCTTCAGCCATGGTTCTCCTCCTTACTTGATGATTTCGCCAGATTTCTTGGCGATACGAACCTTCTTGCCATCCTTGTCGGCCTTATAGGCGACCTTGGTGGCTTTCTTTGTCTTAGCATCTAAGATAGCAACCTTGCTGACATGGATCGGAAGGGTGACATCTTTGATGGAACCCTTCGGAGCTCCCTGAGTCGGCTTGACGTGCTTCTTGTTGACGTTGACGCCTTCGACAATGACTTTCTCTTCTTTCGGAAGAGCTTTGATGACCTTGCCGGTCTTTCCCTTATCATCGCCGGAAATGACGATGACGGTATCTCCAGTTTTAATTTTCATTCGATAGACCTCCAAGGATTAAAGGACTTCGACCGCCAGAGAGACGATCTTCCTATACTTATCGCCCTTTTCACGAAGTTCACGGGCGACAGGTCCGAAGACACGGGTGCCTTTCGGAGTGCCATCATCGTTGATCAGGACAACAGCATTATCATCGAACTTGATGGTGGAACCATCACGGCGCTGATAAGCTTTCTTGACACGAACGATAACACCTTTAACGACATCGGACTTCTTGACCTTGCCATTCGGGATGGCACTCTTGACTGCACAGATAACGACATCTCCGACCGTAGCATTACGACGGAAGGAACCGCCAAGCCTGCGGAAGACGCGAACGCTTGTTGCGCCGGAGTTATCGGCAACGACAAGGTTAGTTTCGTTCTGAACCATACACTATTCTCCCTTCTTGACGATTTCGACTAAGCGGAAGCGTTTGTCGTGGGAAAGCGGACGGCATTCCTCGAAGATAACGACATCTCCGACCTTAGCGGCATCGTTGCGGTCGTCGACTTTGTAACGTTTACGGACAGAAACACGTTTCTTGTAAATCGGATGAGCTTTGTAGTTCTCAGTCTCGACAACAATAGTTTTCTGCCTCTTGTGAGAGACGACAACACCCTGTAAGCGACGTTTGTGAGAGGCCTCAATGACCTGTTTCATTTCTTCAGCCATGATTCTATAGCCTCCTTATTACTTGGCTTCTGCAGCTTTTTCTGCAGCAGCTTTTTTGCGCTCGTTCTCGACCGTCAGAAGACGGGCGATGTCCTTGCGGCAGGCGCTGATCTTAGCGCCGTTGTCTAACTGACCGGCTTTGGCCTGGAAGCGAAGGGTGAGAAGCTCACCTTTCAGTTCATAGACCTTGGAAGCGAGGTCTTTGTCAGATAATTTGCGAACATCTTCAATGGTCATTATTTGTTTTCCTCGCCTTTCTTGACAATGCGGGACTGGACAGAGAGCTTATAGCCGGCCTGATGTAAGGCCTCTTTGCAATCTGCTTCCGGTATTCCGCCGATTTCCATCCTGATTGTGCCAGGTTCAACGACTGCGAACCAGCCGTTGACATCACCTTTACCGGCACCCATACGAACTTCAGCTGGTTTCTTAGTGATGCCGACATCCGGGAAGACACGGATATAGGCCTTGCCGGCCTTCTTCGTGAAACGGGATAAGACAACACGGGCAGCTTCGAGCTGACGGTTCGAAAGGTATCCGCCCTGGGTGGCCCTTAATCCATACTCGCCGAAGGCAACCGTGACTAAACGGCTGGCTTTTGCTTTAGGACGGACCAAGTGGTTACGACGCCACTTTGTTCTTTTTGGCTGTAACATGGCTTATTCTCCTTTCTTAGCGCCTTCATCCTTTTCTGCATTCGGCGTAACAGCCGGAGCAGCTGGACGAGAAGGACGGGAAGAATTGTTCGGACGGCGGCCATTGAAACGGCCACGGCCGAAGCGTCCGGTCTCTTCCGGACGACGTTCCCGGAGTTCTTTGTAGTTATCCGGGAGAGCAATCCAGACCTTGACACCGATGACACCATAGGTGGTATGGGCCGGATAGTAAGCGTAATCAATCGGCTGACGGAGAGTATGGAGGGAGAGAACACCTTCACGGTATTCTTCATAACGGGCGATTTCAGCACCGCCGATACGTCCCTTAGTCCTCGTCTTGCAGCCTTTAGCACCTGCATGCCTGACGCGCTGGATAGCTTTCTTCTGAACAACACGGTAAGAACCGCGCTCTTCGAGCTGATGAGCAATATCCTTGGCAACAAGCCTTGCATCTAAGTCAGGATTCTTGACTTCAACAATGCTGACTTCGATGTTCTTCGGATCCTTCTTAAGGATCTTGACAAGGTTCTTCTTAATAGCATTGATCTGAGCAGAATCGGTGCCGATAACAAGAGCCGGCTGGGAAGCGAAGATGGAAATCTTGATGCTGTTCTTGATACGTTCGATATCGATGTGGCTGAGACCTGCCTTGATTCCGTCTAAGAGCGGTTCAAGGTAATTACGGATCAGGATATCTTCGTGAAGATACTTCGGGAAGGTTTTCTTATCCGCACACCAGTGACTGGACCAGTCACGGTTGATGCCCAAACGTAAGCCGTTTGGATTAACTTTCTGACCCATGATTACTTGGCCTCCTTATTTTTCAGAGTGACGAAGACATGTGACCAACGTTTGATCAAGCCGGAAGCAGATCCCTTAGCACGCGGAAGCCTGCGTTTCAGTTTGACGGCATCGTTAGCAGTGATGCTGGCGATGTAGAGAGTAGAAGCATCCATCTTGAAGTTGTTGACGGCATTTGCCTCAGCAGACTGGATGAGCTTCTTGATGTCATGAGCACACCTCTTCGGGCAGTTGTCTAAGATGGCATAAGCAGTAGCAAGGTCTTTGCCGCGGACAAGGTCAATCACAAGACGGACCTTACGCGGAGTGACGCCGTAGTTGATAAGCTTAGCAGAAGCTTCGGTAGCCTTAGGGGCTTCTTTGACTTCTTCTTTCTTTTCTTCAACAGCTTCTTTCTTGACTGCTTTCTTGGCCTTGGTGGCCTTAGCTGCCTTCTTAGGAGCAGCTTTCTTGCTTGCCGGAGCTTCTTCTTCGGCAATTACAGTTTTCTTTTCTTCAGTAGCCATGATGGATCTCCTTACTTGGCGGCCTTCGTCGTGGCATCGGCGTCATCGCCAGAGCGATGATGAGTGAAGGTACGGGTGAAGACGAATTCGCCTAACTTATGACCGACCCTATCTTCAGTGATATAGACCGGAACGAACGCATGACCGTTGTGGACGGAAAGAGTGTGTCCGATGAAATCCGGGAAGATGGCGGAACGGCGAGACCAGGTCTTGATGACCTCTTTCTTGCCGGCTTTATTCTGCTCCTGAATCTTCTTGAGGAGCTTAGGATCGCAATACGGTCCTTTCTTTAAACTACGAGACATGATGAATCACTCCTCCTATTTACTTGCCATTGCGGCGACGGACAATCAGACGATTGCTCGGTTTCTTCTTAGCACGGGTCTTAACACCCCTTAAGCGACGGCCCCACGGAGAACGCGGTGCATCGTAGCCGACAGGGCATTTACCCTCACCACCACCATGTGGATGGTCATTCGGGTTCCTTGCAGAACCACGGACGGTCGGACGCTCGCCAAGCCAGCGGGTGCGGCCAGCCTTACCAAGGCTGACAAGGTTGAAGTCTTCGTTGCCAACCCTACCAATGGTAGCACGGCAGGAAGACCTGAACTTACGGACTTCGCCAGAAGCAAGACGAAGAGTGACATATTTTCCTTCACGTCCTAAGATCTGGGCGCCAGTACCGGCAGCACGGCAGACCTGTCCACCTTTGCCAGGTTCAAGTTCGACGTTGTGGACCCTGAGACCTTCCGGAATGCTTCCGAGTTCCCTGCAGTTTCCAACTTCGATTTCGCCAGCTTTTCCATCAGTGACAATGGCACCGACAGTTAAGCCCTTCGGGCAGATGATGTAACGTTTCTTTCCGTCTTCGTTCTGGATGAGAGCGATACGGCAGTTACGGTTCGGATCGTATTCGATTCCTAAGACGGTAGCTTTGACTTCGCCGTTACGTTTGAAATCGATAACACGATACCTGCGTTTGTTTCCACCGCCGATATGACGGCAAGTGATGTAACCCTGATTGTTGCGTCCGCCAGTCTTCTTTAATGGGCGGAGTAAAGCTTTTTCAGGAGTCTGTTTGGTGATGTCCTTGGTAGAAAGGGTAGATAAGTTACGCCTTCCAGGAGTCACCGGATGATATGATTTGATTGCCATAGTAATCTCCTATAATTTGCTTTCCTTATTTAGCATCGGCTTCGTTAGCCTGCTGTTCTTCGTTGGCGACGGCAGCAGTGATCTTTCCTAAATCGAAGGAAGAATCGAAGCGGACGATGGCTTTCTTATACTGCGGAAGGAAACCTTCATAACGTCCGACCCGGCGGATCTTACGCTGAATGTTCCTAGTGTTGACACTCTTGACCTTTGCGGAGAAGATTGCCTGAATAGCAGCCTTGATTTCAAGCTTAGTAGCTTTCTTGTCGACTGCGAAGACAAGGGCATTTTCCTCGGCCTGGAGACGCTGAGTCTCTTCGGTAACAATCCTATGCTTAATGATAGAATAGTCTTTAACGATGGCCGGGCGGGTTGCGAAGGCCGGAACTTCGGCCTCAACGGCTTTCTTTTCTTCTGCCATTATTTAGCTTCCTCCTCATGTTCATCTTCTAAGGGAGCCGGAATGGCATCCTTGACGAAGATAACCTTGTTAGCATTAAGAACGTCATAAACCGAGACATTGTCGGCGAAGACGGCCTTGACATTGGCAAGGTTGGCACTGGCGCGGAGCAGGTTGACATCGTCATCTGCTAAGACCAGTAAGTTCTTCTTGCTATCAGCATTGATAGCCTTCAGAGCTAAGGCGAATTCCTTCGTCTTCCTGGACGGACATTTCTCGCCGGTTAAGACGATGACGTTTCCGCCCTGAGCCTTCTCGGTGAGAACCGAAGTGAAGGCAAGATAGTGTTCCTTCTTGTTCCTCTTAAGGTCATGATTCTGCTGACCATTCGGAGCGAAGACAACACCGCCATGACGCCAAACCGGAGAGTTAGTGGTTCCGGCACGGGCACGGCCTGTACCCTTCTGACGCCACGGTTTGCGGTTAGAACCATGGACAATGTCACGGGTTAAGGTGTGAGCAGTATCGACACGGCGTGCAGCTAAATCAACGCGGACAGCACGCTGAACGGAATATTCATTGATTTCCGTATTGAAGAGGTCTGCGGGAAGGACGACTTCTCCGACCTTCTTGCCCGTATAATCGAGGACCGGGCTTTTGATTTCGTTAGCCATTTGTAATCTCCTCCACGCTTTACTTCTTCATCCTAGCCTTGGAGTTCTTCCTCGGATTGAGTTTCTTCTTCGGCGTCTTAGCTTCGATTTCGGCTAAGCGTTTTGCCTCAGCAGCCTCAAGTTCGGCAATGGACTCTTTGGTGTAATCGACAACCGGAGTAAGATCCGGCTTCTTGACGTTGTTGCGAATAGCAGAACGGATTTTGATAATCGAGAGTTTCTGACCAGCAACGGAGCCTTTGATAAGGATGCAGTTCTTATCAGGATAGACAGCGACGATCGGAAGGTCTAACACTGTACGAACCTTCGGTCCCCAATGTCCGGACCTCTTCTTGCCAGCATGGACACGGTTATTGCAGCGTCCGTTTGTAGCTAAAGAGCCGATCTGACGATGGTAACCGGAACCATGTCCCTTCGGACCGATGGTGCCATGATACCGTTTAATGGTGCCGACATATCCGTGGCCTTTGCTTAAGCCAGTGACATCGACCCTGTCGCCAGCCTGGAAGAGAGAGCAATCTAAGGAAGCACCGACTTCATACTTACCATAGATTTCATCGCCTTCAAGTTCACGGACGACATACTTCGGAGCGGTATTTGCCTTCTTGGCAATTCCGAGTTCGCATTTGTTAGCCCGTTTTTCTTTCTTGTCTTCATAACCGACCTGAAGTGCCTCGTATCCGTCCTTTTCCTTGGTTTTGACCTGTAAAACGACGTTGGGGAGCACTTCGACAACAGTAACCGGATAATGGGAACCGTCTTCAGCGAAGACAGAGGTCATTCCGATTTTGCGTCCGATAATGGATTTCATAAACTGTGCCTAACCTCCTTACAGCTTGATTTCAACATCGACACCAGCAGGAAGGTCGAGATTCTTGAGAATGTCGATGGTCTGCTTTGTCGGCTGGTTGATATCAATCAAACGTTTGTGCGTCCGGATTTCGAATTGTTCACGGGAATCCTTATCCGTGAACGGGGAACGCAGAATAGTGAAGACTTTCTTTTCTGTAGGAAGCGGGATAGGTCCGACAACCTGTGCGCCAGTCTTCTTAGCGGCTTCGACGATCTTCTTGACCGCCTCGTCTAAGGTCTTGTGATCATAACCTTTGAGACGAACTCTGATGGATTTTGTTTCTGCCATTTGTTAACCTCCTTTACCCAAGATCTGTGTATGGGCATCCGTTCGGTATGAATAACCTGAAGCGTTGACAACCGCTGTCGGCGTTTCAGCAACTTCACACGTCAATACGGGCTGAAATGGCATTCAGCGTGATTAATTCTACTCTTGCAATGTCCGTTAGTCAACAGAAAAATGATAATTTTTTTCTTTTTTTCTGCATATATATTATATATTGTTCGCGCGCGTAGTCTATTGACAACTCTGTATGGCGTTTCCAATACAATTTCCGTTTTCTTTTTCTTATTTTTCAATTTTTTAGACAAGAAGAAAGGCCTCGGACTTGAAGAGCCTAACATCAAGGAGTAAGGAAACCAAGGTTTATTTCCATAACCA
>URQF01000018.1 GCA_900549915.1 uncultured Mollicutes bacterium | reverse complement strand
ATGGATTACCTCCTATCGGAAGTAGTGTAGCACAGACATCCTCTTTGTTTCCTGTTTCAAAAAATTTTCTCATCCTTGAATGGAGTAAAAACAAGCAGTCATTAAGACCTTAAAATTCTATTTTTCTGCTTCAAAAAGGGAAGAAGAAACCCAGTTTGGATTCAAAAAGAACAATTTGAAATTGCCTTTGCTTTCAAACACAAGTTTTCATCACACAATATTGTTTAATTATGATAGAATTAACAACAGGGAAAACCCTGATTTATATTTTCTAGGAGGAAAAATGGCTACTAAGAAGAAATCTGTTAAAGCAGTTTCTGCCCCTAAGGCCAAGAAACCGCACAGCACCTACAAGCCGGGACAGTATGTCTACAGCTTCGGTGAAGGTTACGGAACCGGCGCTACCGTTCAGGATCGTAAGAACCTGCTCGGTGGAAAAGGCGCAGGTCTTGCCGAAAGGAAACACATCGGCATTCTGATTCCGGATGGATTCACTGTTACCACAGAAGCCTGCACTGCTTACTATGATAATGGTCGTAAGATCTCGAAAGACATCCAGAAACAAATCAAAGAGAACATCAAGGCTCTCGAGGAACGTACTGGCAAATCCTTCGGACATGGTCCGAAGCCGTTACTTGTCTCCGTCCGTTCTGGCGCCCGTGTCTCTAGGCCTGGTAGGATGGACACCATCCTCAACCTCGGTCTGAATGATGAGACCGTCGAAGCTTTAGCAAAACAGTCTGGAAAGCCTCGTTTCGCCTATGATTCCTATCGTCGTTTCATCCTTAGGTTCACTAACATTGCCAAGGGATGGCCGCGTACTGACAGGGACAAGAGGTTAGAAGATACCAAGGCACGTCTTGGCATCAAGAACGACAAGGATGTTCCGGTCGAAGAACTTCAGAAGTTAGTCGTTGCTTATAAGGAATACTACAAGAAGACCTTCAAGGAAGAGTTCCCGTCCAACCCAGTCGATCAGTTAAGGACTGCTGTCGAAGCAATCTTCCACTCCTGGGATAACGAACGTGCTACCCTTTATCGTAAGATGAACAACATCCCTTATTCTTGGGGAACTGCTGTCAACGTCCAGTCGATGGCCTTCGGAAACAGGAATGACAACTCCGGTACCGGTGTCGGATTCACCCGTCAGCCGACCGATGGTCATAACCAGATCTTCGCCGAGTATTTAATCAATGCTCAGGGTGAGGATGTTGTTGCTGGTATCCGTACTCCGCTTCACATCGAAGCCTTAAAGGAACAGCAGCCGCACATCTACAAACAGTTAGTTGATTCTGCTAAGAAGCTTGAAAAGCATTATAAAGACAGGCAGGACTTCGAGTTCACTGTCGAAGACGGAAAGCTCTACTTCTTACAGACCCGTAACGGAAAACGTACCGGCCCTGCAGCTCTTCAGATTGCAACCGATATGGTCAAGGAAGGATTAATCGACGAGAAAGACGCTATCTTACGTGTTGAACCTCGTTCGCTTGATCAGCTTCTCCATCCGACTTTCGTCGAAGCCGCTGAGAAGAAAGCTGTCACCATCGCTACCGGTAATCCGGCAGGCCCGGGTGCTGCTGTCGGACACATCGTCTTCACTGCTGAAAAGGCTCAGGCCTTAAAGGCAAAAGACAAGAATGCCCAGCTCATCTTAGTCCGTGCTGAGACTTCTCCGGAAGACTTAGGCGGTATGGTCGCTGCTCAGGGTGTCTTAACTAGGCGCGGTGGCAGGACCAGCCACGCAGCTGTTGTTGCCCGTCAGATCGGTAAGACCTGTATCACTGGATGCGGTGCCTTAAAGGTCGATGAAGTCAAAGGCACAATGGAACTCGGTGGAAAGAAATACAAAGAAGGAGATATCATCTCCCTCAATGGTTCCACTGGATGCATCTATGATGGTGCTGTCGAAACCAAGGAAGGCGGAGATAATCCGAACTTCAAGAAAGTCCTGAAATGGGCTGATAAGTATGCTCGTATCGAAGTCAAGGCCAACGCCGATACTCCGGAAGAAGCCGCAAAGGCTATCGAGCTTGGTGCAAAGGGCATCGGCTTATGCCGTACTGAGCACAGGTTCCGTGGCAAAGACCGTCTTATCATCAGGCAGCAGAGGATTCTCTCTGATACCACTGAAGAACGTGTCGGCTACCTCAACAAGCTTGAGAAATTCCAGGAAGAGGATTTCTACAACAGGTATTTAGCTGTCAACGGAATCAACATCTCTGTCCGTCTGTTAGATCCGCCGCTTGATGAATACTTACCGAACAACGCCGAGGATATCGCTTCCTTAGCCAAGAAGTCCGGCAAGAGCGTTGAGCAGATCAACCGTCGTATTACGGAACTCCACAGGACTAACCCGATGATGGGTCTCCGTGGCTGCCGTCTTGACGTTGTCTATCCTGAAATCGGACGCAGGCAGGCTGAAGCTGTCATCAAGGCTGCTTTACGCGCTGAGAAGACCCTTTCCGAAAAGGCTGGCAAGAAGGTCCATATCGTTGCATCCTTAATGGTCCCGCAGGTTGTCGCCGAGAAGGAATTCGTCTTCGTCAAGAACTTAGTCAGCGAAGTCGCTGATAAGATCATTGCCGAATCCGCTTATGATAAGAAGAGGAAGTACATCGTCGGAACCATGGTCGAGACTCCGCGTGCTGCTTTAACTGGTGGCCAGATTGGTAAGCATGCTGCTTACTTCTCCTACGGAACCAACGACCTCACTCAGTTCACCTTCGGTTTCTCCCGTAACGACTATTCTTCTTACATCACTCCTTACCTCGATGAACACCTCATCGAATTCGATCCGTTCAAGACCATCGATAACGATGGTGTCGGACGTTTAATCGCTAGGTCCGTCAAGGAAGGCAAAGAAGCCAACCCTGATCTCCACTGCGGTGTCTGCGGTGAAGCTGGCGGCGATCCGGAATCTATCGCTCTGTTCGATAAATACGGAATCGACTATGTCTCCTGCTCTCCGTTCCGTGTCCCTGGCGCTCGCTTAGCAGCTGCTCAGGCTGAAGTCCGGGACGAAGGCTATCAGTACTAATCTACTGAATCCTATCTAAGATGAAAGGCTGCTGCACGAAAGTGCAGCAGTTTTTTCTTTTGAATTAATATTAGAACCAATTCATGATGAGTAAATAAGGCAATTATTTCAAAGCTACTAGTAAAGCAACTCCTTTCCCTCTCATATAATTATATTGAATTACCACTTGTTTTTTGTGATTTACCCATTGTACAATTATAAAAAAAGGAGAAAGGATATGATTCGCTTGAGCAAAATGTCACTTTGTTTTCTTGCTTCATTAGACTTTCATCAGACAAGTTATATTTAATCGAATTCTCCGCTCAATCTGACCATTTTACTGATATCCATGTAGATCCAAAGGTATAGAATCATGACCAAAGAAAATAGCATCAGGCTTAGCAAGAGCAGCCAAACCAAATTCAATAGAATCGATTTGAATTTTCCTAAAACAGGAAGGGTTGGAATCCATGGTTTAAACGAAGAGGAAATCCATGATTTCTACCAGATTCTATTATGCTTTCAAAAGCCAGCCTCTGGATCGATAAGGATAAGCGGGGAGGATATTCTCTCTTATAGTAAAGAGCAGGCCGAAGCCTATCGCAGAGATAAGATTGGACTCGTTCTGGCAAATTCCAGGATGCAGATATCCTTGACTATTCTAGAGAATATCGCGTATCCTCTCTGGCTGAAAAATGACAAAGAAGCAGATACAAAAGCAAAAAAAGCCTTAGAAGAACTTGGCTTATCTTCTTTAAATCAGAAGAAGCCATTTGAACTTTCAAGCGAAGATCTTCAGAAAGCTTCCTTAGCGCGATGTATTGCAAAGAATGCAGAAGTTATCCTAGCGAATGATCCTTACTCGTCTCTTTCAAAAGAAGAGGCTGAACACATCTTTTCTCTTTTGAAAGAGCAATCAAAGCAAAGACTGGTTCTTGTTTGCTGCAAAAAGGGGGCTCTGACGGAATCCTTTGACTCAGAAATTATTTTCGAAAACAGAAAAATAGTCTCAAATCCATCCGTTTCAACAAAACAAGAGACTTATCAGAACAATAAAAGCCTTTCCCGTAGCAACCCGCATTTGAGTCTCAGAGGTTTGACCCGTTCCCTGTTCAGGAACAGGAAATCGTCAAGAGTCCTTTTGGCTTTTACGCTTTTCTTCACTAGTGTCTGTCTTGCACTGTCCGGAGTCTATGGCAGTCTGATTTCTTACAGCAATATCAATAGGATTACAGACGGAATCCTTCGTGATAAGGATGATTACGTTTCCATTGAGAATAACTATCACGCAGATTCAGGCAGTTATTCCTCCGGTAATCGAAACTTTTCAGAGGAAAAGGCTGCGGCTTTCGAAAAGGAATCAGGTTACCCACTGCTAAAGGTTGTAAAGGATACTTCTGATCAGGTTCAATTCGATGGAACAATTGTCTTTGGAAGTAAACCAAAAACAGGAGTAACGGATATTCATACTTACTACGATATTCGATACTACAATGATGGTATTCGGCTTTGTTCAATCGACTCCAGGAATAGGCTCCCGACTGGATATAGCATCCTGAGCGGAAGACTTCCTTCTGATGACAATGAAATCAGGATAACGGATTTCCAATTTGAGGGCATTAAGGATATCAGGAGCAGGAAAGACGTAAGCTATACGGAACTGACTTATCAATCCATCCTAGGAAAAAACCTGTCTCTGATATGGGGAAAGGAATATGTTCACAAGAACCTTTCCATTGTAGGCGTCTTAGATACTTGTTATGATAGCAAGAATTTTAATCAATATAAGAATTATTGCCTGTACCAAGTAATTCAGTCGGAACAGGAATTATCAAAAGAAGCGCACAAACTGAAAAGCAGGAAGCAATCTTCCTATATCAATCTTTTCTTTGTCACTCCAAGCACATTAAATTCCCTGAAAAGCACTACCTATGGGAAAAGGGAAAGTCATCTCACCCTCGATGGAAGATTTCTCCAAGACGGAAGAAACGGTTCTACTTATATCAACTATCTAGCGGATCAAAACAAAGACAAAGTCATTTTCTTCAAAGACGAAAGCTTTGAAAAAGAAAACTTTATTACTAGGTGTCTCTCCGTCTATCTCTGGACTTTGGATCAAACAGAGGAAAGGAAAAGTACCCGAAGCATCACAGTTCCAAAGAAATTCCTTGGAAAAAACGCAGTCAGTGACTCTGTCTATACAGAGTCCGCTTATGAATTCTTCACTCATTTCCTTGATATTCCCATCCATGCTTATGCAGCAGAGCATTATAAAGAAGCCTATCAGAATAGTGACTTCGATTCCGATTACTATACCAAATATTACTATTCATCGCTTCATCAAGTAGTTCCATCCGCAATCCCGGAAAATGACAGACTTGCGATTTATGAAGCCTATCTTTCCGATTATGTCGCAAGCGGGAAACCAGATTATTCTTCACCCAGAACATTCGAGGCATTTACCACTATCTCGGAATCGGCTACTGAATTACTTTCCTACTATAGGGATTTGTATTCCGATTCAATTTTCAAGAAGCGGAACATGGCATTTGAAAAATACAATTCGATAACCGAACAGAAGGAAGAAATTCCTTTTACGATTGTCGGCTTCACTTTACCAAGGTGGTCTGCTAATTACTACAATCCGATAAGGAAAAAGGAAACGCTGCTCGAACTCTTCCCAGATAGCTGTGCTGTCTATGATTCGGTCAGGACTGCCAGTGAATCCAGCAGCAGAAAAATCAGACAGATTGCCAAGTTCTCCGAAAAGGATTATTCCGAAGGGTTTAATGTCAGGCTCACAAATCCAGGTGCATCCATTGAAAACAGGAAAGAAAGGAAAGATACTGTCAGCGGCCCTGTTCTATACCTAGCCATCTTCTTCCTTGTTGTTTCCCTAGTTCTACAGTTTGTTCTGTTCAGAAAGATGCTCTTCCTTCTTTCCATCGATGCTCAATACCAGAAGGTAAGGGGAACTCCGGATAAGGAAATCCGGAAAGAAGCCCTCCTGCCTCTGCTTTTCGTATCTCTCTCTTCGTTCCTTATCTCAATTGTCGTCAGTTACATCATTCTAGCCATCATAAAAGCATCCTTGGCATCTTATCCTTTGTTCGGATTGATCTATCCTGGCTATATTGAATTCCTAACCATCCTTGCCCTAAGTCTAGTCAGGACAATTCTTGTCGCCTCCCCCTCTTTAAGGTCCCTGAAAAGCAAGGTTCATTCCATCACCTCCTAGTATTCATCGGATTTACGGACATTGAAAAATCCGGCAGCGGTTGTTCTGCCGGATTTTCTTTATTGGAGGTATGTAACTGAAATGAGTCAGTTATCAGCTTTCTTATTGGATTCTTTTTTATCCCTTTTCTCAAGCTGGCGTTTTTTCTTTAACGCCTTCTTCTGCTGTCTTTTCTTTTCTCCTTTGTATCGGAGCCTTAAGTACTTCCTCTCTTCCTTCGGATCTTCGTCTTCCGTAAGACGATGACCTTTGCTTTTACGATAGGCAAGATAGATGATAACAACAAGGAAAGCAGCAAGTACGACAGCTAGAATGGTGATTGTCAGTGCAAGGAAAGATGAAAGAATCATGCAGCAGCAGCGTCCTTAGCTGCCTGTTTCTTCCAATAGTTCTTGTTGTAGAAGTGAAGTCCGACAAGAGCTAAGACAATGACAGGCAGAGTGATACCAAGAGTCCAGGTCCATTCGATGGAGATGTAGGTGAGGCAGCCCATGACATAGGAAGTGACAACCCAGAAGGCAAGAGTTCCAAGATAGGACTTGCGGTTGACAGACTCTCCTTTCCTTGTTGCAACAGAAGCAAAGCAAGGAATCGTCGTCCTGTTGAAAACAGCAAAGGCAGTAAGAGAAGCAGTATCAATTGTATGAGCACCAGTAGAGGTAAGCTGGGCAGCTTTGACAATGTCAGCGAATCCGCCAACAGCTTCAATACCATTTGCAGCTAAGATGCTACGAACCTGAGCCATAGAAGAGAGCTGTTCCATCGTAGACGTGACAGCTTCCTTTGCAACAATACCCTGAATAGAGCTGACAGCGAAGGTCCAGGCAAGGCTTCCGCCCTGTACGTTTCCAAATCCCATCGGAGTGAAGATTGGAGCGATAATCTGACCAATGTGGCAGAGGATAGAAGCAGAATCATCTAAGACACCTTCCGTGCCAGGAATGAATTGCCAGGTCGGAGTGAACGACTGTAAGAACCAGATCAGAACGGTAGAAGCAAAGATAATCGTGAAGGCTTTCTTGATATAATGCTTTCCTTTGTCCCAGACATGGATAAGAAGAGCATGAGCTTGCGGAAGATGGTAGCTCGGAAGCTCCCTAATGAACGGAGGAACCTTCTCACGCTGAGTGGTTTCGTTCCTTGCGATAACAGCAACAATCGCAATGACAAATCCAAGCCTATAAACTAAGAAAGTGAATAATCCACCATCGAAGCCAGCAGCTTCAGCAACGGCAGCGGCAATAACAGAAAGGAAGGTTGCCTTTGCACCGCAGGTGAAGAACGGAATGACACGCCTTGTCTTTGTTCTTTCCTTATCAGAGGCAAGCGTACGAGTATTGATAATAGCCGGAACACCACATCCAAGACCCATGATCCTAGGAATAAAGGCACGTCCGGAAACACCGAAACGACGGAAGGCACGATCCAGAACGAAGGCAATACGAGCCCTGTAACCAGAATCTTCCCTTAAAGAGAAGAATGCGAAGAGGACCCTGATAAGCGGAACGAATCCGATAACGGCGGAGATACCATTTAAGATACCATCGTAGATAAAGCTAGTCAGCCATTCCGGTGAGCCGGCAGCGACAAGTCCCTTCTGAATGGCAAGGCAGATAAGACCTTGTAATCCATTATCGTTTCCATCACCAATCAAGCTTTGGAAGAAGGTACCAATCGAATGGAGACCACCATCGGACCAGAAGAGCCCATCGAAGACAGCGGTTGGATTGCCATCACCGACAGTAATCTTAATCAATCCGTGATAGCCTTCTCCGAAATTGACACCCCTAGCATGTAAATAGAAGAGATCATCAGAGAAAGTGAAGTGGAAGACTAAGAAGAGCCTGACAATCCTGATTGGGAAGGCAGCCCACTTATTCGTCAAGACTTTATCAATCTTATCGGATAAGGACAGCTTCTTGCTTTCCTTAATCGGTGCGCCTTTCCGGCAGCCCTCTAATTGTTTGCTGATATACTTGTAACGAAGATCAGCACTATTCGCCTCGAAGTCTTCAGCAGTAACACCAAGCTTGCTAACAGCTCCATAAGCAGCCTTGTTCTTCTGCTGCTCGATTTCATCTCCCTCTAACGCTTTGACAGCATGGAAGAGAGGATTCTCGATATTTTCATCTGCATACACCTTCTTGGCTTGTTCCAAGGTTGCATTCAGATTTCCACCTGCCCAGCCCAACTTTCCTTGACGTTTGGTCTTAGCAGTTTCAATTGCCTGTTTCCTAAGTTCATCAAGGTTTGTACGATGAAGAGCGGAGATTTCAACAACCGGAACACCAAGTCGTTTGCTCAGTTCTTTGGAGTCGATGGTTACGCCAGTATCTTTTAAGGCATCCATCCTGTTTAACGCAATAACAACAGGAACATCCCTTTCAAGAATCTGAGTGGTCCTATAAAGGTTACGTTCGAGGTTGGTGGCATCAATAACATTGATGACGCAATCCGGATGCTCTTCTAAGATGAAGTTACGGGAGATAACTTCTTCCGGAGTGTACGGACTCCTGGAATAGATACCAGGGAGGTCAACAATCTCCGCTTTTCCGACTTCCTTGTTCTGATAAGTTCCTTCCCGTTTTTCAACAGTAACACCCGGCCAGTTTCCAACATAGGCAGTTGATCCTGTCAAAGAGTTGAAAAGGGTTGTTTTGCCGCAGTTCGGGTTGCCGGCAAGGGCAAAGGTTAATTTCTTTTCTTCCATGAATGATTACTCCTCGTCACTAGTGAGAGCAGTGATTTTCCTGTTCACATTCTCAGCTTCGCTCTTACGAAGCGTGAGTTCATATCCGCGGAGAGTAATCTCCACCGGATCTCCAAGCGGCGCTTTCTTACGAAGGAAGACTTCTGCACCTGGAGTAAGTCCCCTGTCGAAGATTCTCCGGCGAAGGCGTCCTTCGCCGGAAACCTTCTCGATAACTCCGCTGGCACCGACCGGTAACTGGTCGAGCGTTACAAAGTCACCGATTTTCAGTTCGTCTTTTGCCTTTTCCATAAGCTATTCGGTCCTTTCTTCTACGCTAATACGTGATGCAATTTGGCGATCTAACGCTAGGCGGGTATCTCCGATGCGAACAATCGTTCCGCTTGCTTCCTGAGACAGAACATGGAATTCCTGTCCTTCGACAACTCCAAGACTTGCCAGGTGTTTTTTCCTGTCTAGTGCTGCAGAGACATGCATAATACGATAGTTCTTTTCATTTTCTGCTAAGAATAATGGCATCATGAACCCTCCTATGAATTTGTTAGTGGTAGCTAACGTATGATATTCTAAGACCGTTGTTTCTTATTGTCAACAAAAAATTAGTGTATACTAACAGCAAAGGAGATTTACCTATGACAAAAACAGTTTTATCCATCGATGGGAGGAAATGTCCCGAATGCGAAGCCCATGTCAACCGTCTGCTTCTAGACCACATTAAAGAAGCAGTGGATGTTAAAAGCAGTGCAAGAAAAAACACTTCCATTATCTGTTCGGACAATAAAATAAATAAGGAAGAAGCCGAGAGTGCACTCAGTGGTTCTGGATACAAGCTACTTGGAATCACCTACGAAGAAGGAGTCAAGGAATCTTTTTCGTACCGTTTAAAGAAGAAGTTTCGTTCTAAATGAGCGCATTGCTTGAATAACTTTTCTTTTCCTTTTATCATATTGTTATGATTACAACAAACGAGTCAAAAGAAGATTATCTTGAACGAATCTTAATGCTTCAGGAAAGCGGAAATTCACACGTTCATGCAGTCGATATTGCTGAATCGATGGGCTATTCCAAAGCGAGTGTTTCCATTGCATTAAAAAAGCTCGAGGATAGCGGACTTGTCTCCGTTGGAGAAAAACAGGTTCTCACCTTAACAGAGGAAGGCAGGAAGATTGCCAAAAAGATATATGAACGGCATCAGGTTATCGGTGGCATTTTCATTGCCATTGGAGTTCCCAAGGAAACCGCCTACGAGGATGCCTGCAAAGTAGAACACGATCTCAGCGAAGAAACCTTCCAAGCAAGGAAAAAATATTACCTTACAGAATTAAAGTAACAGAAAAAGGACAACCCCAGTAATCTTCTGGAATTGTCCTTTTTTATTCTTGCATTAAACCACAAAGAAGAGTCTTGTTCTCCTTTTACTATCCATCCCTCTTTCCCAGATAAACTCAAGTCCATCGCAAGAATATTCGTGCAAATCGACAACATATCAGAATCTTATCGGAAAAAAATATATATCCTTCTAAACAGGAACTTTATTTCTCATCCGATTTTGAATTATCGTCTTTTTCTTTGCCGGCTTGCCCGGAAACAGTAGAAGCAAATTCGTCTTTCTTTTTCCTCTCTTCCTGTGCTGCTTTTGCTAGTCCTAGATTCTTCTTGCTATAGGAATTCTTTCTGTTCTTAAGAGAACGAATCCTCTTTCCAAAGAGAGACACATAGACAAATAGCTCAAGACGGCCTAATAACCTTCCGACCATCTCGATATAGAGAACAGCAATGCCCGGAGCGGTCCTAGAGCGTGAGTAATTGATGATTCCAGTAGAGAGACCAACACCGCCGATAGCAGAAGCAAAATCAAAGAGACAGTCACTAAAAGTAAAAGTGTCTCCGGTCCTATCTCCTCTTGCCCAATTGCACTGTTTTGCAATCAAAGCCATAAGAAGAGCACCAGAAAGCGTCACTATCGTATAGGAAGCAATGTAAGTCCAGGCTTCGGATACTTCTTCCTTGGTAACTCTGGTCTTGACTCCATACTTATAGATGGTCTGAACCTCTTCTTCTCCGTTCTTTCTCTGAGAGGCTTTGATATGGAAAAGAATATCTCCCAAAGCAAGACCAATACGATGCTGCTTAATAGCACCGGATGTGGATCCATTCTGGCCACCAGTCCTCCTAAGCACAGTAAGAAGGAAGATCACATAAGTAGGGAAACGGATCCTCTGTCCGCTTGTATATCCCTGTATAGCCATAACCGGGGTAAGAGAACCAAGAGACGTAAATCCATAGAAGCCAGAGGAAGAGGAGGCAAAAGCAGAATTCCTAACAGCATGGGCTTGATAACTATCTACAGACTGGAAGCCAGCACCAGCAAGTGCAGAGATCCTTTCAAACGTTCCGTAACGGAAGCCGGCTGCGACATTTCCACCAAAATACTGAGAAAATCCAGCAATAATGAAAGGCCAGACGAGCAAAAGAATCAAGAAGAACACAACAAATTCAAAATGGCGAAGAATTTTGAATTTCCGCTTAAACAAAGAATAATGAATCCTAAAGTTCGTAGCACCAAGAAGCCTCAGGACTTCGGTGACAATTTCTATAGCAATACCTCTCCACTGTCCGTTCAAAGACACTTCGAGAGAAAGAGAATTGATGCTATTTGCCTTCGTTGAGAATCCGCCAGTTGCTAGAGCCGTAATCGAATGACAGAGAGCATCGAAGGGTTTGACTCCAAAGGAAATATAAAGCACCCTTCCAAAGACCCTGTAAGCAAGATAGATAGAAAAGATAAGGCGCGCTGATTTTGCAAGGTTCGGAAGAAGTTTATCGTTATGTCCTTCTAATTGATACAGATTCAATCCAGAAGTTTCCGAGAAGGCAGAAGCAGCAGTTAAGACAAGGCCGATACCTCCGACAAACTGAGTCAAAGCCCGATGAAAGAACAGACAATGATGATAGACATCCGTGGTTCCATTCGGTAAGGAATAAAGTTCTTTTGAAAAATCGATGATGGTAAGACCAGCCGTCGCATAGCCGGATGCCGATTCATAAAGAGCTTGATGAAATGTATATCCATAGAAAAGATACGGAACAGCAGAAGCCAAAATAGCAAGAATCCAGATGCCAACCAACATACCAAGAGCCTGCAAAGAAGTCCTTTTTCCAGTTGGCTTCTTAAAAATCAAGAGAACAAGGATCCTGCCAAGTCCTAACGAAGTTCCACCCGGAATCAAAAAAGAAAGATAATCTTTCCATTCCTTTGGATAAAAAGCAAGCATAATCAGAGGCAAAAGGACAAAAAAACCGATGGTAATCAAAAAGATACCGATGTACCCGAGAACAAGCCGGGTTCCGGTAACCAGTTTCTTTTCCGGTTGTTGCTTTGGCTGTTCAAACTGGAAGTAAAAGTCGTTCGTCGCCATGATTACCCCTTGATGAACTTAACGAGCTCTGCCTGGTTTTCCGGAGCAGAAGCGATAATCAAAGTATCTTCTGCCTGAATCCTAGTATCACCGCGAGGAATGATAACCGTTGGATCGCGGAAGATACAGGTGATGTTTCCAGTTTTTGGAAGTCCAAGATTCTTTAAACTCATTCCAACACACCAGAAGCTTGGTTTAATACGGATTTCGGTAATAACCAACTTATCATTTTCAAGAGAAGAGGTACGGAATACAGACTCAATATCCGACTCGCCTTTGATTCGTTCCGTTAATAAATAAGTAGATGAAATCGGACTATCAACACCCATCTGGACAAAGAGACGGACATGGTGAGGATTGTGAACCGTGCAAATAGCTTTCTTAATGCCGAGAAGCTCTTTTGCAATCTTGCAACAGACAAAGTTGTCAGCATCGCTATGCCTTAAAGCAATGACCAAATCAAATCCTGTTACATCTGCCGTCTCAAAAGAATAGATTTTTGTCGGATCAGAGACAAGAACTGGAATATTCCAATGCTCGGATATCCTATCGGCTACCTTCTTGTCATCATTCCTGACAACAATCTGATTTCCGGTTTTTGCAAAGGCAGAAAGAACGTAGTCGGCTTCGCTTCCTCCGCCACAGATCAAGATTTTCATTTTAATCTTCGTCCTCCCTTCCTCGAATCGTCTTATAAGCCTGGATAGAAAGCCTTCCAGTAGAGATAATCGAAATACGATCATCATTCAAAAGAGACGCTTTTCGTTCATCACGGAGACGGACAATAATATAAGGAACATCATAAAGAGTAGCAATCCTAGAAGCAATCAAGACATTAACATTGTCTTCACCAGTTGTTACAACGACTTCCTTAGCAGAGTCGATATGGGCCTTTTCAAGGATCCTATTATCCGTTGCATCACCGACAAAAGTATATCCGGAGTAATCCGGATCGAGTTTTTTAAATGCGTTCTGGTCCCTGTCAATAATGGAAGTATAGATTCCGTCTACGGAAGACATGGAAGCAATGGATGCTCCAAGACGGGAAGAACCGATGACAAGTATCCTATTCCGGTCTTTGAACTGTTTCTTCATTTTTGTTCGCCTCTATATAATATTCAACATTTTAACAGATAATATACAACAAAGAAAAAGAAGAGGCAATCAACGCTGGTTGATTGCCTTCCTCCTTCTAGAAGCATGAATTTTGTCTTCTCTTTCCTTAATGACTTCTCTCTTATCGTAGTTCTTCTTTCCCTTCGCAAGGGCAATCTGAACCTTGCAGATTCCTTTTTTTATGTAGACACGGACAGGAACTAAGGTATAGCCCTCCCGTTCGACATTCTGACGAAAAGTGAGAATCTGTTTCTTATGGAGAAGCAGCTTCCGCGTTCTCGTCGGTTCATGAGAGAAAAGAGAGTTGTTGGACTGCAAGATTGGAATATTCCTATTTAAAAGATAGACCTCACCGCCTTTGATAATGACATAGCTGTCATCCAAAGAGCAATGTCCCGCACGAAGAGCCTTGATTTCAGAGCCTTTCAGTTCGATTCCACATTCCGTGAACTCGGAAAGGAAATAGTTGAAATAGGCTTTTTTGTTAGTGCAAAGAAGAATCTCGCCGTCTAAATCTGCCATAAAAGATTATTCACCCCGGCGTTTCTTGCCATACCCTGCACGGGCAAAGCCTTTCTTGCCATAGTTCGGAGTCGGCTTATCATGGCCAAATCCGCCCTTACGGTCTCCACGGAAGGACTTTCCGCCGCGGGAAGAAAAGCCTCCACGTCCAGAATCCTTTCCACCACGGGAGAAGCCACGATCAGAAGCACCAGCATAGCCGCTGAAGGAAGCATGGCGTGTCTTAGAAGCATAGCCAGAATCTCCGCCACGACGTTCTTTTCTGCCTTCATCGGAGAAACGTCCACGATTCGGACGTCCAGAGCCAAATCCGCCACGATCCGAATGACGATCATGTCCGAAGGAACGGCCTTCTCCGCGGCCTCCACGGGAGAAGCCATGTCCAGAATGTCCGCCAAAACCAGAGCGTCCACCGCCACGTCCTTCCCGACGCTGACGAGGAGCAGCAAAGCGTTTCAAAAGCTTGTATTCGTCTTCATCGATATCCATGACAGCTAAGACAGTGATGACCTTTGCCTCATCGTCTGGATATTTGGCTTCCACAGCACGGATGACATCGACTTCCTTCCACTGTTCTGGAGTCGGACGGAAATCATCATCTTCTTCTGCATGAGCAGCGTTTGCACGCTGAATCTTCTCGTTGGTTCCGTCTAATTGATCCAAAGCATCCGAGAGATTCTCTTCTTCCGCGCTCTGGTTTTCGATTTTTTCTTCGTTTTCGTTCATGTTATCGTTCTCTTTCTGTTCATCCTTAGCAAAATCATCAAAGAAGAATTCACCAGGACGCGTGAACCTTCCCTCTTCGTCATCATGGACAAGATGTAATCCGTTGAGAGCAACATCCTTACGCTGATAGATATCCCTGTCCTTGCAGAACTTGTCATAGAAGACAGGCGTTGCAAGCCCGATATCAACGCGGTCCGGATCCGAATATAAAACAGTGACATCAATTGGAGTTCCTAAAGTGAAGGAGATGTCCGTATCCCGTCCAAAGACGCCATAGGAATCCGGCCTATAGCGGAAGAAGTCTCCATTCCTGCAGTGGTACGGAAGGAAGCCTTCGATACCATTGTCCCTTTCAATGAACCTTCCACGATTGACCATTCCGGAAACAATGCCATGATAGGTCTCGCCGATATGGTTCCTCCTATATTTGGCACCTTCCAAATCATCGCAGTCACGTTCAATCCTATCTGCACGGACCTCGCAATCCGAAAGGAAATCACCTTCATTCCTAAGCCGGTTGGTCAGCTCTTCCTTATCGAAAGGCTTGCCGTCAAGGATGTAGTCCTTGATTTCACGATGGATAATATCGTCCGGATAACGGCGGATTGGAGAAGTGAAGTGACAATAGGTCGATTCAGCTAGTCCGAAGTGTCCTTTGTCTTCCGGAGAATATCTTGCTTTGGCCCTAGAACGGAGAACCCTGTAATTAGCAGCTTTCTTCCTTCCAGGTTCTTTAATAGAATTCAGATAGTCATTCAAGCTCTTTCCAGAGACATCCTCATCACTCTTAGGGAAGTCGGTATAGAGTTTCTGACGTTTCAGGAACTGACGAAGATTCGACAGCTTATCTTTCGGAGGGAATTCATGGATACGATAGAGAACCGGAACTCCTTTTTCCTTAAGAAGCTTAGCAACAGCAACATTGGCGATGATCCTAAGGTCCTCGATCCTCTGTTCGCTTTCTCCGCTTTCGTGTTTCTTGACATCAATCGGATTGCCGTTTTCATCTAAAGTGAATTTGAGTTCAGTGGATTCAAGTTCCCTAGCACCATTGAGCCTACGGCGCTTCCGGATCTTAAGAGCAGCTTCATGGAGAATGTTCAGAGTCTCCCCGATTTCCTTGGAGAATCCGACATCTTCGCCTTTGAAGAAGGCATTGACCTTATTGTAGGTAAGACGTCCATGGCTCTTGATGACACCACGGTTAACCTTCGAAGAGAAGACGTTTCCGTTTGCATCTACCCTCCTAGTGACAGAGAGGACCAGACGCTCTTCGTTTGGATTCAAAGAGCAGATTCCAGTTGATAGTTCAAACGGAAGCCTAGGAACAACACGATCAGCAACATAGATGGAAGTTCCTCTCTCAAAGGCTTCCTCATCGAGAGGATGATTCTTCTTCCTATAATGGGTGACATCTGCAATATGGACGGTGATTTCGTAACCATTAAGGACTCTCTTTCCAGAGACAGCATCATCGAAGTCATGGGAGTCATCCCCATCAATCGTAACAACACAGTCCTTTGTGAAATCAACACGACCCTCTTTTTCTTCCGGAGAGATTTCCTGTTCCACCGATTTGGCTTCTTCCGTAACCTTAGCAGGGAAAGAAAGAGGAGCATCATGATCCGCAATAATCCTAGAGATATCGCTTCCGACATCATCGGAGCGGACCAGAATAGATTCCGCCGTTGTCTTGATGATATTTCCTTTGATTTCCGTAATCCGGCAATTTAATAAATCACCTGGTTGAACTGCTTTATCGATATTGTTTTCAAATTCCGTGACAAGGACAACCTTTCCACAGTTGTTTAAATAATCGACATGAATCTGTCCCTGGCCATCAGAAGTCACAGCATAAGTTCCCTTAAGATGATCCGTGCTTTCTAAATAATCGACAGCATGGAAAACACCTTTCTGGAATTCCTGAAGATAAACCAGGTCTCCTAAGAGAAGCTGGTCTGCTTCCTTTCCGGAAAGACGATATTCCTTGTTATCCGGAATCGATTTCAGAATAACGAAGTTCCGATTCTTCCTTGTGACTTTGGCAAGGACCCTTTTCTGTTCCTTCAAGATAAAATAGCCATCATCGTCTTCGGCAATGATGCCATGCTCAATCCTATGATCTAATAATTCTTTGACTTGTTCTTTGTCATGGGCAGAGAAAGCCTCCCTCTGCTCATCAATGCTTTTCTCACTCCGAACCGTTCCCTGGAGCAAGCGGATAATTTCGTTTTCTGTCATTTCTCGTTTCTCTTTCAAAAATAAACGGGGACTTCCTAGGCCCCCGTAATCGACTTAATCTTGGTTTATAGATAATTGGCAAGCAGCGCCGTAATAAAGAAGGCAACTACGAAGACGGCGGTGATTATTGTCCTGATTTTGTCGGCTCCGCGCTCCTTGGTACGGGTAAAGATATTCATCTTGTTACCGCCCATAACAGCGGAAGAAGCACCTTGGCTCTTACCAGACTGAAGGAGAACGATACCAATCAGGATAAAGGATAAGACAACCAATACTATCTGTGCGGGTGTGTTCATTCTATTCCTCACTGAATCTTAATCTTTATAAGTATACTCAAATAACCACCTTCTATCAATGTTTATTTGTTTCCTGTATCCGTTTTCCTTAAGTAGAAACAGGAAAAAACAAAGTAAAAAGAATATCAGTTCGCGTAAGATAAAAACACTAATGAAATGACTTAGCGTATCTAAAGAAACATTAAAAATACGTTTTCAAAAAAGCACTATTTATTTGACATGTAAGCGTTTTTTTATTAGAATATTCAAGAAAATAAGGGGGAATTTATGAAGACTCTTTTTATATTAATGCTTACAAGCTTTAGGTTTGGTCTAAGGAGTAGTTCTCAGCATGTAAGCCCGACAATGGTTAAATCGAATTCTAATATGAATGTCAAATTCAAAGGTACCCTTTCTGAACCAAACGAGATAATAAAGTTGTCTCAAAAATATTCTTGGTATGCTGTCCCCATAGGCCAAAAAACAAATTATATGGCCGATGCTTTAAACCCACAGGATTTTGATTCAGTAATTTTAGAAGTTAGATTGATTCCAAATGCAACAGCACGCGATGGCGTCCCTTCATCCTACTTATCCAATGTTAACCAAACAATAATTGAGGTTGTTCGAAGTATAAATAATATGATAGAGCCTAGCTATTACGCTATTGATAGCGAAAATACCGAAGCCATAATTTCATTATCAAATCCAATTGATGAAGAATCAGAAATATTCAATCGTCTTATAACAAGTTACAATGCTTATTTTTCATGGAATTCATTTTCTCAACCCAGTCCAAATGAACACACAATTCACAATGGTCAGAGAAAAATTCGAGCAAATTCAACGCATCCAGCAATTAATGAGCAAGCACCACTCGATTATTATTTAAAAACAAAAGAAATCAAGAAAAATAGTCCAATTTTTAATAAATTTTCCTATTCGGAAACTGGAGGAGAGTCCAATTTAAATCTCAGTTCTGCGATAACATCCTTACTCCCAAAATCTTACTTTACAATGACAGGGCTATACTCTTACAGGGCAAAGAGTGGAACGTGTGGAACGCGGCAAAATCTACATCCACAAGGGCAAGAAAGTGGTATTCTGATTTTTCAAGTAGTTGTTGATTAACTGAAGTTTCGCAAGTTTTGCCCCACACGCCCTGAAAGGGCAGAAGCTCTTAGCCCAGAGTTATTATGAACACAAGCAGCACGCCCTGAAGGGGCAGAAGCTCTTAGCCCAGGGCATCGCCCTGGGTACAATGGCAATCTGAAAGGCGCCCTGTAAGGGCAAAAGCTTTGTATATTGTCCGGTATTTTAAAGCTT
>URQF01000017.1 GCA_900549915.1 uncultured Mollicutes bacterium | reverse complement strand
CCGCTTCTCTTTTTACTGCAGAGATTAATGAATGATTTATCTTTGGCTCTGAATCTAATTCTTTTGTTCCACACAATAATGCTAGACTAAGAACTGCATATTCTATTTTTTTTACCCATAATGTACTCCGTTCAATGTATTGTCTGCTCTTCCAGTTTCTATTTGCATCCAGGACATCAATTGTTGCATAGTTCCCGCTGATTTTTTCGTCAACTTCTTGCCACTTTCCGTCTTTATAAAAGTGACTATTTGGCTCTAGAGAATAAACATAGTTATCTGTTGCCGAAATCATTTCCCCCTCTTTCAGATTTAATCTCGAAAGAGCGGAAAAGAAGCCATATAGCCTGACTCCCGAATAGGATTTAACAGAGTCTTCTTTTCTCTGCCGATTAATTTGATACTTGTCTTCAGTAAGCTGCCTTTTCCTGTGGCTCATGCTACCTTTTTCGTCAAAGTATATTCCATCCCTATAAAAGGTATCGACCTTCTTTGTCTCATCAATTGAAATCTGGCAGGAACCACTTAAGAAGGAACGCTTCCTTGTCAGCTTTTGCTTGTCTAATTCTGCTTCAAGAGTGTCTTCACTATTAATAGTAGAGTAACAATTTGCATCGAGCCTGATTGTACTGTATTTGCTTTTGCCGATTGCATAGACTGTGACAGAAGCAATAGTCCTTGCAAGGGCGGTGACGGAAAGACAGATTCCAATCAGTCTATTGATTAATTCCTTCTTCATCTTAATGTTCTCCTCTGTCTTCTACTAATCTCGCTATCTTTCCGATAACTGAGGATGAATAAAACAAGCCTTTGCAGAAAAACAAGACCTGCCTGAATAAATGAGAGGATGAAGATATTATCTTCTCGTAATGCAAGGGCTACCGAACAGGTAATAATCAAAGGCAAGGTAGACAGATAGTGGGGCTTTAGGAAAAGACATGTAAATTGAAGAATTAATACTAATACGTAATACACCACTGCAAAGTCAGTAAATGCAGTCATTATGATCTCCTTTTATTTAAACTTACCAAAAATAACAAGACTAAAAATTTTCGGCACAGCCTCATCTTCCTTGAGTGATATCACCATAATTATTGTAAATCGACACTTTTTGTTTGACTTTATTTACTAAAAAAACAACTTCAAGCACACGAGAAAGCGCTTACATGTCAATTTTAATGGCTATAAAGAACAAACGGTAAACTTTCCATAAAAAATACCGCAAGTATTCAATGACAGGTGTTTCTCAGTGCATGGGCATCCTCTTCGGAATCCAGATGGATATTCCGTTAAAGAGTGCTTTCTGGTACCTGTTATCCAGATTTTCTCTCTTATAGCCGTGAAGCAGAGGACTAAAAGAAGTAATCGCGTTTCTCGCCTCAAGCTTATGCAGGTAAGGGTCTGGAGCAAGGCGGTTATTCTTCGATTCGTTGCATTTGGGACAGGCACAGACAAAGTTCCATAAGACATCCTGCTTATAGAACGACCAGGGAATAAAATGATCGAGATGACAGGAGTTCTCCAGCTTCTTTCCACAATAGAAGCATCTATGCTCTCCTTCTGTCTGGTAAATTTCCTTCTTGAATCGTTCCAGCGAGGAACGATCCCTTTTTGTCACTTCATCAAGCCTAGTTCCAATGCCCATGACGGCTTTTGTCTTTTTCAATCGTTTCTCAATGAACAGCATCCATTGATAGACGGTGAGCTTATCGTACACCCTCTTGTTCTCCTGCAGATAAGAGACAAAACAGGGATTGAAGACAAGACTGTCCTCCTTCTTATCAAAACCGTAAAGTTTCCCGTTAAAATCACCATATAGGGCACCTAAGACATACTTAGAAGGAATCTTTCCGGCTTTGGAAAGATATTCTTTCCGTATCCTAGGAGAAAGGGAGTCGAAGGGAATCCCGTCGACCCTAGGATATTTCTGAACAAGGGAAGAGACTATCCGTTCCATGGAAGATACCCCTTCCTTCCTCTGAGGAAGATGATCGACATTGACAAGGTTCCAATAGATCTTTGCAAAATCGTTTTCAACAATCTTCAGGGATAGAGTAAAACCGTTCAACGTAAAGATATTGTCTAGGATGACCTTGAACAGGCCATACTTATACGTCGATGTCTTATACTGGTCGGAAAAGAGGAACCCGTTGATTAGACAGGCAATCTGCTGCTTTTCTAGAATTGAATCGTCCAGTAATCCGGACTTAAGCTTCCATCCTTCCATTTCACCTAAAAGTATAGCAAAAAAAGGAAAAAGAAGGCTTAGGAAAGAAAGACTTAGTCTGCTTTGTCTACGATATCCTTGCCGCTAGAAGCCTCCTTGATGAGCTTTCTGATCCTGACAACAGTCGGAATCCTGACAATGAGACAGGAGACAATCCAGGTTATGGAATCGGCTAAGCAGACCGAGATATAGCTTGCAAGACTAGCGTTTGCATTGATTGGACCGTGGTTGACAAGCTGAGGCAAGAACAAACAGACTACAGTACGGGTAATCAGTTCTACAATACCTCCAATCAGCGGAATCCTTGGCTTTTCTAAGGCCTGGATGCAGTTCCGGCCGAAGAAGATACCTCCTAAGAAGAGATAGAAAGGAAGAATCGTATAGAGATAAGTGTTTCCGAACTTGATGACATCGGCTGTTACTTTGTCTTGTGAAAGGAAGAGGAACAAGTAGCCTCCGTTAATGGAGACAAGATAGCCAAAAAGAATCAATAAGAGAGTCGTGATGACTATCCTTAGGCCTCCGACTTTGAAGCCTTCCTTGATGCGATCGTACTTTTTGGCGCCCCTGTTCTGACTGATAAAGGAGAGCCTTCCAGTTCCAATAGCGCCTTGGAACCTCCTCCTGATACCAGAGAGCTTATTGGCAACTCCGTATCCGACCTGAGCTGGATTTCCACTGATCGTGCCGCCGTTTACCATCCTATCAAAAGGAATCACGGAAGAAGACCTGATAATGACACCGATGGAGAGAATCGAGGCCTGCCTTCCAAGCGGGAGTCCCCTCTTAAGGTTATAGCCGATTTCTTTCCAATTAAAGTGCAAATCTTCTTTTTGCATACGGAATTGTTTGTATCGTACAACGAAGTAAATAGTAGCAATTATAGCTGTCAACAATTGGCAGGCAACGGTTGCAATGGCAGAACCGGAGACACCGAGAGGGAAGACAACAATCAATAGGAAATCACCAAGGATATTCAGTACTGTTCCACCGACTAGGAAGATAAACGGGAAGAGAGAGTCACCAATCGCACGCAGAGAGGAAACAATCAGGTTATACAGCATCTGACTGAAGAAACCGAAGACTAAGTTGATGAAGATATAGTTGAATCCTTCTTTGTAGATTTCCTGCCTGGCAGGATCGGTAGAATTCTTATCGATCTTAATCCAGGATAAGACCGGATCAATCAGGAAGTAGCAGGCGATAGTAATAGCAATGGTCAGGACAATCGAGAGGAAGAGCTGGGCTACAAAGGCTTTTCGTGCCTTTTCTTCGTCTCCTTCTCCGGTTGCTTTCGAAATGACAACGGAGAATCCGGCGGTACATCCGATGGCGAAGTTTGTAATCCTTCCCACAACCGGAATGGTATCATTGACCGCTGCGACCTGGTTTGCATCGAGATACTTGCCGACAATGACAGCATCCGTCAAGGAATAAATCTGCTGGAAGATCCTCGAGAGGATAATCGGAACCCTGAACTGCCTTAAGACAGGGAATATTTTTCCTTTGGTCAAATCCCTCGGATCAAACAGAGAGACGAATTTCTGCCAAAGATTCTTTTTCTGTATGTTTTCTTTATCCATAAAGAAACACGTGCTCCTTTAAAAACCTACCTATTATAGAAAAAAGATATATAAAAACAATCCACCTTCTATTGTGAATACGCTTACTCTATGGAAAAAGAAAAACCGGCGGGTTGATCCGCCGGTCTGTATTTACTTAATGACGTCCCTCTGCCTATACGGACGTAAGACTTCCGGAACGGTGATGGAACCATCTTCGTTCTGGTAGTTCTCGATGATAGCGGCAACGGTACGTCCAACGGCTAAGCCAGAGCCATTGAGCCTATGGACATATTCGGTCTTGCTATCCTTATCCCGTTTGAAGCGGATGTTCCTGCGGCGTGCCTGGTAATCGGTATCGTTGGAGCAGGAAGAAATCTCTTTGTAGACCGGAGACTTACTCTGCCAGATACCATCCTTTTCCTCATAGTCGTTATAAGACGGCCTGAAGACTTCAAGGTCATAGCATTTTGCAGCAGAGAATCCGACATCGCCGGTGCTTAAGCAGACACGGCGGAACGGAAGCTTGAGAAGCTCAAGAATCTTCTCGGCTTCTTCGGTCAAGGATTCCAGCTCATCCCAGGACTTCTCCGGGAGGCAGAGTTTGACCAGTTCGACTTTCTGGAACTGATGCTGACGGATGATACCACGGGTATCTCTTCCAGCAGCGCCAGCTTCGGCACGGAAGCAGGAAGAGTAGGCGCAGAACCACTTCGGAAGATCATCGGCAGAGAGAATCTCTCCACGATAATAGTTCGTGACCGGGACTTCAGCAGTCGGAATCATCCAGAACTCTTCGCCGGTGTTGTTGGTCCTATAGGCCTGATCCGCGAATTTCGGAAGCTGTCCGGAACCGGTTAAGGAATCGGTGTTGACCAGATACGGAGGAAGGACCTCGGTGTATCCGGCTTTGACATGGGTGTCAAGCCTGAAGGAAGCAACGGCACGTTCGAGATGGGCCAAGGCACCAAGATAGAAGGTGAAACGGGAACCGGTGACCTTAGCGGCACGGTCGAAGTCGAAGCATCCAAGCTCTAAACCGAGCTCCCAGTGGGATTTCGGTTTGAAGGTGAAGGTTGTCGGCTTGCCGACATACTTCTCCGGACGGTTATAGGTATCATCGATACCGATCGGGAGGGAATCATCCGGAATATTCGGAGTCTTGAGCATCCTTTCATGGATGTCGTCATCGACTTTGCTGATTTCCTTATCCAAACGGGCGATTTCTTCCTTGTCGAAGGAAACCTTCTCTAAGGCTGCCTTAGCTTCTTCGTCTTTATGCTGGGCTTTCAGCTTTCCGATTTCCTTACTCTGGGCATTACGCTCGGCTTTGAGCTTGTCGCTCTGCCTGATGAATTCACGGCGTTTCTTGTCTAATTCCGGAAGTTCACGGAGGTAGGAATAGTCTCCGTTACGGCGGTTAAGCTTAGTGATGACCTCTTCCAAATGGTCAATGACATATTTGACATCTAACATGGGATTTTTGTCCTTTCTGATATTCTACGCAATCAATTATACACTCTTAGAGGAATGGCTAATCATTTTCTTCCGACCCAGAATCGTCTTCTCCGCTCTTATCGTCCTTGGTAGCACGGTCTAAGAGCCTCTGCCTGGCTTTCTCATCGGCCTTAGCCTGATTTTCCGTTGCTTTGGCTTCTTCGATAGCATCCTGCTTCTTCTCTTCTTCCGTTTCCTCGTATTCGGACTCGCTCGGAAGAACCGATACGGAGGAGATATGTTCCTTGTTGCGGAGAGTGATCCTCTTCACACCGATGGTGTTACGGGAAGACTCATTGACCTGGCTTAACGAAGTACGCCTTGTCGTGCCATGATCCGTAATGATAAGGATATCTTCATCGCCTTTGACGTTCTTAATGACGCAAAGACCGCCGTTCTTCTCTGTTTCCTTGATGGTTTTAACGCCTTTGCCACCACGTGCAGTGACACGGTATTCATGGACATCAGTGATCTTTCCGTATCCATTTTCGGATAAGGAGAAAATCTTGTTTCCATCCAAAGAGGTTACAAGTCCGACTGTTTCGCATCCTTCTTCTAAGTCGATGCCTTTGACACCGGTTGCAGTACGTCCCATCGGACGAACATCGTCTTCATGGAAGGAACAGACCTTTCCTTCACTAGAACCAAGCGAGATGATGGCCTGTCCGTTGGTCTGACGGACATCCCTTAATTCATCTCCTTCCCGGAGAGTGATTGCAATCTTACCATTGACATTGATGTTCTCGAAGTCACTTGCCTTGCAGCGTTTGACAACGCCTTCTTTGGTAGCGAAGAAGAGATAGGTGTCTTCATAGGTATCCCTAGAGATGATGGCATTGACCTTCTCGTCCTTTGCTAAGCGGAGCAGGTTGACAATCGGAATGCCCTTGCTCATACGGCTGCCTTCCTGGATTTCATATCCGCGGCAACGATAGACTTTTCCAAAATTCGTGAAGAACAGGACATCGGTCTTGGTGCGGGAATGACGCAGGATATCGATATCATCGTTATCCTTTGTCTTCCTTCCGGTAACACCGATTCCACCACGGTTCTGTGTACGGAACTCATCCGGAGAGACCCGTTTGATGTATCCGCCTTTGGTTAAGAAGATCAGGATTTCCTTGTTCGGAATCAGGGATTCATCATCGTCATCGATATCATAATCGCTGATTTCTGTTCTACGGGCATCGCCATAGTTCTTCTTGATGATTTCCAGTTCTCCGATTAAGGTCTCTTCCAAGATGGAATGATCCGAGAGGATGGCATTATAGTGCTCGCTGTCTTTCACTAATCCAGTCTTCTCATCGATATATTTCTGCTGATCCAGTCCAGTCAAACGACGTAAAGGCCTGTCTAAAATGGCCTTGGTCTGGACTTCATCGAAGTGGAAGCGTTCCACTAATCGTGCAGAAGCTTCTTCATAGGTCTGGGAGGAGCGGATGATATGGATGGTTTCATCAATCGCATCGGCAACCGTGAGGATAGCATCAATGATGTGGATACGATCCTGTGCTTTCTTTAAGTCGAAGCGAGTACGGCGGGTGATGATTTCTTCCTGATGATCGATGTAAATCTTCAGTGCCTGCCTCCTATTTAAGACACGGGGGACTCCGTGATCAAGGGCAAGCCTGTTGACAGCAAAGGAAGACTGAAGCGGAGTGTAGTGGAACAGATGATTGAGAACGAGATCGACAATGGCATTCTTTTTTAATTCGACGACGAAATAAGTACCCCTCTTCTGGGAGGAATAGTCGGCAACGGAGGAAATGCCTTCGATTTTCTTGTCATCCGCTAGGTTGACAATCGTCTTTGCTAATTCACGTTTGTTGACCCTGTAAGGGAACTCCGTGAAGATAATCTGTGTACGTCCGTTTTTCTCTTCCGTATGGTATTTCGCACGGACTTTGACAGAACCTCTTCCGGTCAGGAAGTAGTTCTTGATTCCGTTACGTCCCCTAATGACGCCACCTTCCGGGAAATCCGGGCCTTTGAGGACCTGCCTTAATTCATCGACAGTGATATCCGGATTCTTGATAACGGCTTCGATTCCGTTGATGGTCTCTGTCAGATTGTGCGGAGGAATACTCGTTGCCCTTCCAACAGCAATACCAGAGGATTCGTTGCAGAGAAGGTTCGGGAAGCGGGAAGGAAGAACGACCGGCTCTTGTCCGTCGGCATCATAGGTGTCAACGAAATCGACGGTGTCTTTTTCGATATCTCGTGTCCTTTCCAGAGCGATTTTGCTCCTTCTGGCTTCGGTGTAACGGGCTGCTGCTGGTTCATCGCCATCGGTGGAACCGAAGTTTCCGTGTCCTTGGACAAGCCTGTAACGCCTAGCGAAGTCCTGTGCCCTGCGGCACCTAGCTAAGTAGATGGAGGAATCACCATGCGGGTGATATTTACCCATGACGTCGCCGACGACACGTGCGGATTTCTTGAACGGCTTATCCGGTGTGATGCCCATCTCCCACCTAGCATAGATGATACGACGCTGAACCGGCTTCCTTCCGTCTCTTGCATCCGGAATAGCACGGCTTGTCAGAGTAGAGACTGCATAGTCAAGGAAGGAATTCTTGATTTCCGGTCCGAATTCATCATCGGTAATACCGGGAACAATGCCTTCCTGAAGTCCGGGGATTCCCCCATCCTTTTTCTTTTCTTCGGCAGGAAGGTTTTCTTTGTTGTTTTCTTCAGCCATTGTTTATTCCTCCTTTAGATATCCAGGTTCTTGACGAACTTGGCATTGTTGGAAATAAAGTCCTTACGCGGCTCGACATTCTCGCCCATCAGATCGATAAGAGCATCATTTGCTTCCTGGGCATCTTCGATCGTGACCCGGAGCCTACGGCGGTGGTTCTTATCCCTTGTTGTTTCATCGAGCTGACTTGGATCCATTTCACCCAAACCTTTGTAACGCTGCAAAGCATAACGTGCATTGGCAGGAAGCTTGGATTTGATTTCCTCGAGCTCATCGTCATTGAAGGCATAATAGAAGTGTCCTTGGTAGGTAAGACGGTAGAGCGGAGGCTGAGCGATATATAAGTGGCCTTGTTCAACAAGCGGACGCCTGAAACGATAGAAGAAAGTCATCAATAGGATACGGATGTGAGAACCATCGACATCAGCATCGGTCCTGATAACGACCTTATCGTATTTGATTTTGCTGACATCGAATGCTTCGCCCTGCCCTGCACCGATCGCTGTGACCCTGTTATAGATTTCGGCATTCTTCTCGATACGGGTAGCCTGGGCCTTCTCGACGTTGAGAATCTTACCACGGAGCGGGAGGATAGCCTGTGTTCTTGCATCACGTCCCTTCACGGCAGAACCGCCTGCAGAGTTTCCCTCGACGATGAAGAGCTCACGCTCTAACGGGTTCTTGGAGATGCAGTCGACTAACTTATCCGGTAGTCCTGAGCCTGCGGAAAGACGTCCCTGTGCAAGTTCACGGGCAAGTTCCGCAGCTCTACGTCCTTTGAAAGCCGAGATGACACGTTCATACCAGGCTTTGCCTTCATTTGGATGCTCTAAAAGCCACTCTTTGAGATAGTCGCCGACAATAGAGGAAACAACACGGCGGACTTCATCATTGCCAAGCTTATCCTTGACCTGTCCTTCGTACTGCGGATCTGGATGTTTGACGGAGAGAACAACGGTCAGACCTTCTAAGCAGTCTTCACTGCGGAAGTTGTCATCGGTTTCTTTTAGCCATCCTTTGGAACGGAAGTAAGCGTTCAGCTCACGTCCGATAGCAAGACGGAAGCCTTCTTCATGGGTTCCTCCGCCATTGGTGCGGATGTTGTTGCAGAAGGAGTTCCTGTTGAGAATGCCGGCTTTGGTCGGCTGGAAAGCAGCTTCGACGATGATGGTAATCGGCTTATCGATTAAGCCACCCGGGTTGACAGAGCTAGCTCCGGTAACATAAGGAATCTCTTCGAAGACACGCTCTTTTGTCTCGTTGATGTAAGAGACGTATTCCTTGATTCCGCCATTGAACTGATAGTGGACATGCTGGATGTTGTCCTTGTCGCGGACATCATCTAAGGTAATCTCAAGTCCTTTGGTCAGATAAGCAGTCTGACGGAGGTAAGAGGCAATTGCCGAGAAATCAAAAGTCGTAGTTTCCTTGAAAATCAACGGATCTGGACAGAACTCGACCGTAGTACCTGTCTTCTCAATCGGACAGTCACCGATGATCTGCAGTCCAGGAGCAACGGTTTTGCCGCCATTCTGGAAATGAATCTGATGAATCTTGCCTTCACGGTAGACAGTGACGACAACATCGGTGGAAAGAGCGTTGACGGCTTTGACACCAATACCATGGAGACCACCGGAAATCTTGTATCCGGTCTTGTCGTTGAATTTTCCGCCGGCATGCAGAATGGTATAAACCGTTTCGACGGTGCTTAATCCGGTCTGTTTGTTAGTGTCGCAGGGAATACCACGTCCGTCGTCTTCGACACGGACGCGGTTGATCGGGTTCTCGCTGGTTCCAGGCAGGATGGTGACATGGATATGTTTGCAGAAGCCGGCCATTGCCTCATCGACGCCGTTATCGACGGCTTCGCGGACGAGGTGATGAAGACCACGGCTTGCCGTGCTTCCGATGTACCTTCCTGGACGCTGACGGACAGCCTCTAAGCCCTGAAGGATTTCGATATCGGCACCGGTGTAGTCGCTTTTGGCTTTCCTCTTCTCCTCTTCCTGTTCTTCGGAGAAGCGGACAGAATCGACGTGCTTTTCGCTGAAGTCTTCTTCTGCCGGTTTTTCAATCTTCACCTGTTCCTGCTTTGGAGCAGAACTTTCATCATGAGCAACCTTTTCGACCTTTTCCTGTTGTTTGCGGTATGCTTCTTCTCTGGCTTTCCGAATTTTTTCTTCTTCGGTCAGAACTTCTTTTTCTTCATCAGCCATTTTCTTTTTCCTCCTTTGTGAGTCTGTTGTCGGCTACTTGGTATATTTCATAATCCTGGAATCCGTCGGCCACTCTGGTTCCGGTGACGAAGACCTGCTGGTTTTTTTCTCCGATGAGAGTCAATAGGTTTTTGGTTCGGACTTCGTCCAGGTCGGATGTGATATCGTCAAGTAAGAGTATCGGAAGCGTCTTGAGTCTTTCCTGATAGAGGGAAGAGACGGAGAGCTTTACACTTAGGGAGGCAAGGCGGTTCTCGCCTTGGCTTCCATAATGGGCTACGTCTTTGCCTCTGAGTATGGCAGCCCTATCGTCTCTATGCGGACCAATCCTTGTCTGATGACGGATGTTTTCATAGGATTTAGATCGTTCATACAATTCTCGCCTATGTTCTACGAAGCTTTTCTGGTCATCATCTAAAGGGCAGTTTGTTTTGTACAAGAGAGATAAGGTGTTGTTCGGTTCTTGTCCGAAGAGAAGGCTGTAGTAGTTCTCTGTTTTGGAACTGAGCACTTTGACTAGCTTCTTCCGTTCGTTGCTTATCCGGTAGGATAAGTTGATTAATTCGTCTCTGAGCACGTTGATTACATCTTGGTCGTAGTCCTGTGCTAGAGCACAATTTCGCTCTTTCAGGAGCTTTTTATAGCGTCCTAGAGCGTAAAGGTACTCTTTGCTGAGCTGGCTTAGTACTTCGTCCAATAGTTTCCGTCTTCTTTCTGGCTCGTCTTTGAAGAAGAAGACGAGGGAAGGATCGTAGACGATGGTTAATAGCTTGCCTAGGATTTTGGATAGGGATGCTACTTTCTCTCCATCGTATGCGAAGGTTTTGCTGTCTCTGGATATCAGGCAGGAGAGGGAGTGTTTTTCCTTCTCTTCGTTTTCGTATTCGATGTAGATAGAAGCTTCCTTGTATCCCTCTTGTAGGAGGGAAGAAGTATCCAGCGTCCGGAAGGATCTTCCTAGAGATAGGAAGTTCAAGGCTTCCAAGATGTTTGTCTTTCCCCTGCCATTATGTCCTAGAAGGTAATTCTTAGTGCTAGGGAAGGAAACGTCTAAGCTATCATAAGAACGAAAGTGGTGAAGGACTAACCGGCTTAGGCGCATATTGTGTAGGTGACTCCCAAGATAGTGACTTGGTCTTTGTCACGAAGCTTTTTTCCTCGTCTCTGTTCCTTTTCTCCGTTGAAGAGAACCTCGTTTTCCCTCAGGAAGATTTTCTCTTCTCCTCCGGTGCTGACCAGGTCTAGGAACTTCAGCAATTGACCAAGGGTAATATACTCCCCGGTGATCTTGATATTGTTACCGTTTTTGACCATAAGAGACCCTCTTCTTTCCTCCTATATAAACATATGTATTATTATATACATAGATTTAAACTATAACAATAAAATAATGGCTGATTATCGGTACTTTTTCTCTTTTACAGAAGCAAAATTGAGGTTATAATTAGAACATATGGAAAACAATACGAATCTGAATGAAAAAGATATCTTAGCTATCCGTGAAAAGAGGCTTTCCCCCGCTTCTTTCCAGACGCTTTCTAAGTTCTATTCTGTTTTTGCAGATCCTACTCGTCTTACTCTTGTCTCTCTTCTTTCTGAGCATGAGCTGTGTGTGAATGATATTGCTCTGATTATGGATAGGTCTCAGAGCCGAGTTTCCCATCAATTGGCGATACTTCGACAGATGGATATTGTTACTCATTATCGTAAAGGAAAACAGGTTCTTTATGCTCTTACGGATAACCATATCAAGGATCTATTCAAGACAGGACTAGAGCATGTCTCTGAGAAAGATGATGCTCTATACCAAGACAGAAAGAGAACAGAGAACGAATAACGAACAGGAAGGTTAGGAACCAGGGATGGTTCCTTTTTTATAGGGCAAAGCTCGTTGTATAATAGAAACGATCATATATGGAGGAATTATCTATGAAGAAAAGTATTGTTCTCTCTCTATTCTCTCTCTTTGCTTTGACTGGGTGTCAGAAAGGAACTTCTTTAAACAGTCTTTCCTTTTCTCAAAGGAAGAAAAGGGCAACTCTTATTGACGAGAAGTCGGATAAGAAGGAAACTGCAAATCTTATCAGCAGGGAAGAAATTAAGGATTTTGATCGCTTTTCTATAAAAGGAAATGTCAGGTATAAGCCCAATGTTAGGACAGGAAAATCGTATACCTATACGATTCGTTTGATTTCCCCATCGGTTTTGATTACAGAGTCAGCACGTACTATTAATAGTAGCCAGTTTCAAGGCGACTTCAGTTTTTCTTCTTGTTTTGCTTCTTTCGGATCAGGCCGATTTATTATTGTTGATGAAGGACAATCATTTCTTGATGTTTATAGTTCTGTGACTGGTGAGAAACTATCGACCATCGGATTGGGACAATATCAGTTAGAAAGTAGTTCTAGGAACAATTATGGTGTCGATTTCTTCCGTCTGTCAAATACAAATAACAATAATGATTACTACTTTGCTTCTTACGTTGATAGTAATGGAAATGAACATACTGAATCATTAACAGAAGAACAATACAATTCTAGAACTATTAAAGGAGATGCTAAGAAAAGCTCCAAATATAAGCACCTTTATGAGTTAGGGCTGAATAGTGAAAATTATTATAGGGAATCGCAGTCTAGGATTTTTGACCAGAACTTTAGTAGGATTGCAGACAGGGATAGCCTCCTCTTTGCTTCTTCTGCTAGTTCAACATGGATTCCTGGAAATGGGAAAAGGTTCCGGTTCGGGTATGAAAAGTATACTTCTATGTCTGATATAAGAGATCATTACCATGCCTTCGCCTATGAACTGGATCTTAATTCTGGAAACGTTTCCTATAAGGACCATCTGAATTTTCTTGTGAAAGAAGTGTACCCTGTATATGAGACAAAGAACTTTAACGGGGAAGACTATCGTGTTGCGGTGGGAAGCTATATCTGCTACTATCCGCTCGATAAGGAGGGGATTATTGCTGAGCAGAATTCACGGATGGCCTATCTCTCTGATAATCTTTCCCTTAAGAAATCGACTGTCCGTGATTCTATGATTTCTTATGAAAAGCGGTTTGTGAATCCAAATACACTTTACCTAAGTTTAAATGACAGTTCAAATTACAGTTGTTTTATTAGGAGAGAGAATAATATTCGAACTTATCTTGACCAGGTTGCCTATATTAAGGATTTAGATACGCAAACGGTTGTCTATAAAGACAAAAAAGACAAATTTCACGAATGTGATCATACCAGCATTGTGAATGATCCCTCCCAAGGCTTTGATTTAATTTCGGATTACAAGTTCAACGGAGTCAGAATCAAAGCAACGATGGAAAAGGGTATCCAGTATCGGTTAAACGATGGAAGTATTGTTCCTATCGATTATTCTTCATACTTAAATCAAGGTAGGGTAATTACAGACAATGCCATCTATCCTTTTAATCAATCTAGTTCCATTTATTCTTTCAATGGTGCGTCTGTAAATAATGTATCAAGGCAGGAATATTCGGATGTCTATAACTTAGTAAGTCATACAAAGACAACCACTTATCTTTATCAGGTTTCCCTGTCTTCTCGTGAGACCAAAGGCTACTTAGTTACTAGGGAATATTATTACGACAAGGATTAACCATTAGTATGATGCAACAGCCCCTTTTTTGCTGCTGGAATTCTAGGAAAAAACTGAAAAAAGCGCACAGATTCGGTCTATATAACTGAAAAAACAGGGAATAAACTATTGAAAAAACAGGGAAAACGTTGACAAAGCTGTGCTTTAATTTTATATTTATTGATATGGATAAGCCAAAATACTACAAACGATATATTGAAAAATCGATTCAATTGAAACTCCATACTTCAGGAGCTGTTTTGGTTACAGGCCCAAAATTCTGTGGGAAAACAACAACATGCTCTGTGTTTGCTAAGAGCATCTATCGCATCAACACTAGGAATGCTATTCGGAGGACAAAATTAGATCCGCGAATTGCTTTATCTGGTGAAACACCACATTTAATCGATGAATGGCAGAAAATCCCTGATCTCTGGAACTATGTGAAAGAAGATCTTGATATCAAATACGAATTTGGAAAATATTTACTTACGGGAAGTGCCACCCCGCCAGACCGACTTGAGATTCAGCATACTGGAGCAGGACGTATCGTCCCTCTCAAAAGGATGCCGATGTCTTTATTTGAATCTCTTGATTCTAGTGGGAAAGTTTCTTTAGAATCTCTTTTCAGCCATCCGGATCAAGACATCATTGATCCAAATCAGGATTTCACGATTCAGGATTTATCTTATTTGATTTGCCGTGGTGGCTGGCCTTTGTCTTTGGCTGTTACTGATAGACAGTCTGCTCTTGAAGTGACGAAAAACTATTGTGATTCGTTGTTTACTTTTAGCGAGAGCGATAATCTAGAATACCGCAATAGGAAAACCGATACTCTTCGGATGGTTTTAAAATCCTATGCTCGGAATATATCGACCGAAGCATCCAGGAAAACCAGGATCAATGATGTAAAGCAGAATGATGAGAGAATTAGGGATGTAAAGACGTTTAAGGAGTATCAGTCCGCATTAAAAAATCTTTTCATTCTGGAGGATAGGGAAGCCTGGTGTCCGGAAATTCGTTCTAAGACGGCAATTAGGTCCTCACCCACCCGGCATTTCGTTGATCCTTCGATTGCTTGCTGCGCATTAGATATCTCACCACAGGATTTGTTATCGGATAGGAACTCTTTTGGATTATTCTTCGAAGATAGGGCGGTTAGAGATTTACGTGTCTATAGGAATTCCATTGGCGGAAGGATTCGTCACTACCGGGACAATACAGGCCTTGAGTGTGATGCAGTCATCCATCTCAACGATGGCAGATGGGCACCAATTGAAATTAAGCTTGGCGGGATTGATTTGACAGAATACGGAGCAACTCGATTAAATCGCCTCAAGGAAAAACTTGCAACGAAGAGCAGCTTATCGGCACCTTCCTTTAGGAGGATCCTTACTGGATTTGGACCTCTGTATCGACGCAAGGACGGAATCTATGTCGTTCCCATCAATAGGCTCAGAGCCTAACATTCATCAGAGCTGATTCAAATAAAAGCACGGAACATAATCGAATGAATCGAAGATGCTCCGTGCCTTTTTGTCGCTTTCAGTCCTTTATTCCCTGATAATCCAATAGCCTTTTTTATTGGATCCTTGTCGGATGAGCTTCTTTTCCCTTACTAGAGTGCTAATTTCCCGGTATATGGTAGAGGAGGATAGGCCTGTCGCTTCTGCAAGTTCTTTTCTGGTAATGGATGGATTCTGTTTAATTTGTGCAAGAATCATCGAACGGTTATCCTGTTTTTCATTATCGTTTTCTTTTGGATGATAGAACGGAATACTGACACGTAGGAAGTGAGGAGAAAAATAGAAAATCGTTTTTGGGTAGAACTTCAGAACACGGCGAATACCCGTGCCTAATCTTTCTGCATATCCTAAATCACGGAAGACACGGATTAGTTCTGGATTGGTCGGTAATGAGTACCCGTCAAAGAAATCAATTTGTGTGAATCCTTCTGGGAGACCACCGAGTGAGGATATCTCAAAGCGATTTGAAAATTCTTCAAAGGTCGGTAAGCCATCACCTTTATAGTCGTTATGGACAAGTGCATTTACGACTAGTTCGCGGAGAGCAATTGGATTGAACTTTGATTTATCTTCTCTTCCGGTCGGTGTGATTTGCGTATAAGTCCTGTTTCGAGATTGTAGAAAGGAGAGTAATTCTGAGGTGGTTTTGATTAGAGATTGATTAGCAAAAGTCTTCTGTTCCACTAAATCGAACACATCATCTCCGGAATATTTTGCATATTGGATTGGAGATGAAAATTGATCGGATAAAAGAAAAGCCAGACGATTAAAACGTTTGCTTTTGGTATAAAGCTCTAACTGGTATTCAAAATTGTCTCCTACATCAAAGCCAGCTTCAGTATATCTATTTCTCAGATAGTTAAAGGTTAGGTTTTGGTTATCGGATTCGATATTTGTTAAGGTTCTTTTCTCTCTTTTCTGAAAGAGACTGAAAATACTTTCTTCGCTCCTTTTTTCGGCAGAAGATCCGATTCGGATATAGCAGCCTTCTGGACACCTTCCGTATTTTTTGATGTAGTATGGCTTCTGATTCCCACTAGAAATGATGATTTGAATATAATCCTTTTTCCTAGATGTGACAATTTCAAATAAGCCGATGGTGTCTGGAGAGATGTTGTTCTTGATTCGATCTTTGATCTGACGCTCGGTTAAATCAATGTTTTCTATTCCGATTGGTTTGCCTTTGTCATTCATTCCTATATATAATTCTCCGCCTCTGCTAGAGTTTAGGAATGCTACGATTTCTTTTTCGAATTTATCGTTCAGAATTGTCTTAAATTCTACTCTTTCTGTTTCTGTCATATTGTCTCCTCACGCATGTTTAGTTTATCATGAAGCAATAAATGAAGCAATAAATGAAGCAATAAATGAAGCAATAAATGAAGCAATAAATGAAGCAATAAAATTCAAGTGCAATGAATTGGTGGGTGAAAATGCAGAAAAAAAGGCTGACCAGCCTTTCGACTAGTCAGCACTTGATAACATGGGTTGCTTTTGTTTTTCTTTTCTTTGTTTCAGATACTTTGGTTTATAGAACAGCATTCTCAAAGCATTAAGAACAGAGATGATCCTGACACCAGTATCGGAAACACCGGCTACAATCCTTGCATATCTTCCCCTGACACCGGTTAAGACTAAGATCATCCTGAGGACTTTTAATCCGATAGAGAGAATAATGCCGAAGATCCTGACACGCCTTGTTTTCTTTGAGAGATGTTTTGCTTCACTGACCTTCTCTAAGCTATCATCCCTGATGACGACATCACTTGCTTCGATGGCGGCATCGGAGCCAAGTGCTCCCCTGCTGACACCGACATTAGCAGCTAAGAGCGAAGGAGAATCATTGATTCCGTCACCGACATAGCAGACCTTGCCCTTGCTTGCGAGCTCTTTGACACGCCCTAGCTTTTCTTCTGGTAAGAGTTCGCCATGTCCTTCTTTCACGCCGGTTTCTTCTAAGGAAGCAGTAACGATCTTCTGGTCATCTCCAGAAAGGACAATACTTTTCTTCCTTCCGTTCTCTTCTAGTTCCTTCCTTGCGGATTTTGCTTCTTTCTTTACTTCATCTTTCACAATGAAAGAAGCTAAGTAATTACCATCCTTGATACCAAGATAGAGGATTTTATACGGAGTGTCTTCCTGTTTTATGTTCTGCACGTTGCTTTGTTTGAGATAATCGAGGTTTCCAATGAGGTAGGTAGTACCATCCATGGTTCCCTCAATACCATGACCTGGAATATTCTTAAAGTTCTCTACTTCCAGGAGTTCTCCTTGGTAAGCGTTTGATACTGCTTTTGCAAGAGGATGAGTCGATTTGCCTTCCAAGGATGCTGCAATCTTTAAATAGTTTTCGTCTGGTTTATTGACTAAGACAAAGTTACCTTTGGTCAGAGTACCTGTCTTATCAAAGACAAAGGTATCTGCCTTAGCCCTATTCTCAATTGCTACCGATCCTTTGAAGAGAATACCGTATTTGGAGCCGGATCCGATTCCGGCAAAGAAGGTAATCGGAACAGAGATGACAAGAGCACAGGGACAGGAAATGAGAAGAATCGAGAGAGCTTCATAAAGCCACTTTTCTCCGCCTTCTGCCCAGTTGAAGCCAGATAATCCAAATCCGGTTATAAAGGTTATAAGAGCAATCAGAATAACAGCTGGAGTGTAGTATTTGGCAAATTTGGTAATGAACCGTTCGCTCTTTGCTTTCTTCCCTTGCTCGTTTTCAACTAAGTCCCTGATCTTGGAGAGTGTAGAATTCTTGAACTCTTTTTCGACTTCTAGAACAATAACGGAATCCAGATTGATGGAACCAGAATAGACCCTGTCCCCTTCTTTCGCATCTTTCGGAAGAGATTCTCCGTTGATGGAAGAAAGGTCAAGTGAAGTGACACCACGCAGGATTTTTCCATCAACGGAGATTTTCTCTCCGGGACGGACTTCAATTCTGTCTCCGATCTTCAGCCTTGCAGGATCCTGATCGGAGATGGTGCCGTCTTCTTGGATGGTATGTGCATAAAGTGGCCTGTTGTTGACTAATTTCTTGATGGACTTCTTGGATTTGTCGCTTGCATAGTCTTCCAGCCTTTCTCCAATGATAGAGAAGAGGATAACAAAGAGTGCTTCTGGATATTCGTTGATGCCATAAGCACCCAGAGTAGCAATTAACCTCAGTGTATTCTCATTGAGGATTTCACCTTCTTTCCTCTCCTCAATCCTCTCGTGACCGATTTTGATAAGGAGTGGCAGATATCCGATGGTATAACGAAGGAAAGAAATAAACTGCACGCCTGTATGGGCTGCGGACGGTGAGAGCTTCTACTACCTGAGCGAGCAGGCGGGATCCTTCAATATCTATC
>URQF01000016.1 GCA_900549915.1 uncultured Mollicutes bacterium | reverse complement strand
CCTTCTCCCAATGAATTTTCACTCTCAGAAAAGAAAAGTCAGAAACGAATCGCTTCCTAGTATTCTTTTTTCCTGTTTTTTCTATAAAAAGCAATGAAGAGATACCGGAAAGAGTGTATAATTTGATTCAGGAGAAAATGTATGGCACTAAAGCTAATTCTTGATGCAAACAAAATCTATCATAAAGAATTCCAGGGTACAAAGCCTGGATACGACGCCTTACAGGTAGACACTTTCCTTGATTTTGTTATCCGGGACTATCAGTCGATGGATGACTATGTCAAAGAAACCGAGCAGAAAGAAAAAGAGCTCAATGATAAGATCGACTTCTTGAACAGCAAGCTCAGGAACGTCGAAGCAGAGAACGAGACATTGAAAGCTAAGTTTGGTAATATCCAGCCCGATAATGTTCCCTCTCTGAATAACTTAGAGCTTGTGAAACGCATCTCCAAATACGAAGAAGCGTTAAAGAAAGCCGGCATTGATCCTAAGACGATCAGTTAATCATCGTCGTTCATATTCCGGTCTGGATAGCTGCTGGGAGACTTGCTCTCCTAGAGGAAAGTCCATGCTCGCGCCGTCTGTGATGGCGGCAGTGATTGCGCTAGGTTAATCAATAAGCCTAGGCAGGGAGGAGTCCCTGACGGCGGGGAGGAATCTAAACTATGGTTTCCATAGCATGATGTCCTCCTCTGAAAGCTCCACAGTGACGAATTCTAAGGGAAACCCTAGAAATGAAACGTTGGAAAGCCCCACAAGCGAGAAACCTAAATTTTGGTAAGGGAAGCCGAAAGAGGGAAACGAACCTTATAGGCAAGCAGAAATGCTTAGATAAATTGCTGTCCTAGACAAAACATGGCTTACAGGACCGGATACTCATTGATTTTAAAAAGAAAGGAATCTCTATTAAATGAATACACCGAATAAGATTACGACTGCCCGAATTGTGCTAGGCTTTATCAGGATTCTTGTCTTCTCTTTGTCTTTTATTCCCGGATCCTCTAGTTGGGCACCAAACAGGGTTATCGCCGGTTTCCATATAGGATTCTCTTGGATTGATCTTGTCTGTTTTGTCTTATTCATCCTTGCTGCTTCCACCGATGCCAGGGACGGAAAGATTGCACGGAAAAGAGGACTTGTCACGGATTTAGGAAAATTCCTGGATCCTTTCGCCGATAAATTCCTTGTCGACTCTGCCTTTATCCTTCTTGCCTGCCGTAAAGATTTTGCCGGACATTATCAGGTCCTGCCTCTTCTTGTCGTCTTATTCGTTGCCCGTGATTTAGCAAGGGATGGTCTTCGTAGGACAGCAGCTGGAAAAGGAAAAATCCTAGCTGCCAATATGTATGGAAAAGTAAAGACCGCTATCGAAAGGGGTCTGATTCCCGTTTTATTCCTCAATGGATTTCCCTTCTCTCTTCTGAATTTTAATAAAGGGCTCGATTATTGGAGGAATTACCGCTTCGAATACACCTATATCATTACCAATGTCTTAACGGCAATTGCTTTGTTCTTCTCGCTTTTCTCCTTTGTCATCTATGTTTTAAGAAACAAAGAAGTGTTATCGGAAAAAATAGCAGCAAATAAGGAGATACGAGTGGAATGGAAAGAAAAGAACTCTTAGATGCCTTAAGGCAGCATAATGCCCATCTCTGTGCCAGGGAATCTTTAACAGGAGGTAGTTTCTCTGCCGCCTTCACTTCCATACCAGGGGCTAGCAATGTCTTCAACGGAAGCGCCATCACTTATGTAGATGCTGTAAAAGAAAAATTCGGAGTCAAAACCGATACGATTGAAAAATACGGAGCCATCAGCCAGGAATGTGCCAAGGAAAGGGCATTATCCGCTTCTCTCTTCTTCAATGCAGAATGTGCAGTTTCCTTTACGGGAAATGCCGGGCCGAGTGCAAGCGAGAACAAGCCTGTCGGCTTAGTCTACATTGGTGTCAAGGTTTACAACAAACTGAAAGTATTCGAATTGCATCTGGAAGGTGACCGGGATTCCATCCGCAGGCAATGCGTTGATTTCGGTTTTTCCCAGAGGAAAAAGAGGCTAGATGAAACTTCTTTGGAAAAAACAATGGATTCCAAGCCCATATAAAGTAGAGAGGATAAGAAAATGAAAGAAAAGAAAACAGTAGCCGCTGTGGATACGACAGACATCAACACCGAGAAAGACAAAGCCGTTGATGCAACGATAAAAGAAATCCGCTCTTACTTCAACGACAAAGGAATCATCAGGCAGAGGGGAGACCAGGAAACCGTCAATGTCGGTGTCATTCCGACTGGATCCAGGTTGATTGATTCCGCCTTAGGTGTCGGAGGTTATCCGAAAGGAAGAATCATCGAAATCTACGGACCAGAATCCTCCGGTAAGACCACCCTTGCCTTAGAAGCCATCGCTTCGGTACAGAAGCTCGGTGGAAGAGCTGCCTATATCGATGCAGAACATGCCATCGATCCAGAATACGCAAAAAGCTTAGGCGTCAATATCGATGACCTTATTCTTTCTCAGCCGGATTATGGTGAGCAGGCTAGGGAAATCACCGATAGGCTTGCAAAATCCAATGCCATCGATTTGATTGTCGTCGACTCTGTGGCAGCCTTGGTTCCAAAAGCAGAATTAGAAGGTACCTATGAAGACTCTTCCGTCGGACTTCAGGCCCGTCTGAGGAGTAAATCCCTCCGTAAGCTTGCCGGCGTTCTGTCCAAGTCAAGCTGCACGATCATCTTCATCAACCAGCTCCGTGAGAAAGTCGGTGTCAGGTACGGAAATCCGGAAACCACAACCGGTGGTCGTGCCTTAAAGTTCTATTCTACGATCCGTATCGAAATCCGTCGTGCCGATGCTATCAAGCAAGGCGATAAAGTCATCGGAAACAGGGTCAACGTCAAGATTGTCAAGAACAAGGTTGCTGCTCCTTACCGCAGCTGCAAGGTCGAACTGATTTTCGGGCAAGGCATCTCTGCTGAACATGAATTAGCTCAGCTTGCTGTCGATTACGGCTTCATTGAAAAGAGCGGAAGCTGGTTCTCTTATCAAGGAGAACGCTTAGGACAGGGTATCTCTGCTGTCTATGACTTCCTTAAGAACAATCCGGAAGCCAAGGAAAAATTAGAAGAAGACGTCAAGAACAAGAGGTCGAACAAGCCTTCTGCTCCAAAAGAAGAAGAGGCTCAGGCCTAAAAAAATCTCACATCAGGATTCGTATTGGACACATAGCCGCTTGGTTCTGTGTCCTTTTTTCGTTTTTCCTATTTAAACAATGCTTCTTATATCTTATAATAACTAAAGCGCCTTTTATATAAGGTGCTAAGGAAAAGATTTCCGTAAACTAATCATTCGTCACTATATTTGTCATTATATTTCGATAGATGTCTTGTTTTTTCAATCTTTTTAACGAGGGGGCTGTGGACATAGCGCCCTTATTAAGCTCATGTCCAGAAAGGTTTAAATATGGATACTAAAACCATTATTTTTCTTATTTTTGTTATTGTTTTTGGTTTGGCAACTGTTTTTCTTGGTTGGCATGCTTTCAAGTCCCACAAGAAGATCAAATCCTTAGAGCAGCGCAATGAAGCCGATGCAAAAAAAGCCGAAGAATTAGTCAAAGAAGCCCAGTTCAAAGCGGACGCTCTCCTTCAGGAAGCCAAAGAAGAGGGACAAAAGAACGCCGATGCCCTTATTGCTTCTGCAAAGAAGGAATACGAGAAGTCCAATGCGGATTTAGAAGAGCGTAAGAACGCTATCGTACAGAAAGAAGCAAAGCTCGATCAGAAAGAAGCATCTTTAGATAAACGTGAAGATGCGATTATCAACCGCGAAGCCGTTATTGACAAGCAGAAAGATGAATTAAATCAGCGTAGCGAAGCTCTTGCCATCAAAGAAAAGGAAGCTCAGGATAAGCTCGAGTCTGTCCTCAATGAACTTCAGAAAGTCGCTAATAGGACTAGGGATCAGGCCAAAGACGAACTGAGGAAACGGGTTGAAGAAAAAGAGAGGAAGCGTATTGCTCTCTATGAAGCCCAGAAAGAAGCCGAGGCCCAGAGCACTGCTGAAGATAAGGCCAAGACTTTAAGGGCAATTGCCTGTGAAAAGTTTGCTCAGGATGTGACGAATGAACGCAACTCTTCTACTATCGCTCTTCCGAACGATGACAGGAAGGGACGTATCATCGGACGTGATGGCCGTAACATCAAGTCTATGGAAGGCTTATTCGGTGTCTCTTTGATTATTGATGACACTCCGGAGACTCTGACTGTTTCCTGCTTTGATCCAATCCGCCGTGAAAAAGCCAAGCTTACTCTGGAAGCTTTAATCAAAGACGGACGTATCCAGCCAGGCCGTATCGAAGATCTTTATTCTAAGATCAGCAAAGAATTCGATGAGAATCTCCGCCGTATCGGAGAACAGACCGTCTTCAAACTTGGTCTTCCGCGTAGGAATCCAGGACTCTATCCTTATATCGGACGTCTGAAATATCGTACTTCTTATGGTCAGTCTGTTCTCGATCATTCTATCCAGGTCGCCTATCTTTCTTCCGTTAGGGCAAGTGAATTAGGTCTTGACCCTGTCAGGGCAAAACGCGCTGGTCTTCTCCATGATATCGGAAAAGCCATCGATGCCGAAAGGGAAGGAAGCCATGTCCAGTTAGGTTCTAGGCTTGCCAAGAAGTTCAATGAACCGGATGTCGTTATCAACGCTATTGAATCCCACCATGGTGATTGCCCGAAGAAATATCTCATTTCCGAGCTTGTAACAGCCGCTGATACGCTCTCTGCTGCTCGTCCGGGTGCCCGTAGCGAACAGCTCGAGACCTATATCAAACGTCTCCAGCAGTTAGAGAAGATCTGTTCTGAATGCAAAGGCGTACAGTCCAGCTACGCACTTCAGTCTGGACGTGACTTACGTGTCAGGGTTAATCCGGATATTGTCAGTGACGAAGACGCTAAGGCCATTGCCATCCAGGTCCGCGATAAAATCGAGGAGACCAGGCAGTTCCCCGGTCAGATCATCGTTACCGTTATCCGTGAGAAACGTTATCAGGAAACTGCAAAATAATGTTACTGAAGATTCTTTTCCTAGGTGATATCGTCGGATCCCGGGGAAGAGAAGGAGTAAAGTCTCTTCTTCCCAGACTAAACCAGAAAGAGGGACTGGACTTTGTCATCGCCAATGGCGAAAATGCCACACATGGCCGTGGAATCAGCTATGGCCATTATCAAGAACTTGTTCTCGATGGAGTAGACTGCATTACAAACGGAAACCACTTCTACAACAATAAAGATGTGTTCACTTACGCATCCAAAAGGACAAAAGCAGTCCGTCCAAGGAATCTTGACAAAGATGCTCCAGGAGTTGGAAGCCGCGTCTTCCAAGTCAAAGGCTGCAAAATCCGTGTATCAAACTTCCTAGGACGTGCTTTTATCCCAAGGGGTCAGGATAATCCTTTCTACGCTTTCGATGAAAGGTACAAGAATTCCGATAAAGATGAAATTCAGATTGTTGACTTCCATGCAGAAGCAACAGCAGAAAAAAGAACCTTTGCCGAGTATGTCGATGGTAGAGCAACCGCTGTTATTGGAACTCATACCCACGTACAGACCAATGATCCGAAATATCTAAGCAAAGGTACCTTCTTCTTAACAGATGCCGGAAGGAACGGGCCTTATGATTCCATCATCGGAAATCAGAAGGAGGGAACGATCTTCCATACGGTAACCGGGAGGCCCGGTTTAAGGGAAGTCAGGAAGACTGGCCGAATCCAAATCAACGGCGTTAGGCTTGAGATTGATTCCGAGAAAAAACAGGTTGTTTCCTATCGCTTGATTAATGAAAGGCAAGAGGGCTGAAAAGCCCTCTTTTTTTGAAATGTAAGGGGATTTATCAAGAACAAATAAGTAATTGAAAAAAATCTCAAAAAGTATATAATGTTTGCAGAGAGGTATATCTTTATGGCAACATTAAAAGTAAGTGGAAAAACTCAGATTCAGAAATTAGCTGGAGCTATTGCAGGTAACATTCGTCAGGAAGGTTCTGCACAGATTTCCTTAGTTGGTGCTTCTGCACTTAACCAGGCTATCAAAGCCTGCATCGTTGCTCGTCGTTTCTTAAAGGATGATGAGACTCCGAGCGATATCGCTGTTCAGCCTGAATTCATCAGGCAGAACTTCGCCGAAGAGGCAAGTGACGAAGGACGTGAAGTCACCACTATCAGGCTCCACATCAACAAAGTTCCGTTCGATCATGCTCATGCTGTTTCTTCCGATGTTCCTTCCCGCAAGGAAGAAGAACCGGCTGAAGAAGCTAAGTAGTTTTTATCGAGTAAATCATGAAAGTCCGTCTTATCTCCCTGCCTGATCAGAAGGCGGCTGGTAAACGGAACCCGAACGCTGAGATTCGATACAAACAGGCTCAATTAGTGCCAACGTCTTTTCTTTCCTCTTGGGGGGAGGGAAAGACTTTTTGTATCAAGACGTATGGTTGTCAAGCCAACGTCCGGGATTCCGAAATCATCCGTGGTCTTCTTCTTGCTCTTGGAAGGAAAGAGCAGGATGATTTTTCTAATGCTGACTTTATTCTTTTTAATACCTGTGCTATCCGTGAAAACGCAGAGAATCATCTTTATGGTGAACTTGGACGCGCTAAGGAAGCTTACAGGAAAAAGAAGGACAGGATTATCTCTATCTGTGGATGCGTAAGGCAAGAAGAAAAAGCAGTTCGCTATATTCTTGACCACTTCCCATTCGTTTCTAGGATTTTTGGTACCAATAATATCACCTCTTTCTATCGGAATCTGGAAAGTGTTTTGAAAGACAAGATGGGTATCGTTGATGTTTCTGCTAACTCGGATCTTGTCGAAGAAGGACTTCCAGAAGGGAAGAGCGCAAGAGAAAGCAAAGTCACTGCTTTTGTCAACATCAGGTACGGATGCAACAAATTCTGTACTTATTGTATTGTTCCATTCACTCGCGGAAGGGAACGTAGCCGAAAGAAAGAAGATATCCTCGCTGAAGTCCAATGCCTGAAAGACGAAGGATATAAGCAGGTTACTTTGCTTGGCCAAAATGTGGATGCCTATGGAAAAGACTTCGGAGACACCTATGCCTTTGCCGATCTTTTGGATGCAGTTGCTTCCACTGGTATCGAGCGTGTCCGCTTTGTAACACCTTACCCAAGTGATTTCAATCCTGTTGTGTTCGATGTCATGGCGAAACATAAGAATATCAGGCCTTTCCTTCATCTTCCTGTACAGTCTGGTTCCAATTCTGTCTTAAAGAGAAGGAATCGAAGATATACAAGAGAACAATATCTTGATATTGTCCATCAGCTGAGAGAACGTCTGCCGGATGTTTTCCTCACAACCGATATCATTGTCGGATTCCCGAATGAAACAGAAGAGGAGTTCAATGATACCCTCTCTTTAGTTAAGGAAGTGAAGTACGATGCTGCCTTTACCTTCATCTTCTCTCCCCGTCCAGGAACTCCAGCCTATTTCAGGAAAGACAATACGACCGATGAAGAAAAACATCGTCACTTCGATGAACTGAAAAAACTGATTGATGAACAAACTGCAGCCCGTGCCGCAACCTTTGTCGGCAAGGAATTATCGGTTCTTTTTGAGAAAGTATCTGAAAAAGATCCATCCAGGATTTCTGGTTATGATGAACATAACAAACTCGTCCATGTCAAAGGAGACGCTTCCTTAATCGGTCAGATAAAGAGAGTGAAAATTCTTTCTTCTCATACCTATTCTTTAATCGGAGAAGTCGTGGAATGAGGGAAGAGGAAGAGCTGTTAAGCAAAGCAGATCAATTAGTCTTTGATTTTACCAAAACCGATACTTATCTTCTGTATAAGAAACTCAAACAAGAAGTCGATAGCAACGAAAGACTCAGTCATCTAATCGAATCCCGGAAAGCCTTGCAGAAGGGTCTTCGTTATAGGGATAACGAAAAGAAAAGAGCGGCCTTAAAAGCTGCACAAGACCTCCAGGACGAATTTGATAACGATCCTCTTGTTATCAATCTGAAAGCTCAGGAACAAGAAGTAAAAGATAGGATTAGTATCCTTACGGAAGAAAAGTTCTAAACTTTTCTTCCGTTTTTCATAAAAGTGAAACAAGGTTAGTTTATAATAGAACGGGCAATTAAAATGGCAAAAAAGAGTTCAAACGAATCCGCCGGCTTCACGCCAAGGGTGGAACAATATATTTCATTCAAAAAACAATACGGAGACAGGATCATCTTCTTCCGTATTGGTGACTTTTATGAGAGGTTCAGGGAAGACGCTGAGCTTGTCTCTCACGAGCTGCAGCTTTACCTTACAAAAAAAGCCTGTGGAAACGGAAAGTTCATACCAAGGTGCGGAATCCCTCACCACGCTTATCTTTCCTATGCACAGAAGCTGATTGACCATGGTCATAAGGTTGCAATCGTAGAGCAGGTCGAGGATCCGAAACTGACCAAGAAGCTGGTTAAACGAGATGTCATTCAGTTTATAACTCCCGGTGCGAACCTGGATCCGAATATCAAAGACAATATCTATATTGCTTCCTTAGAGTTAGTCGAGCGCCAGGCCTTTCTAGCCTATGCCGATATCACCACAGGTGAAAGGAAGGTCCTTTCCTTAGAGAACCAGAAAGAAAGAATTCTGGAAAAGATTCTTTCTCTTGATATCAAAGAGCTGGTTCTTGGTACAAACTGTCCTGCTGACCTTGTCAGGTATCTGAAGAAAAATACCCAAGTCTGTTTCTCGTATTACAATGATGCTACAGTTTCCATTGAAACAGATCCTTTGTTTGGCAATCTAAAGGATGATAGACAGATTGTCCCTTCTGCTCGTCTTTATAATTACAGGAAGAATAGGGAAAAGAGAGATTTAACCTATTTTAAGCCTGTTGAAAACCTGATGTCTGAAAAATCCAGGAAGATTGATTACTCTGCTCAGGCTAACAGGGAGCTTACCAAATCCTTGGATGGTAAAAACTTCGGTACTCTGTTCTGGCTTCTTGACCACACCGAAACCCCCATGGGAAGTCGATATCTTAAGAGTCAGATTATTGCTCCAAGCGCAAACGAAGAAGAAATCATTTCCCGTTTGAATAAGACCGAGTGTTTTGTAAATCACTACATTGAACGGGAAGAGCTAAGAAAAGAACTGACCAATGTGTTTGATAGGGAACGTCTGATTGCCCGTATGGGATACAGGAACTCCAATGGCCATGATCTTCTTCAGTTAAAGAAATCCCTTCAAGTCATTCCTGAAATCAAAAATCAGCTTGATCAGATTTCCGATTGCCCGGATTTAAATCCAATCAAAGAAGGACTAGGTGACTTTACTCCTCTTGTCAATTTGCTCGAGAAAAGTCTTGATGAAAATTGTCCTAGGACAATTACAGAAGGCGGCATATTCAAAAAAGGATATAATGCACAACTCGATGAGCTCATTGAGAGGACCGATAATAGTAAACAATGGCTTAGGAATTTTGAAACCAAAGAGAAAGAAAAAACCGGAATCAAAACTCTCCGTGTCGGTGAGAACTCTTTGACTGGTTTTTATATTGAAGTCTCTGCTGGTCAGCTTAGCTTAGTCAAACCGGAATTTGGATATATCCGCAAGCAAACACTGACGACAGGAGAACGTTTTATAACTCCGGAGCTCAAAGAAAAGGAAAGCAGGTTCTTCCGTGCAAGAGAAAATCGTCAGACGTTAGAGTACAACCTTTTTAAAGAGCTAAGAAAAGAAGTCAGCACTTATACAGACGATATTCAGAGAGCAAGCAAAGCACTTGCAAGGCTCGATTTTTATCTTGATCTTGCTTATGTGGCAAGCGAAAACAATTATGTTCGTCCAACCTTCAACGGCAAGAGAATCATCGATGTCAAAGAAGCCCGTCATCCAATCAGGGAAAAGGCGAATCCGGGAGTCAATTTTGTTGCCAATGACTATGAAACGGATTCGGATACTGATGTGGTTATCATCACAGGCCCAAACATGGGCGGTAAATCCACCTACAGGAAAGAATTCGGTCTGCTTGTCATTAGGGCTCAGATGGGTTCCTTTGTACCGGCGGAGAGTTGCTCTCTTCCTGTTTTCGATGCTCTCTTCACACGTATTGGAGCTAGCGACAACCTGATCAAAGGACAATCAACCTTTAGGAGGGAGAGGAGTGAAGTCGCCGAAGCATTGCAAGAAGCAACAAGCGAGAGCCTTTTCCTCTTTGACGAAATCGGAAGAGGAACGGCTACCTTCGATGGCATGGCAATTGCTCAGAGCATCATCGAATACTTAGTCCGCCATGTTCATGCCAAGACTTTCTTTTCCACTCATTACCATGAATTGACAACCTTAAGCGAAAAAATATCGGCTGTCGAGAATCTGCATTGCGAAGTCAACGAAGACAATGGGATTGTCACCTTCCTCTATAAGAGGAGGCCTGGCTCCAGGGATAAATCCTATGGTGTCAATGTAGCAAAGCTTGCAGGTCTTCCAGAAGAAATCACGGAACGTGCCGCTGAACTTCTTTCTGCTTTTGAAGCCAAGAAGAATATTGGAAAAGAGCAGATCAAAGAAGTAAAGAAAGAAGAAAAGAGTGACGCATTAAAAGAGGAAATCAAGAAGAGGGATCCAATGGCAAGGTCTCCTCTGGATGCTTTGAACTATCTGATTGATTTAAAGAAGAGAGTGAAATAATGTCTATCATCAACGTAAGGAGCACTGAGCTTGCTAACTTAATTGCAGCAGGTGAAGTCATTGAACGACCAGCAAGTGTTATTAAAGAGCTTGTCGAAAACAGTATCGATGCCAAGGCAAAGAACATCTATGTCGGTGTTACCCGTGCCGGAAAAGGAACCATCAGGGTCAAAGACGATGGAACTGGAAGGGATCGAAAAGACAGCAAGCTTTGTTTTGTCCGTCACGCTTCCAGCAAGATCAAGACCGAATATGATCTTAGCCGAATCCACACTCTTGGTTTCCGTGGAGAAGCCATTCCTTCTATTGCAGCCGTATCTCATGTCGTTCTCACCACATCAACCGGTGAAGGCGTAGGTACTAGAATCGAATCAAGTCCGAATCAGGACTTAGTAGTTTTAGATGCACCAAGCCGCAAAGGAACGATTTTCGAAATCAGCGACCTTTTCTTCAATACTCCTGCACGACTCAAGTATCTGAAATCCGACCAGGTTGAAAACGCCAATATCATAGAAAGGGTTGAACACAGGGCTCTTGGTTTTCCGGGCATTTCTTTTTCCTTGGCAATTGATGGAAAAGAAGTTTTCCGGACCAGCGGAAGAGGCGATTTATTAGAAGCGATACAGAAAATCTTCGGAAACACCATTGCTCAATCCCTCTATCCGATTAACTACGAAGGCATGGCCTATTCGTTCCATGGTTTCATCTCAAAGCCAGAAGTCAACTCTTCGAGAAGAAAGAATGAGCTTACTTTCCTGAATCATCGTTGCATCTATGACTATAAGTTCAATAAAGCGATTGAGCAAGCCTACAAGGACTATCTTCCACCGGATCGGTATCCATTTATCGTCCTTGATTTCGACATTGATTCTTCCTTAGTCGATGTCAATGTCCATCCGACAAAGAAAGAAGTCCGTATATCGATGGAAGACGATAGGGCACGGGAACTTGTCCGTGAGATCAAGACAGTCCTGCTCGATAAGCGTCCGATTTATTCCGCAAGTGAAGATAAAAAGACTTCTTCTGCTTTTGTTAAAGAAGAGAAGAAAGAGGAGAAGGCCTTTTCCTATGCTAAAGTTGCTCCTAAAAAGGAAGAGGAACACTATTTTCAGGATTCTCTTCCACTGCCAAAGACTTTTGAATCCCATGCTCCTTATATTGTAAAAAAAGAAGTGAAAGAAGAACCTGTTTCTGAAACGATTACTACTGAAAATATACAGACAGCAAAGGAAGTAGTGTTACAGGATATTTCTGAGGAAAAAGAAATATTTAATCCAATAAAAGAGGAGCAAATCCAAGAGCCAATTCAAGAAAGCGTGCAAGGATTTGATGAGTGCGCACATCCTCAGGATGAGTCGGAATCCTCTTTCCCGGAAAGGCATCCAATCGGACAGGTCTTACAGACCTATATTCTTTGCGATAGCAAAGACTGTTTCTATATCTTAGACCAGCATGCCGCTGCAGAAAGAGTCAACTACGAAAAAACAGAGGCAAGGTTTGCCTCCATCCGTTCCCGGGTAGTACCTCTGTTCCCGTTAATCATCGAACTCTCGCCAAAAGAAATCCGAAACTATGATAGGGAACATGTCAATCGTCTTAAGAGCATCGGCATCATTACAGAAGAATATTTAGGCAAAGCAGTGAAAGTAACCGAAATGCCTTCTTTCCTTCATGCGGATAGGGCGGAAAGCGTCATTTCGGATTGCGTTCATTCCTGCCTCAATGATGAAGCCTGTGATCCTCTGTCACTTCTTCACCTGACCATTGCTACTATTGCTTGCAAGAAATCCATTAAGGCCAATCACATCAGGTCAAGGAGTGAGAGGGAAGCCTTAATCAAGGATTTAAGTCAATGCAAGAATCCTGCGAATTGTCCACATGGGCGTCCGACTAGGATTAAGGTAACGAAAGACGATATTGAAAAGATTTTCCGGAGAAGTGGATTTTGATTTACGTTATTCTTGGACAAACAGCAAGCGGAAAGACTTCCTTAGCCTTATCCCTTGCCAAACGATATTCTCTTCCTGTCATTTCCGCTGATGCTTTTCAGTGCTTTAAAATCAGGCAAATCGGTACGGATAAGCCAACTCGAGAAGAAACAGAAGGTGTCGACTATTACTTTTATGATGAATATGATCCAGACTATGATAGGTCTGTTTTTACATTCCAGAATGAATGCCGTCCTGTCATTGAAGAATATATCAAAAAGGGAAAAGATATCCTTGTTGTTGGCGGAAACTTTCTTTATATAAAGGCTTTGCTGTACAAATACGTTTTCCAGAAAAGCGAAGAAAAAGAAAACCCGTACGAAGCAAGGTCGCTTTCTGAGATGCAGTCGCTACTAAAATCACGGAGTGAAAAAGTCTTCCATGAAATCGATCATGAGAATCCACGTCGAGTTATCCGTGCTCTCATTCAATTGGATGAAGGAACCAATCGGGATTCCATTCTGAAAGAAAACGATGGTGTTCCGCTTTATCCGGTAACATTCCTTCGTATTGATGTTGATAAAGACGAAGGGAATGCTTTAATCGACAAGCGTGTTGACCAAAGGAGGAAGGAAGGTTTTGTTGATGAAGTAAAGAATCTTCTTGCAAAATATCCAAAAGACCTAAGACCTTTTACTTCCATTGGATACAAGGAAATTATTTCCGCTCTAGAAGAAGGAAAAGAAATTGATTCTTCCGTTTCTGATTTGATTAAGCTTCATACCCATCAGTATGCAAAAAAACAACGCACTGCACTCAGACATCAATTCAAAGACGTTATCGGTGGAACCAAAAAAGAAATTGATGATCTGATATCTGCAAACATTGAAAGGAAATCAAAGACAAGACTTGTTCTATCTCCGAAAGAGAGGAACCTGGTCGAAACCAAATCCATTCTCTTCTGCGGACTTGGCGGAGTCGGCGGAGAAGGAGTCCTATCTTTGACTCGTCTTGGTTTTACCAACATTGATATCAGGGATAACTGTCTTGTCTCTGCCCATAACCTTAACCGGCAATCCCTGTTTGGCTTTAAGGATATTGGAAGAAGGAAAACAGATGTCGCCAAAGAGAAGAGGCTTGCCATCAATCCTTTAAGGAAGGTGAATACTTATTTCAGGAACATCGAAGACACAGACAGGCTTAGGAAAAAGAAGTATGATATCATAGTCGATGCCATTGACTATGTTCCAGGAAAAACAAGCCTGTACAGGAAAGCACGGGAAGATGGTTCCTATTATGTAACGAGCGGAGCCATGGGGTTCCGATACGATTCCACCAAAGTGAAAACAGGCACAGAAAAGGATGCTTTTGATTTGCTTAGCAAGAAGTTCAAGAAAGCCTTGCTGGAAAAAGGAATTCAACAAGCAGAGATTGATTCTATAGAAACTGTTTATTGTTCTTCTGGACAGTTAAAAGGTAAGAAAGACAGCAACAGCATTGGTTCTTTATCAACCGTCGGTCCATCTGCCGGACTCGCGCTGACTACTAGGATTATCCAACACATCAGGGAGGAAGCAAAAAATGAAAAATGAATATGATATCCGGAATATCGCAGCAAAATTAAGCATCGACGAAGATGCTCTAATTCCTTTTGGATACGATAAAGCCAAGATTGATTCCTCAAAACTGAGTTTAGGAAACAGAAAGGCCAAGCTCATTCTCTGCACTGCCATCACTCCAACCAAAGCAGGTGAGGGAAAGACAACAACATCCATCGGTCTTTCAGATGGTTTGTCTCTCCTTGGAAAAAAGGCGATGGCATGCTTAAGAGAGCCTTCCTTAGGCCCAGTCTTTGGGGTCAAAGGAGGAGGAGCTGGAGGAGGAGAGGCCATCCTCTATCCGGAAGAAGACATCAACCTTCACTTCACAGGTGATCTTCACGCCATTACTTCTGTCAATAACTTAATTGCTGCAAGGACCGACAATAATCTCTATCATCATCCCGAAAGGTTCGATCCGAACAGAATGGTCTTTCCTCGCTGCAGGGATAGGAACGACCGGGAATTAAGAAGTATCGAATGTGTTCCGACGGATTCCAAAGGTACCAAACATGCCTCTTCTTTCGTTATCACAGCCGCTAGTGAAGTAAGGGCCTGCTTTTGCTTAGCCAAAAGCGAAGAGGACTTCCTTGATCGAATTGAAAATATCACGATTGGCTACACCAAAGAAGGGGAACCTGTTTTCGCTAAGTCTCTTAAGGGACGCTTTGCTTTCCGCAAACTGATTCATACTGCTTTATATCCAAATCTTGTCCAGACCAAATACCACACTCCTGCACTCGTCCATGGTGGTCCGTTTGCCAACATTGCTCATGGCTGCAACTCCTACTTGGCGACAGACTTAGCCCTTCGTTTATCCGACTATGTCGTAACAGAGGCTGGCTTTGGTTCCGATTTAGGAAGGGAAAAGTTCAGGGATATTCTTTGCCCTCAGTCCTCTTTCTCTCCCGATCTCGTTGTCAGGGTGGCATCCATCCGTGCATTAAAGCTTCATGGCGGTGTCAAGTTCGATGACTTAGAAATTCCAAACGTAGAGGCAAGGAAGAAGGGAACTGCCAACCTAAGGAAGCATTTGCAGAACGTTTCTTTATATCATGTTCCTTATGTTGTTGCTATCAACCATTTTGGATCGGATAGCCAAGAAGAAATCGAGGCACTGGAAAGCATCTTGAAGGACAAGAACATTCCTTATGCCTTGAATTCTTCCTATTTAGAAGGACCCACTGGTGCTAAGGATCTTGCAAAGAAGGTTCTCGAAGTCCTTGATGAAGAAAAGTCCGAATACACACCTCTCGTTAAGAAGAATAGGTCTATCAAAGAAAAAATCGAAACGATCAGCAAGAATATCTATGGTGCAAAGAATGTGGAATATTCTGAGACTGCAGAAAAGGAAATCAAAGACTACGAAAAACAGGGCTATCAAGACTTTTCGGTCTGTATTTCAAAAGTTCCAACATCCCTTTCGGATGATGCTACGCTCTTGAATGTGCCTAAGGATACCACTCTGCATGTGAAGAACACCCGTTTGTTCACCGGTGCAAGATTCATTGTTCCTCTAACGGGAAAGGTCTTCACTAGGCCTGGCCTTCCTTTGCATCCAGCAGCCGAAGACAGGAAAGAAATCAAATGATTCTCTTATCTGGAAAAGACAGGGTTAACGAGACAAAACAAAGGATTCTAGATTACAAAGAAAGAAACAAAGCTGCTCTTTCCTCTTTTTCCTTTTTCTTTTTCTCAGATGCAAAAGACAAAGGATCCGCTGTTTATATCAAATCCTTAAAAAGAATCCTCTCTGAGTTTTCGATTCCCTATGAAGAAGGATTCTATCTTACCGATAAAACTGAAGAAGAGAATTTAAGGGAAGTCAAAAAACACACGAGCAAAAATGCAACGATGATTTTCCGTCCTCTTCCTACGAAGAGAGAAAAAGACTTTCTCGCTTTGTTGAATCCAAATCTGGATCCTGACATGCTCTCAGAAGAAAACGGAGGTCGCTTGTTTTTCGGTAGCAGGGACTATCTTCCAGCGACCGTCAAAAGCATCCATGCTCTTCTTAAGCATTATCAGATACCATTAGAAGGAAAGAAAGCAGTTGTCCTTGGCCGTTCTGTCTCCTTAGGTCTTCCTTGCTTCTTAAGGCTGTCCAAAGAAAACAGGACAGTAACTCAGATTCACTCCCACACAAACGAGAACATTAGAGAGGAAAGGATAAAGAGTGCGGATTTAATTGTTCTGGCTTCTGGAAAGACAGGACTCGTCCATCCTTCTTGGGTAAATAAAAATCAAACCATCATCGACTGTGGCTTTGCCAAAGGCGGAGAACTTGGATTTATTCCAGATGTCTATGCCTATACTCCAGTTCCTGGCGGAATTGGTGCACTAACTCCTTACTACCTTGTCCTAAATGCAAGGCAGGAATATAGGAAACAGAACTAGAATCGATAAGAATAACAACTGTCTCATAGCTATGTGCTCAGAGACAGTTTTTTGTTTTTCAGAATAAGATACTTTTTTCGTACCCTGAAAAACAAAGATTCTATCTAAAAAATCGAAAAAGATTCCTCTTCAGACCTAATATTAGGTGAAATGATAGAAATCAAGAATTTGAGTTTTTCTTATAAAGAAAAAGAAATCTTTCATGATTTATCCGTATCTTTTCCGAGCAAGGGCTTTGTCATTCTGCCTGGACGAAGCGGATCTGGGAAGACAACGCTTTTATCTCTATTAAGCCATCAACTGATACCGACAAAAGGAGAAATTATCGGTATTGACGAGAGTCCAGTCATGGTCTTCCAGTCTCCGCTTCTTCTGGATTATCTAACTGTTCTAGACAATGTCGCCTTACCTCTTCGATTAATCGGAAAAGACGGAAGAGAAGAAGCTAGGAAAGCTTTAGAGAGAATCCATAGGGAACATAGGAAAGACCGTTACCCTCTTTCTTTAAGCGGAGGAGAAGCTAGGCGTGTCTCCTTAGCACGTGCTTTAATCACTAAAGAGAAAGTTTTAATTCTAGATGAAACCACGTGACAGCTCGATGAGGGAAGTTCAAGACTTGTGTATCAGACCATAAAAGAGATTTCCAAAGACACTTTGGTTTTAAGGGTAACCCACGATGAAAAGAATGCTAGGCTTCTTGCTGATATTCTTTATGAACTGAAAGGGGGTAAGCTTTATCTAAGGAAAGGCATCGAAAAGAGTGAAAACAAGCCAGTAGAAAACAAGGATTCACGAACAGGTTCTCTTTCCTTAAAAAGCAGTCTGAAAAGGAACTTTGCTTTTTTGAGAAAAAGAAAGTTCCGTGTCTTTCTTTCTTCTTTTTTCTTGGCATTTAACTTTACTCTCAGGTATTTAGGACTCACAAGGAGAAAGGAACTTCCCTCCAGGACCCGAAACAGGTCAAAGGAATACTATGCGAGTGAAGTCGCTGAAATCACAGAAAAAGAAACAATTGCTAAGTCTGGCCATAGGACTCTGAAACGTTTCTCGATTCCTTCTATGAAAACAAGGAAAAAAATCGGAATCGAAAAGGCTTAGCCTTCCCTTGATTACTTTCTTCCTCCTGCCGAACAGATTAGGATAGGAAAGGAAACAAGGGATGTCTTCTTCACTCCAGCAAGGACAGAAAAGAAAGAAAAGATAAAAGAAGGCAGAAGGATGGAATCCTTTGATGAGGTAGTCATCAACGAGAACGTCTTAAAAGAAGCGGGAAAGTCTTTTTCGGAAAGGATAGGAAAAAAGATTCCGATTCACCATCAAGCTTTGATTTATTCTACCCAATTTTCTTCCAACGATAGGCTCTCCTTAGACTTTCAGTTCAAGATTGTAGGCCTAAGCAAAGAGAAGACCGTATTCAATCAGCCTCATATTTATTATTCTTATCCACTAAGGTATGAATATCTCTCGAGGCTGGAATTAAAAAACATCTCCATAGAAAGGAAACAGAACACCTTACTTGTCGATCTGTTAGAAGATATCAACTGCCAAGAAGATGACTTTCTCTCCCGGAAAGTCCTTTATCAAACAAGCTCTCCTTTAGCAGATAAAAAGAAAGCAGAGCAACTCTATAAAAACACTTTACAAATTACTTCTCCGAGTAGGACAAGGGAGGAAAACAGGGATTCTGTCGCTTCCTCTTTGACCATCGTTTTGGGTGCTTTTCTTCTTCTAAGCCTGATTTCTTCCATCAGGCTGCTCTTCAGGATTGTCTACTCCTTGGATGAAGATAACATTCGAATGTTTGCCTTGATTTCTGTCTTTCCTGGGAAGAAAGAAAATAAAAGGATTGCCGCATTTGGAATAGTGCTGTTTTTCACTCTTACAACAGGATTGTTATTTATTTTCTTATCTTTTGTTTCATCCATTATCGGAAATAATATTCTATCGTATTTTTCATTAACTTCGCTGTTTTCTAGGAATCCTGTTTCCTTGTTCTTGATTCTAGCACTTCTCTTTATTGCTACTTTGTTTGGCTGTTTTCATCCACTGAGAAAAATCAAAGAAGGAGAGCTAAAGTCCCAATTGGAAGGAGAAGACTAGAATGATCTTCGTTCAAAATCTAGTCAAACGTTATCCAGGAGAAAAGGAAGATACTTTAAAAAGAATTTCTTTCTCTCTTCCGGACACTGGCCTTGTCTTTTTGACTGGCA
>URQF01000015.1 GCA_900549915.1 uncultured Mollicutes bacterium | reverse complement strand
GTTCCACGCATAAGAAAGCCGGAACTTTTATTCTTTTTAGACTATTTTTCTGCAATTTCCTTTATCGTTTTGTGATTCTTTGATTTTGTTAGGTAGTTAATAATAGTTTGTGTAAGGAGATTAATGGTTAGAGGTATTGGATTTTCTTTTGAAGGCTAGCCTTCAAAAGAAAAAACCACAAAAAAGAGTGCCAGTGTCTTATCATAAGTGCGCTAACACGAAAGGACACCAGCACCATGAAAAGTATAATCCAAAACTGTCAGTTAAGCGATAAGATTTTGAAAGGAATTCTAAACAATGGTGAAAATGTGGTGAATTCCATTAAGAAAGGAGTCATCGAAGAAAGTGATTTTCCTCGATTCCTGGACAACTTCGCTGAACGCTTGTCTGATCAACTCAGAGTCTGCTTTCAAAGGATAATCGAGAAGAATATTTCTGCTGAATTCTTTGATAGGCTGGAAGAGGCAGCAACAGAAGGAAAAGATACCTCTAGAAATGGCTATTATGAACGAAAGATAAGAACATCCTTAGGAGATTTCCTGATTCAAATCCCAAGAGCAAGATTTCTAAGCTTTACGACAAAGCTTTTAAACAAGTATGGACATAATCTCGGGAAAATCGAAGACTATATTCTTTCACTTTATCGAAGCGGAAATACGGAAAACGATATTGTGAATATCTTGTCTCAGACAGAAGGAATTAGTTTATCTGCTTCTACTATTCAGAAGATTATTAAAACGACCATCGGAGAATCCTTAAAGTTTAATCAAGAACAAGTAGAAGACTATCCTTTTGTTTATCTTGATGCAACCTATATTCCCTTCAAAAGATCAATCGGATTGGATAAAAGCGTCGAAAAAGAGGGTATTTTAGTCGCTTTAGGTATAACTCCATCTGGATATAAAAAGGTTCTCGGCTATGCTTTTGGAGAAACCGAAAAGATCGATCTTTGGAAAGAGCTTCTAAGAAACCTGAAAGAGAGAGGCCTTAAGAATCCGAAGATGTTTATCACGGACGGATTAAGCGGAAGGCCTGAAGCAATAAGAGAAATCTATCCTCATGCACTTCATCAACGCTGTATTGTCCATTATCAAAGAAATCTGAAAAGCCATGTGAGAAAAAGCGATTGGGAGAATATCGGTGATGACTTTCAAAAGGTGTATAGGAGCAAGACAAAAGAAGAGGCATTAGATAAATTCGAACTGTTTTCTTCTTTCTGGGGAACGAAGTACAGAGGATTGAAACAAAGGATAGAGAAGACAGATGATAATATCTTCTCCTACTATAGCTTCCCTGAGGAAATAAGAAGAAGCCTATATACCAGTAATGCAATCGAAGGGTTTAACTCAAAGCTGAAAAGAGAAACACGAAAAAGAATATTAATGAACTCAGAAGATAATGCTTCGATTGTGATTACAGCCGTCTGTAGAAGCTATAACAGCTCGAAGCTTGGACGTAGGAGGAACGGATTGTTAAAAGTCCCTCAAGAGGTAAGAGAAGAATTAGGATTTGATATTTAGCTTAGACAACGCAACGTTTCTTCTTGTCCATGGACAAGAAGAAAAGAGATAAGATACTGCATTACTGACTTTACTTATGACAATTTACACAAACTTCTTGCAAACATCTTTTGTTATCTTTTTTTCCGTCATTCTTTCTTCTTTTTGCTTTTGTTTATCCTTAATTCTTTCTATAATAAAATAACTAACGGAGGAATCTGACTATGGATAACTACTTAGATGCAAAGAAGAATTTGAAAAGCCATCTGACCAGTGCAGAAATGGCGTTGAGGATTAAGGATTATAAGGAAGCTTATTTAGATTATCTAGCAGCGGGTGAAGATTCCGCTTTATTAGCCACTCTTACTTTAGATAAGAAAGAAAGCGAGATGGCTAGGAAACTAAGTGAAGAATATAAAGCCAGTGGAGAAGAATGCTTGTCTAAGCTGCATCTCTCTCCAGCGGAAAAGGAGAAGCTCAAACCCCGTAAGAAGCCGAAGGGTTTCTGCGAATTCATCGGCAGGGATGATATCAAGGAATACCTTACGAAGAATATTGTTGAGCCTTGGAAGAATGGAACCTACCCAGAAAAGGAATCCTTAGGGCTTTTAATTTATGGTCCGAACGGTTGTGCAAAATCCGTTCTTGTCCAATCTCTTGTCCACGAACTCGGTGCAACCGAATATTATGTTGAGCCTAGGGAAAACTTCTCTGTTTATAACGCAAGGAATGTTCTCTCCCACTGGGATGCCTTATTAAAGAAAGCGGAAGAGAAGAACAATATTGTCTTCTTTTTCACCCATGCAGAAGCTTATTTTCCGAAAGGTGACGATGAAGAAAGCAAAAAGACTGTCAAGAGGTTCTATTCCATTCTTAATAAAGAAAGGAAGAAAATCCGTTCTAAGAAGTTGAATATTCTTTTCGTTCTTGGAACCTCTGTTCCAGAAAAAGTCGATGTTTCCATCTTCGAAAAGAAATTCCTTCATCCTGTTCTGTTCACCGATATCATCCGTATCCACCATCCGAATACTTTGACCCGTAAGGAAAGGAGGAAGGAACGTCTTGCCAATGTTGACATCGAAGATTCTACCCTTCTTGATGACCTTGCCAAAGCCACACATGGGTTCGTTTCTAAGAAAGTCTCGGATGTCTGCCGTTCTTTAAATAAGAGGGCAAACATCTATCAGGGTGACAGAGTCACTCCGCTCTTAACAAGAGAGAGGGCAGAAAAAGTAAGGAAAGATCATCCTTATGTTCCAGACACCACATTTAAAGAAGGTGCCGAAGAATTCGAGAAGAGTCTTCCTTCGAATAGGAAGGTTTTCGGAAAGTAATCGAAAAGGCAGCCTGTTTCTTCGGGCTGCCTTTTTCAGATTATACAAGTCTGTTTAGTTTTCGCTCTTCCTTAGTATCCTGTTTAGAAAGATATCGTCTTTCCGCCTAGGGGTCACTGTCTTCTTCCTGGCTTTGATTTTAAAAGGAAACTCTTGAATATCTTGGTCCGTAAGATAGGTAAAGTAACGACCTCTATTATCGTAGCCGTCTTTTTTCGGTGTGCATTTCCTGGAAAGAAAGAGAACGCCATCCTTTTTTAGATAAGAAAGAAACTTCTTTATGGTTGGATAGATATCTTCTCTTTTAAGATGATGCAAGGAAGCAAGAGCATAGACAAGGTCATAGGTATGGGATGGCACAAATTCCATCCTGTCTGCCTGATAACAGGTGAGGCCTTTTTTCTTTCCGTCTTCCACGAAAGGAAGAGAAGTATCAATTCCCTCCACGTCATAACCAAGGGACTTAAAATAAAGCCTGTCGCGTCCAGATCCGAATCCGACATCTAAGACAGAGAGCTTTCCCTTAGGGAGATAAGGTCTTAGGAAAGAATAAACAGAACTCCTATCGGCATTCCTTGTTTCTTCTTCGTAGGCTTTCGCGTTCTTGGTGTAATAGTCTTCCATTATTCTTCCTCATCCTCTTCCTTTGGATAAGCTTTGACTAGGCAAAGATCGACGGTATACTGGGTCGTCTTCTTCACACTGATAATAAGATTTTTATAGGATATGACATCACCGACTTTCGCAAAACGTTCCAGTTCATTGTTAATGAAACCAGAAAGGGTAGAATAGTCATCTTTCAGCTCATCGGGATCAAGTCCAAAGAAATCAAGGAAGTCGTCGATATTGATATTACCACGGACAAGATAAAGATCTTTTTCCTTCAAGGGACGGATCCTCGTCTCTACTTCATCACTTTCATCCCAGATTTCACCAACAACTTCTTCAAGGATATCTTCCCTGGTAATAATCCCTTCCGTTCCTCCATATTCATCACGGACAACTAAGATGTGTTCTTTCTTTTCCTTCCTAAGTTCCATCGCCTGAGAAATCACCCTAGTCCGTGGAACCGAGGAAATCGGTTGAATCAATTTTTTATAGTCCTTATCATTCTCAATCAAGGCCTGAAGAAGCTTCTTCCTGGGAATATATCCGACAATATGATCTAAGTCATGGGCAAAGACAATGACTCTGGAATAACGGAAACGATCTGGGTTCACTAAGAACTTAGACCTGTCTCTTTCCAAATCAATACCGATGATTTTGACTCTTGGAGTCCTGACTTCATAGCAGGCAGTATCCTTGAATTCAATGGAATTATGAAGAAGTTCACTCTTGTCGCTATCGAAAATACCTTCTTTCTGAATCGCGTCGACCCTGTTATCAAGCTCATCATCGGAAGCCGTTAAATCAACCTTAGGCTGTCTTCTTGTCAACAGGAAAACAATTCCTTGGTCCCTCTTTGTCACTAAGAAGACAAAGGGGAAGAAGATAATTCTCAGAACTTTGACAAAGTAAGAAAAAAACTTAGAGAAGCCAAAGGAATTCGTCTTAGCCAAGGCTTTTGGCGTGATTTCACCAAAGATGAGCAGGACGATAAGAAGTATCCTAGACCTTACAAAGCTGCCAATGCTTCCCATCACCGGTTCCAAGAGGTCCTTCGATAAAAGAGAAGCAAGAGAGGAAGCAAGAATGTTGACAAAATCGTTTCCGAAAAGAACCGTAGCAATGGTTTTGTCGTATTCATTGGCAAACTTCAGAGCGAGCTTCCCACTTTTTGTTTCATCCTTTTCAAGCCGAGTGATTCGAACAGAAGAATAAGCCCTATCGATGGCAGAGAACCTTCCAGAGAAGACAATCAAGATAACGATAAGGACAATATAGAGAATATCCCTAGGCTTCATGTGATTTGGTTCCTTTCTCGCTAATGGTACCGACAAGCTCTTCTAGGACATCTTCGGTCGTAATCCTTCCAAGAAGCGTTTCTTTTTCGTAAACCAAAGCGATTTCCGTATGATGGGAGCGGAAACCATCGAGTACATCATCCATCCTAATATTCCGTGAAACAATGAATGGTTTATCTAAGACAGAGGCAACTTTCCTATTTGGATTTTCATAATAAGCAGCTAAGAATTTCTTAACTACCAGGATTCCGACGATCTTATCCTGTGTTCGGAAATACATTGGAATACGGCTATAGGGAACCCGGTAGACAATCTGTAGAAGCTTTTTCGCGGTCCTTCCCTCTAAGTTGATCGTGAACCTCTTCTTTTTCGGAGTGAAGACCTTTTCAACAGAAGTGTCTGTGAAATCAAATCCGGCCTGAATTAAATCGGTCTCGTTTTCTTCTAAGGCACCTTGTTCTTCGTTGTTCTCAAGAACCGAATTAAAGTCATCCTCGGTCAGTTCTGGCTCTTCTTTCTTTGGGAAAAGGAAGGAGACTCCTTTACTGATACCATAAAAAACAATGGTCAAAGGGGCAAAAAGAATCAAGAAGAAAGCAAGCGGATAAGAAATGATCCGAGCAGATAAATCCGGGATTCGTTTTCCAAGCCTCTTAGGAAGAGTTTCCCCAAAGGCATAGACAATCAGGGTCACAATGACAGAGCCAATCAAGGAAGTGTAGAATTCATCCCTTGTGGCAGGAAACACTTTCAGGAAAAGGAAAGTCGACACAAAAGAAAGACCAACGTTTACAGCATTATTTCCAATTAAGATTCCGACTAACGCAGAATCAAAATGACGAATAAAGAAATATACGAGCTTAGCAGTTTTCTTTCCATCTTCGGCTTCGGCCTGAAAAAGATACTTGTTCGCACTGGTAAGGCTCGTCTCAGCTAAGCAAAAGAAGAAAGAAAGGAAAAGAAAGACAAAGGAAGAGATTAGGAACAAAAGACTTTTACTGTCCAATTCGGTTACACCTCAGCTAATTATTATATAAGGTAAATAAAAACAAATAAAGATAGCCATTTTGAGAAGAATACTCATGAACTAGAATTTTCTGTAAATTCCTTTCCCTGATTTGCTTCCAAAAAGAAAATTAACGTGAGCAAGAAAAACAATATGTCGAAACTGAATTTAATAATTTCTTATAGAGAAGCCGAAAGATTTATTCCTTATCAAAGAACTCAGTTTCCTTTTTTAAAGCGTTTTCTTTAACAATTTTACACTTCAGCATTTTTCATTTTGTTTTTGCAATTATTTCTGCTTTTTGTTGAATTCTATAACTATTTCTATGTTTTACAAAGAATGGTATTTAATGGGAACCGCTTACATTTCTTCCAAATAGTTTCTTGTTTTTTATTATTAAAAGTCAAAACAATAATTGTTTTATACATTTTCTATGAAAAAAGAACAAAAATTTAAATTTTTGATGAAAAAGTTGATAAAACAAACGAAAAAGCCAAAAAAATTCTTTTTATCCCCCTATTTTAGCTCTGCATTATTTTATTTTGCAGGAGGCAACAACCTACATGAAAAAGAAAACATTGACGTTATTAGCTCTGACAGCCTTGTTCTTAACAGGCTGCAACACAGGCAAGACATCCGGATCCGAAACCAATCCGAAAAACGCCACAGCTTCCGAAAAGGAAGCCATCCCAGAGGACACTGCAAAAGCAACCGAGGCACCAACAACTAAAGTCTCAGAAACACCAAAAGAAACAGCAACCTCAACACAAGGAGGAAGCGCGTCTTTCGGAAACACAGGAGAAACCGCTGGATCTGCTGAAGAGTCTTCTGCATCACCTTCCGTTGATCTAACCGCTTCCTGGCCGCAGAAAGTAAAGACATTCTTGATGGAAAATCTCGGGGGTCAGCTTATTCCATATGTCAATTTAGGAAAGTCAACATCCCTAGAGTATGAAATCGTCGAGCCTTCTGGTGATAACAACTATGAAGTATATCATCTTGAAATTTCAGGAACAGTTAAATATTCAGCAACCTTGGCCAACACATTCCAGCAAGACTATACCGCATCTGGATATACCGTCACAGGAACAGGCGCGAAGAAAGTGGCTACGAACGCTGCAGCAAATCTGACCGTTTCCTTAGTCAATGATACTGATTTAGAGGAAGCCGTATTGCATGTGGCTTATGATGAGCCCTATGATGCAAGCAAGAGGACAACTTATCCATCCGAAGTCCAATCCGAGTTCTCAACAATATTCGGTTCTCATGCCAGTGATATCCCTCTTGTCTATCTTGGGACCACAACTCCGACTTATGAAGAGACAACAAGCGGAAGTAGTACCGGAGTCATTGTCAAAGGCCGGAAATGGAACGACCTGATTCTTACAGATTCGAAGACAAGCTTAACGAATGCAGGTTTCGATACTTCAACCAGCACGACAAGTGTAATTATTGGTACCAAGACCTTCTCCGATCAATATGAAATGACAATCACGATTGAAAAAGGGAATACCTTCAGTACAGGTGATTATCCAAAGAGGACCATAATTAGGAAGGAACCTTTCGATGCATCTGGTTTTACTGCCTGGCCTCAGGATATACTCGATAATGTCGCTGACTGCTATGATGGACACACTCTCCCAGTCATTTATTTAGGTACCACTTCTCCAACCGTCACTTATCAGAGTCCATCCTATGGCGAGCTCGACGTCAAAGGCGGCGTCTGGGATGCTCGTATCCGTTCTCTTGCCTTGACTTCCCTTTCTACCACCTATGGTTATACGGAAGATACAGTCGCAGAAGCTGGCAATTATCATTCAGATATTTTGATTAGGACAAAAACGGAAACCGATGGGTGCAAGTTAAGAATCGAGCTTTATAACTCTACCGGATCAGCCAAAGTCGAGTTCCATTGCACCGCAGGATTCGGAGATCCTTCTAGTCAGACCGACTGGTCACAAGACGTAAAGGATGCCTTCGATACCTATTGCAACGGCATCTATCCTCCCTTTATTTACTTAGGAAAGAGCGTCTCGGTTAATAGTTATTTTTGCGAGCAGAACAAAGTTGAGCTTGATGGTCAAACCTGGGATGATGTAGCAAGAAGCAACGCTTTAACAGTTCTTACCGCTAAGGGATGGACCGAAGATACTGCTGCTGAATCCAGTTCCAGTTATAGCAATATTCTTATCAGGAATTCTCCAATCGACGAAACAAACTATGTTAAGTGGCAAAGGAAGCTTTATCAATATGGTGGAAAAGTAGATTGTGAATTCACAAGGTCTGCTGCCTACAACAAGAACAATACCGATACAAGCTATCCGCAGACTGTATTGAATGACATCCGTGATAACCTCAATGGGGAGACACTTCCTTATGTCTATCTGGGAACGAATGCACCTACCTCAAGCTGGAATTCTTATTCGAGCCAGCTAAACATTACAGGTGAAGCCTGGGATGACGAAATCATCACAAAGGCGAAGACTGCTTATTCTGCTGCTGGTTGGACAGAAGAAGCCGGCGCAACGAATGAAGCGGTAACCTTTACAAAGAAAGACGACAAAGGTTACTTCTCTGCTGCCTTTGGAAAAGATTCTAACGATAAACCGAAGATTGCAGTTATCTATATGCCTTGGACTACAGAAACGGATTATACCGATGCTGTTAAGACTGAACTTGGCACTTATAGGAATAATGTTACAACACTTCCGTTTGTCTTCCTTGGCGATGATACCGCTCTTACCACTACAAAGAAGGATGGCACAATCGTCATATCAGGAAACATCAAGAAGACCACGCTCTTAGAAAAGCTCTTCGTTAAGACCTACAGAGATGCTGGATGGACAGAAGATGCTACGACCTACTCTGGAAAAAACAGGACACTAGAAAAAGATGGATATACTTTCACAGCTACATTGAACAATAACACTTGGACTTCTAGCGGCTATGTCGCTGATATCACTGTTAAGGCAATTACTCCGTACAATTACTCTGACTTTGCATCTAGGAGTTACTCTGATGATGAAAAGACCTTAATCAAATCCGCGCTTGGAAATAATAGGATTCCGCTCCTCTATCTTGGAACAAAGACACCAACAATCACACAGGGAACTTATTCGAGCTCTTATTCCGCTGGCATTAAGATTACGGGTTCGAAATGGAATAATGATAGGTTGAAAGACAACAAGCCTCTATTAGAAGCCGCTGGGTTCACAGTCAGTGAGATTGAAGAAGGCGATAGTTATGGTCACATCGTCGGTTACGGTACTGCAGCTGCTCTCCAAGGCTATAAAGCACTTGGAACAACTCCTGCAGATGGTTACATCCGTTTCATCTTAACCCGTGATAGTTCCACTATTAAGAAGAGCAGTGCAATTGCAGTCTTCTTCTATGATGCACCCGAAACCATTGATGATGGAACCGCTACAACAACAAAATGGAACGAAGATGCAACAAATGTTGCATTAAGGCAGAGCACACTTGGTGGAACAACTCTTCCGTTCAGGGATCTTGGATCTGTTACTAGGAAAGCCACTACAGCTGGCGATGGAATCAATAGGTCCTGCAAGTTCACAAATGTCACCAATGTTCAGCCTTATGCTAGGAACGCAATTGAAAAGCTGAAAGCCTTTGATCCGACATTGAAGAATACCAATCTTGACTTAAGCTACGATAATCAGGGAAGGAAAGGTGTCTGGGTCGGAACTGCTGCTGATGGAAACCGTTTGACTTACAAAGTTTCTGCCTTGTCCACAAGGACCATTGAAGTCAGTTATACCGAGTGCTTCAATCCAACTCCGGAAACAGATTGGCAGGCTGAAGTCAAAGCCGCAAGGCAAGAACAGCTTGGCGGACATGTCATTCCTTACTTCTCTATCGGAACGAAGAATTACAAACTCACCAAGGGAACCAATACAGTTACTTTGACCGGTAAGACCTGGGATGATTCCATCTTCTCCATTGTCGAAGCAAGCTTAGCCTCTGATACTTCTCTCAAATGGACAAGCGTTGATAACGGAAAAGACCTCCTTCTTGCCAAAGCAGAAGCAAGCGATGGTACACTCTACATTCAGCTCACAAAGAATAGTACCGGCAACCCAGTCTGCAAGTTCTCCTACACTCCAAAGCAATCCGCATAGTCGAATAACCGTAAAAGAAACCCTGTTCTTTTCTAGGACAGGGTTTTCTCTTGTATCGGAGTATTTTTAAACCAAATAAAAAGTTGGTATTCTAACTAAGTCTGGAATCATCTTATATTCCGTGAACGCTTCATACTCTATTCAACCAAAAAGCTGTCTCCATGAGGAGGCAGCTTTTTGAATCGTATCGTAGAGATTAATGGAGAGTAACAGTAAGAGTCGGAATCGAATTATAACCTTCGAGGGTGAGTTTGATGTAGATAGATTTTCCGTTCTCAAGCTTTGCGGAAGCAAAGAGAAGGCTCTCGCCATCCGTAACGACTTCCCACTTGTGAGCAGTATCAGCGTTAAGGGTAGATTCTGCTAAAGTGAAGTAATCCTTCTTATGTTCTTCGTAATACTTACCCTGGAGGACAATCTTTCCTTCATCTTCGGTATAGGAGAGATGGTTGCTGCCAAGATAGAGGTAAGGAATGTCATTCCCGTCTAAGGCTGTAGAGATAGCAGATTTGACGGTTGCATTATAGCTAGTAGCACCAGTCGGATTGAATTCTTCGACAAGCTCAACATCGAGAGTTAACTTCGTAGAGGTGCAGCTAAGAGTGTAAAGGATCTTATCACCATCCGGATTCTTGCCTTCTAAGACAAAGTAAGCACCATCGGCCTGAGAAAGATCAACACTTGCATCGACAATCTTGGCGCCTTTCTTAGACTTCAGAGCTTCCCTGGCGTTCCTTAAGTAGCTGTTATTCCATTCGCCAGAAGTGAAGGAACCAGTAACCGTAATGCCATTGAACTCGCTAGCTTTCTTGACGGTAACGTTGCTTCCCCTATAGAAATAAGGAAGTGTATCGTAGAGCTGGCCTTCCCTTAAGGTGCTATTGGCATCATCTTCTGCCCAGTTGACATCGGTAGAAGGAATCGTGACAGCCTTATCGTACCAGAAGCGGACGGTTGCATCCTTCTTGACTACATTGAGAGAAGAAGAGGCGATTGCTAAACGGATGTATCCGTTCGACGGATCATCTCCGATAGCCTTGTAAGCCTGGATGGACTTTCCGTAACCATAAAACTTCTTGGTGTCACCCTTATTGACATCTTCGGTATAGAAGGTCGTAAATCCAGCAGCCTTCAACGTAGCTTCGTTATCCGTAATGACCTTATCATCCCAACCAGTTCCGGTTAAGGTAACATAGTTACCATAAGAATCGGTGGTTGGGTCATTTGTTCCTAAGTAGATAACTGGAACTAAGGAAGCTTTATCACCAAAGAGTTTATCGATAGCATCCTTTGCTTTTCCAGTATAAGCAGTATAAGAATCCTTGTTATACGGAGCAATGGTACGGAAGGAGAGAGCACTATATTTGCCTTCTAGTGTAACAAAGATAGTATATCCGTCTTCAAACACTTTCTTAGCTGTACGGCTAGAATAACCTTTTGTGATTTCCCAACCAACGAATGCTTTCTCAAAAAGATAGAATTCCTTATCGTCAAGCAGAATATCACCGGAAAGACCAACAACAGTCGGATCAGAAGAGCTATTGGTGCGATTAGTGACATTACCCCTATAGAAATAAGGGATTTCATGGTTAGCAGTCAAACTCTTAATGGTCGTTTCTGTTTCACTTGACCAAGCAGTATCCTTAGAAGGAGTCAGCCTAGAGATTTCCCTGCGCGGAGTAGAGATGTTCCAGACCTCGACAGCTAGGACACAACCATCTGTCCTAGTTGTAACATAGGTTGCAGTCGTTTTTGTGGTGGAAGTATTTGTCCAGGAAGCAAAGGCTTCTTTGGCTTTATCAAGAATGATATTACCACTTGTCGTCTTACCGGAGAGGGTAAGCTGTTTGATAGAATCATTCCATTTGGTCTTAAACTTGTTACAGCCTAAGTAGACAAACGGAATCTTGTCACCATGGTTATCGAACTTTTCGTTGAGAAGCTGTTTAATATCGGTAGAATATTCTGTCCTTCCTTCTGGATACCATCCGGCTTTCCTCTCGACATCCATCTTTGCAAGACCAGAAGAATTTTCGCCAACTGTAATAGTGATCTTATCATTGTCTTCAAAGGTCTTTTCGTAAGTCAGATCCGAAGAATAATAAGAGGAAGTCTTCTTCCATCCTTCTGCGGCGGAGAGGACTGCTTCAGCACCAGTCTTGATTTCTTCGACATAATTGCCACCAGTCAAGCTGACCTCATCCGAGTAAGAAGACTCTTCAAAGGCAGGAGTGTCGGTTCCTAAATAGATAACCGGGATTTGATGTCCGTCAAGAGAACGATCCAAAGCGGCCTTCAAGTCTTCTGGATATGCAGTAAAGGATTCCGGGTCAAAGTGTTCAAGAATCGCGATTTCCCTCTTTGGGCAATAAACAGAATAATTTCCAGGAACATTATCCTTAGAAATCTTGACAGTCAGCCTGCATTTATCGGGTTCCTTGATGGTAGCGGTTAAGCTCGGATCATAAGAACTTGTATTATCTTCCGTGATTGTCCAGCCAGAGCCTGCTCCGAAGGCAGTCTTAGCAAGAGTAAAGACCTGATCATCATAGACTTTGCCAGTAATGGTAAGCTTGCCACTCTCCCATTCTGCGGACGGAGCTTTGGAACCAAGATAAACATACGGAACTGTATGCCCATCTAATTTGGCAGTAAAGTACTGTTTGATGTCATCTGTCCAATCACTGGCAGCCGTTGGATCAAAGTTCTCGCCTAAAGCAACGGACCTCTTCGGGACATAGCCGCCAAAAGCATATTTATATTCCTTGGAGATAGAAATGGTCAGTTTGTTTCCGTCAGAGAATGCTTTTTCTGCAGTGAACTCATTACTATAAGAAGATGTCTTGGTAACCTTGAAGCCATTGTTCGTAAGGGTTGTCTTTGCATCGGTTGGCCTATCATCAATCCAATTGCGGCCATAGATATTCACATCACCGGAATCCGTAATTTCTGAAATCGGATTCACGGTTCCAAGATAAACGACTGGAACATCGTTCTCATGTCCGCCAAGACTTGATTTGAGGTCGGTCCTGACACTAGAAGGATAAGCTGTCAGTTTCGAAGGTTCATATGGTTCATCATAGGAAGCGATAAGACAAGCCACCTCAAGTTCCGTGTCTTCCTTCAGGACAACGCTAAGATGCTTGGTTTCATTTTTGGCAGAGACCTGATTTGTCTCTGTGTCAGCGACTGTATAGCCATCGGCCGTGAAAGCAGCTTTGAAACTGTTTTTCAAAGTATCATCATAAGCAGCAGAACCACTGATATTAACATCAAATTGGTCGGTCAAAGCACCAACACCACTTCCTAAACTGATATAAGGAAGAAGCTGTCCGCCAAGATACTGTTTCCTGACACTCTGGACTTTCGACGGCCATTTGGATTTCTGATCATCGCTCTCAGAGGGAGAAACAGAAGGCGAAACACTATCGCTTGGTTTCTCAGTAGAAGCACTGCCTGGATTTTCGCTGGGTTTAACAGTAGGAGACTCTGTCGGCTTTACGGTAGGTTTTTCACTTGGCTTGCTTTCTGTCGGCTTATTTTCCGTGGCGGAGGCCTTTTCAGAAATCGAAGGTTCTGCAGAAGGCTTTGTCGAATTCTTGTTGCTGTTATCTGTGCATCCGACAAGGAGCATAGAAAGAAGTGCAACTAATGTAATTGATTTTTTTCTCATTGTCTTGTTACCTCTTCTCGTTAGGCATCTTTTTCAGTATCGGATGTAGCCTTTTTGACTCGTTTCAGAGTCCTGACTGTCTGGTTCTTGCTATCTTCCTGCAGGGTCACATAGTAGGTATTTCCATCTGCATCAACCGCTTTAGCGAAGAGAAGAGTCTCATTATCGTTGACAATCTTCCAGGTAAGGGTCGTATCCTTCTTCAAGGCTTCTTCGCAGTAACCGAAGACTCTTGTATCAAAGGAAGCACCAGTGATCGTGAAACCATAATAAGATGAAACGTTAGCAACCGGATCTTTGGCACCGATGTAGAAGTAAGGAAGAATATGTCCGAAGTTACTTGTCCTCTTATTCTTAACATCTGCAGACCAATCAGTCTGTGCATTGCTAGGATTGAAGGCTTCCTTATACTGGCAGGTGATATAGAGGCTAGAAGAGTAGCTATTCCTAGTGATTTCAATGACGTTGCCGTCTTTGGCAGGATAGAGAATGGTAACTTTTCCAGCAAAATCGCCATAGGTGTAGTCAACGTACTTCAGTGTTCCGCCGTTGCGGACTAAGGTATCCACAATATTGAAGTAAATAGCAGCGGAGTTCTTATCATTTCCAGAGAAATTGCCAGTGATCTTGACCTGGTTCTTGGTCCAAGAAGAAGAACTGACATCCACACTAGGACCGGCATAGAAGTAAGGAAGGACGGTGCCGCCAAGATTATCTTCCCTTGCCTTCTTATTCGCAGCATCGGTTGTCCAATTCGAAGTTGCCGTTGTGTTTGGATCCGTGAATGGAGCATCATGCCAGAAACGGGCCGTTGCCTTAGCAACACTCTTATCCGCATTGTCGCGGGTAAGTAAGAAACGGATCCTTCCGGATTTAGCATCACTTCCTAAATACTTGTATCCCTGCAAGGCAGCAGCAGAACTGACACCAGTAAAGTGTCCATTGCTTCCTTCTTTGTTTTCAATGACAGTAAAGCCGGCATTTTCAAGAATCGGCTTATTGTCTTTGAGAATGGAGTCGTTCCATTTCGTACCAGTTAAATCGAGATAACTCGAGTAATTCGGTACAGTGACGGTCGGATTGACAGTTCCAAGGTAAAGAGATGGGAGTTCATTGTCACCGAAGATCTTCTTGATTTGAGCTTTAACATCATCCGAGTAGGAAGTCCTGTTCTTGGCGTTGTAGCTTTCTGTGAACTTAAGGTTCAGATAAGCATTGCCATCGCTTCCTTTGGAAAGAACTGCATTCCTAGTGCCAGAAACACCGCTTGTCCTAGTTGCCGTTGCACTTCCTTTGCAGGCAGTTGCATCCGTTTGAACCGTATAAGCAGAATCTTTCTCAAAGGCAGCTTTGAACTGAGTCAGCATCTGAGCATCATAAGCAGCACCCTTAAGAACAAGGGTATCACTAGTCTTCTCGGAAATAGTAGCTTCCGGATATCCCATGTAGAAGTAAGGAATATCATCGTGGCGTCCTAAAGAATCTTTCCTTGCATTCTTGACTTCACTAGACCATGCTGTTCCTTTGCTTGGATCATAAGGAACATCAATCGTCACAGTGAAAGTGCCGGCATCAAAGGTAATATCGTAATCGTATTCTTTTGATTTCGTACTAAGAACCGCAGTTAAAGCACAGCCATCCTTTTCCGTCTTCTTGGCAATGATATCGTATTGCGTGCTGCCGTAACCGCTAGCGGTCGTCTTCTCCTGAATCGTCCAACCATCATTGACATAGATTGCCTTATAGGCATCCATGATATCGTTGGTAATCAGATCCTTGCTGGCAGAGGTAAGAATCACCTGGTTTCCGCTTTGAGTTGCGGTGATATCACTGTTCGGAGCCCTATAGAAGTAAGGAACACTATGGTTATCAAGGACAGAGTTCCTCAAAGTCTTAGCCTCATTGGACCAAGCTTTGCTATCTGTTGTTGTTTTCCTGATATGAGCGTAAAGACGGGCATAATCACTATATTTCTCAATCGTGACAAACCTGTAGTCTCCATTATCAAACCATTTGTGGAAATCAATGGAAGGCTCCTCAGAGGCAGTGTCTTCGCTGTCTTTCACCCATCCAGACCCTTCGGTCAAGAAAGCAGCTTTGGCTAAATCGATGACCTGGTTATTCCATTCGCCGCCATAAACAGTCAATCCGCTATAATTAGAGTAATTGGCAAATGGCTCCTTTAAGCCAAGATAAACATACGGAATGGTATCCTGGTTCCTCTCCGTATCAATGATGTCGGAAACATCCGTGTTCCAGCTAGAGCAGGCGTTAGGATCGAACTTTTCTCTGTAATAGAAACGAAGAGTTGGAACTCCTTTGTACCCACTTGTGAGTTCTGCATTGATGGTGACATTTCCGTCATCATAGGATTTTGATAACAGAAGAATAGTCTTATCCTTAGAAATGGCTTCTGCACTATTATCCTTTACAAGAGTCCAGCCATCGCTTGTATAAGTGGTCTTGACCTCATTGATGATTTCGTCATGCCACTGTCCGCCTTTTAAAACAATGGAATGATTGTAATTATTCGTATCAATTGTCGGATCTCCATCCCTGCCTAAATAAACATAGGGTGGAACATGTCCTTGACCGAGGAAGCCCTCTAATTCATCCTTGACATCCGTGGACCAAGCCGTTGCTGTGCCTGGATTATAGCCTTCGACAATGGAAATCGTTGCCTGCGGCTTATAATCCTTAGAAGAATAACCGGCCTTTTCGATAGAAATCGTGATAACACAATTATCCGAAAGCTTTAAGCTACCAACCGTTTTCGTATCAGTGGATTCGATTGTTGTCCATCCGGCACCATCTAAGGTTGCCTTCGTATCTGCAAATACTCTGTCATCCCACTTGAAACCGGTGAGAACAACGGCACCATGATCGCCAGTATACTCCTTCCATTCAGAATCCGGGTTGCAGGTTCCTAAATAAATCAAAGGAATCGAGGAACCATGTTGGTGAAGATTTTCGTTGAAGATTTCCCTTGTCTCATCATTCCAGGATAAGAATTTCGTCTTATCATATGGTTCATCATAAGAAGCCTGGATAACGGCGACTCCGGAATCCTCGTCTTCCTTAAGAACAACAGACAAATGTTTTTCATCATTTGTTGCTGTTTTCTCACCAGTGCCAAGGACAGTATAACCATCCTTAGTGAAAGCAGCCTGGAAGTCATTTGCTAAAGACTGAGAGTAGGCAGCAGTACCTGTGATTTCAAGATAACGTTCCTTCGTGCTACTTGACCAAGCAGCCGTAACACTCTTACCAAGCGAAACATAAGGAAGGATTTCTCCACCTAAGTATTGTTTCCTCTGAGCCTGAACATCGGCACCCCATTTGGATTTTTCTTCAACAGAAGAAGAGGTAGAAACAGAAGGCTTTTCACTCGTGCTAGGCTTTTTCTCACTTGCCGAAGCACTCGGTTTAGCCGTAGCACTTGGTTTTTCCGTCGGTTTTTCTGTCGGATTCACTTTTTCGGAAATTCCAGACGAGACGTCCTGAGAGTTTCCTTTGTTGCTAACAGAATTATCATTATTCTGGCAGCCAGCCAAAAGCAGAGAGAGCACAGCGAAGAGGGTTAATGTTTGTTTTTTCATTGATTCACTCCTTGATGCGAAATTTTCGGCGAAATTATAGCACTTCGATTAAGTAGTGATGTTTTGCCGTATAGCCCAAATCCGCCAAATAAAAGAAAAGAATGGAAAGAAAGCGCTTTCTTCAAGTCACATTTTTTTTTGAAATTCCTTTTCATCCTTCCTTTACAAAAAACAGGCAAGCAAAAAAGCCTCCCCTAAAAAGGAAGGGGAGGCCTAAAGTCAATCGAGTCTATTTGTACTTGTAGAAGCCTTCTCCGGAACACCTACCGAGTTTTCCTTCGTCGAGATACTTCTTCAAGACCTTGGCCATGCCTTTGAAATTGTAGGGCATCCTCCTCTTCTTAAGGAGAGGAGAAAGAAGACCAGGGACTTTCTGGAACTGCCTGACAATGTTATAAGCAGTAGTTAATCCGACAATATCGAAGATCTGGAAGGGGCCTTTGGGAGCACCAGTTCCTCTCGTCCAAGCCAAGTCAATGCTCTTTGGATCAGAGACTCCGTTGACATATAGGTCAAGACCAGAGAGCAAGAACGGAACAAGCCTGGAGTTCAGAAGGTATCCGTTCTTTTCTTTTAAAACCGGAAGAGCAATCCTGCGAATAGCATTGGCAAAGTCAATGACTTCCTTGAAATACTTCTCGTCAGTCTGTGGCGAACTCCTGATTTCAGCTGTGTTGTTTTTCCAGATGTGGTTTGCGAAATGAAGGGAGAGGTATTTGCAGGGACGTCCTGTATATTTTGCAAACCTGCTTGGGAGAAGCGTCGAGGAATTCGTAACAATGACAGTCTTCTCTGGAAGAAGAGGAGCTAAGGTTTTATAAAATGCAATCTTATCCTTTTCGTTCTCTGCCCTGGATTCAATCACAAGATCAGCATCTTCAACAGCTTTCTTCCTATCCAATTCAAGCTTAATGTTCTTATAGGCAGCTTCTGTCTTTTCCCTGCAAGTTTTAGCATCAAAGGTATCTTTATCGGCAAGACCTAAAGCAAAGACATGGTCTTCTTTTCCTTCTGGAGTATCCCTTTCCTTGATGGTAGAAAGATAAGTCTCTTTCAGATGGTCAAGCTTAGGCTGAGTACGGGTAATGGAGCCTTTCGAACGGAGCCAAATCGTAACATCGAATCCACAATAGGCAGCCTGGAATGCAATCTGGCTTCCCAAAACGCCGCCCCCGGCAACAACGATTTTCTTATAGTTCATCTTTTTCCTCCTGTTTCTTGACAAAACGCTGATATTATACCGAAAAGCAGATAACTATGAAAGCGTTTTCTTAACAATACAGAAAAAAAGGACCCGAGGGGAGTCCTTTTGTGATTAGGCAAGGTGATTGAAGATTGTTTCGCAGGTAGTCAGATAAGAATTGCTCTTTGGCTTCAAACGATAGACTTTTTCTACCTGGTAGAGCGGATTTAGATAGTATGGATACTTGGAAAGGAAGGTTTTCCTAGATAACGACTTCGTATCATCTTTGTAATAGTCTTCTCCCTCTTTTGCGGCTTTTTCAAAGAGAGTAGAGACTTCTTTTACGGTCGGTGAATATCCAATGGCAAGAGCGTTTTGATAAGCATGATTACTATCCAGCCTGAAATTGATGAACTTATTGGCAAGCGTCTTGTTCTGACAGGTCTTTGGTATCACCCTAGAATCGAAGAAGGCAGCTGTAATCTTCGGAACAGAGAGGTTAAACTCGATTTCATTATCCGATTGACTCAAGGAAAGGTACAGAGCATCGAAGAAATCACCAGACTGGACATAGCAGAGGTCTAAGCTTCCGGATGCAATATCCCGTTTCAATTGATCATTTCCGAATTCATCAAACTTTTCCTTCTTTAAGGCTGCAATGATTTCCTGCTCTAAGTCCTTAGAGAGATTACCCTCACTGGAAAGGGTACTTAAATCCGTAACATTGGGGTCTAAACCTTTGCTTAATAGATAGGAAGCAACCATCCATCGGGAAGTATCGTACCTTCCTACTTTTACATTTCCTTCAAAAAGAGAACGATCAAAGAGTGTTTGGAATCCGTTTTGCTGGACGCATTTTTCGACATAGTCCTTCTTCGTAGAATAAAGAAGAGAATAAGAGCCATAGAAGTAAGGCCTATAGTAGCTTCTCTTAACCGGATAATCATTCCTTAAAGAGGAAAGAGAATCGGTAAAAATAGTTTGATAAGAAGATAGATTCTTCCTTTCTTTGTTATCAACATCCCTTTCCAGAAGATACCCTTGGTTATAGAGCTGTTCCACTGTGTAATCACCTGGGATAGCTACGTCATAGCTTGTCGCACCAGAAGCAATTTTCTGATACCTTGCTTCACTAGAGGTAACATCCTCTTCGATGACTTGGCAGTTATTCTCCTTTTCGAACTGCTTTACCAGGTCCTGATTGATATATTCTCCCCAGTTTATGAGCTAAAAAATAT
>URQF01000014.1 GCA_900549915.1 uncultured Mollicutes bacterium | reverse complement strand
GCATACAATACAATATCTTCAAGAAAAAAGGAAATGCCCTAATCAACAGCATTTCCCCTTTCTTGCGATTGCCCTATCCAAAGGATGAGAGCTTAAGTATTTTTCTTTCTGCAGTTCTTTTTTCAGATAGAAGCCAGTATAGGATCCTTCACAGTTCACAATCTCATCCGGTGTACCTTCAAAGACAAGATTTCCGCCTCTATCACCGCCTTCTGGACCAAGGTCAACAAGGTAGTCCGCACATTTAATGACATCCAGGTTGTGTTCAATGACAACAACCGTATTTCCAGCATCGACAAGACGGTTCAAGACAGTAATCAGCTTTTCGATATCATAAGGATGAAGGCCCGTTGTCGGTTCATCTAAGATATAGAGAGTGGAACCATCACTAGACTTTTCAAGTTCATAAGCAAGCTTGACACGCTGTGCTTCACCACCGGAAAGAGTCGTAGAAGACTGACCAAGTTTCCTATAGCCAAGTCCGACATCGCATAAAGTCTTTAGCTTACGACGGATATTGGCATAAGCAGAGAAGAAGTCGACCGCTTCTTCAGCACGCCTATCTAAGACATCCGAGATATTCTTGCCCTTATAGCGGATCTCAAGAACATCATCCGTATACCGCTTGCCATGACAGACATCACAGGTGACATAGACATCTGGAAGGAAGTTCCTGCTGATTCTCTTTACACCAGCGCCTTGGCAGGATTCACAACGTCCTCCCTTCCTGTTAAAGGAAAACATCGACTTCCCCATGCCCTTGATTCTAGCATCCTGGGTCTGAGCATAAAGATCACGGATATCATCAAAAACCTTTATATAGGTGGCAGGGTTGCTTCTAGGTGTTCTTCCAATTGGTTCCTGAGAAACATTTATTACCTTAGAGATGGATTGCAGATTTTCAATACAATCGCACTCTCCTTTATCGCACTGATACCCAAGCTGCGAACGGGCGGTCTTATAAAGAACCTCATCAATCAGAGAAGACTTACCAGAACCAGAAACGCCAGTAACAACCGTAAGGCATCCCACAGGAATAGAAACATCGATATGCTTCAGGTTGTGACAATAGGCATTCTTGATTTCAAGCCTCTTATGATAGCTTCTGCGTTTAGCGGGAATGGCAATCCTCTTTCTTCCGGAGAGGAAATCACCCGTCAAAGAGTCTTTATCTTCCCTGAGTCCTTTCGGCGTTCCGGAATAGATGACTTCTCCGCCATGATCACCAGCTCCTTTACCCCTGTCGACAACATAATCGGCAGCAAGGATGGTATCCTCATCGTGTTCTACGACAATCAAGGAGTTGCCAAGATCACGCCTTTCCTTCCTGGTATTGATCAGCTTATCATTGTCCCGTTGATGGAGACCAATCGAAGGTTCATCAAGAACATAAAGAACTCCGGTGAGCTTACTGCCAATCTGCGTTGCCAAACGGATACGCTGGCTTTCACCGCCAGAAAGAGTGGAAGCTTCCCGGGAAAGAGTCAGATAATCAAGTCCGACATCAATTAAAAACTTCAGACGGTTCTTGATTTCTGTAATGACCAAGTCTGCAATATTATGTTCCCTCTCACTCAATTTAAGATTCAAGAAGAAGTTATAGATCTTATCTAAGCTCCTAGAACAAAGCTCATGGATATTAAGACCTCCGACACGGACAGAAAGAACCTTTTCGTTCAATCGAGCACCATGGCAGGTCGGACAGACATGCTCCGACCTAAAGGATGCATAATACTGCTTCCTCCACTCGGATTTGGTCGTCCTATAGAGACGATCGATTCGAGCCTTTAATCCTTCCGTAACATTCTTGACAATCTTCGAACCGCTGGAAGTCTTATAAATGTATTTCACAGGTTCTGTCGGACCATAGATAACGATATCTTTCTGACGTTGGCTCAAGCGATTGAAAGGAGTACTAGTGGAAATATGATATTTTTCGAGAACAGCATAAAAGTCATTCCATTCAATCGTGTCATGATTATTCTTTGGAAGACAGGCGATAGCACCATCATCAATGGATTTCGTTGGATCTGCAATCCTTAAAGAAGGATCCGCTTCGATTTTGACACCAAGTCCATTGCAATCCGGGCAGCAGCCAAGAGGATTATTGAAAGAGAAAAGACGAGGTTCAAGCCTAGGGACCGAGAATCCGCAGATCGGGCAGGACTGGTGTTCACTGTAAAGAGTCTCTTTTCCATTGATTTCGGCAACGACATAGCCGTTTGCAAAATCAAGAGCCGTACGAAGAGAGTTGAACAAGCGGTCTTTGTTTTCAGGGTTAATAAGAAGGCGGTCAATCGCAAAAGAAATCGTGTGTTTCAAATTCTTGTCTAGAACAGGAAGAGTCTCATAACGGGAAAGAGGGGAATTATCAATTTTGGCACGATTAAAGCCGGCAGAGAAGAATTTTTCCCTTGTCTGCCTATGCGTACCTTTCTCGTTCTGGACAACCGGTGCGTAAATCGTCAGTTTGCTGCCAACTGGATTCTTCCAAATCGCATTGAAAATCTGCTGCAAAGAGGATGCTTTAATCGGAACATGATGTTCTGGGCAATAGGCAACACCGATACGAGCATAAAGAAGACGGAGATAATCATAGATTTCCGTTACCGTACCAACCGTGGAGCGAGGGTTGTGGCTTGTTGTTTTCTGATCAATAGAAATAGCGGGGGAGAGTCCGTCAATGGAATCCACATCCGGCTTCGAAAAATCCCCTAAGAACCTACGGGCATAAGAAGAAAGGGATTCGACATAACGACGCTGGCCTTCTGCAAAAATAGTATCAAAGGCAAGGGTAGATTTACCAGAACCAGAAACACCGGAAAAGACGACAAGTGCATTCTTTGGAATGGTAACATCGACGTTCTTCAGGTTGTTCTCTCTGGCTCCTTTGACAACAATATAATCTTTATAATCACTAGTCATTGAAAAAACACCATCCTAAATACAATAGTTTACCAGAAACAGAGAAAGCAGTCGATTATTTGCAATAAACAGAAACAAGTCCGTCCGAATCAAACGGGTTCCTCTCTCCTTTGATCAAAGGAGAGACATAGTCCCTATAGCTGTCTTTGATATTATCTTTATTCTTTGACAGATAGGATAAAGGAAGCTTCTTTTCTTTGTTTGCGACTTTATCAAGTGGAACAGAAGAGAAGTTAATCTTATAGGAAGCAGACTCTGCTCTCTCCCTTGTCACCCTAACTCCGCTCCTTCCTTTCTTTGCAAAAAGGTAGGCTTTTTCACCACAGGCAGAGGCTTCTTTGATATCCGTTAAAGAAGGGACGAAAGTAGCAGCACGATTCAAAAGAGAAAGCTCGATTCCACGAGTCTTATAGCCCTTCTGGGAAACAAGAGAAGAAAGATAGTCTGCCACTCCACCGACCTGAGTATTACCAAAACTGTCTTTTGCTTTCTGAGAGACAATGAGGTTTCCGTTCTTGTCACGGATACCTTCTGAGACAACGACAAGGCAATGACCTTTCTTATCAAAAACAGAAGTTGCTTTGGATAGAAATTCATTAACATCAAAGATTACTTCGGGAACAAAGATAAAATCAGGAGTAATTCCTTTCTTCTTTGCAAGAAGAGAAGAAGCAGCAATAAAACCAGAGTACCGTCCCCTAGTCTCAATAATATTGATGCGTCCTTTCTCATAAGCGAGATCATCTTTTCCAATCGTAATCACGCTATTTGCGACAAACTTTGCAGCACTTCCAAAACCTGGGCAATGATCCGTATAGCCAAGGTCATTATCAATCGTCTTTGGTATACCAATGACCTTCACATCCCTGTTTGCTTTTTTCACCCTTTTACCAATCAAGAATGCAGAATCCATCGAATCATTTCCGCCATTAACGAAAAGGTATCCGATCTGATACTCATCCAATGTCTTCAGGATAGATTGCCTGACGGGAGAAGAAAAGTCATCCGTGAGTTTGATTCTGGCAGAGCCACAAAAAGCACCAGGAGTCACCAGCAGATCTTTAAAGTTCCGGTTGGATGGAATTAGTTCCAGCTTCCCGTTTAATAATCCGTTAACACCATAGCGAGAGACATAGAACTTCCCATGACTAAGATCGTTCTTGAACGCCTTATAGAGACCATAGAAGGAAGAATTGATGACTTGGGTCGGCCCTCCGGATTGAAAATAACAGACATTATTTCTCACAGTCGTCATATTTGAATTTCTCCTTTTGCTCAAAGTCTTTCCTTTCCTTTTTCAAAGTGACAATCGATTCGTATTTGGTATAACGGTTCTTGATGGCAAAGAGTCCGAAAATCAGAATCCTGACAAAGAGGCCAAGCGAAGTCAGCATCCTTCCGAATTTGAAGTAAGGAGAGGAATAAGTCAGCTGATACTCAGCCTTGCCGTTTGAGGCAAGGAGGCCGATAAAGCCACCCTGTGCTTTATAGGTATCGACTTCTTCTTTGACTGTCTCACCGGTATCCTCATCCGTAGAAAGCTGATAGAGTTTCCATCCATTCTGTAAAGGCCTGTTTAAGACGACGAACTTCTTCTCATCATAGTCCGTATTAAACAGGACTTCGTTTTCATTCCGGGAAACAATATGAATCTTGTTCTTCTTCAGATTATCCATTGCATCCTGATAGTCCCGGTTCCGGATAACATAGATGTTCGGTTTCTTTAAGACAGTCGGACTATCAACACTACCACCTTTGACCCTGCCGAGAATCTTATAGACAGGGCGGTTTGTATAGTAGCCATGAGCAGTCTGATAGCTAGAATAATACGGATAATTATAGGAAATCCTATGATTATCTTTATCAAAGAGACGCCATTCGATATTTTTATCGGAATTGATTCCGATATAGCTTCCAGTAGTTGGATCCCTTGGGTCTGCTTCCGGAGCTAAAGGAACATATTCACCCTTGCTATTGGTGAACTGAATAAGAATCTTAGAATAATAGAGAACCGAGGCAGAATGCTTGTTTCCGTTCTTGTCTTTCAAAGTATCTAGGTCAAAGACGGTATCGGCAGGTGTGATTCCGTTTGCGTTTTCAAAAGGATGCGTCTTAGCATACTCCGACCTGCAGGTCTGATCGGACGGATTATCAAGGCTGCAGTACGCATAACCGCCTTTATCTTCCGGCCAGTTGGCAGAGTAGACGGTTGCAATCCTATGCCGATTATAGTTTCCGGAATAGTATTCAATCGGAGCGGAAGAACCATAGGTATAGTTTCCACCAGTCACCGTAAGAGAGCCTTGGAAGGAAGTTGCATTGCGAGCCTGGTTTGTTTTGTCTCTATAATCCAGTTCCTTATAAGAATAGATTTCTTTTCCGTTACCATAGAACTTACCCATCCAGGACTGATTCTTATAGTAGAGATTAAGGAAATCCTCGTGTTCTAAGCTAGCAGCACGGAGAAGCGGATATTCGTTGATGTCTTCGCTTAATCCAAAATACAAGTCATCATCATCGTTCTTATAGCCAAGATTTGTTGCCATCCAGCTAGAATCGATGACATTATCATATCCAAATCCTAAGTCTATGAAGTTCAGGTTCACGTAAAGGGATTTGGTGCAATCTTTGGAAGACAGATACTTCTTGAAGGAGTCGGAGTAGTGAATTCCGATTTCTTCCTCTTCTTCGCTTGTCAAATCAAGAACATTCTTGAAACCATACGGGATATCATAACTATTCGCAAGCTTAGTTCCGTCATAAGAGACAAATCTTCCCCTGGAATCTTTCCTGCTGCTTTCCTGAATCCGGTCGACCCTGTAGTATTTGACTCCTAAGAAGGTCTCCCTATTCTCACGGCGGTTGGTCAAACCCATCAGCCAGCTCTTGTAGTTATACGGAATTCGGCTGCGATCAATGAATTCCTGTGCTCCATAAGGATAGACCGAATGGAAAGAAGAAGTTCCAGAATAACCAAAATGCCTAGAGATATTCGGAGTATTCCGGTCCTGGCTATCCGAAAAGACACGGAAGTAATCCTCTCCGTTTTCCTCCTGTTTCAGTCTCGTTATGATTTCCGTCTGTAACGGAATATCCTGACTCTGGTTGCTCTTAGAAAGCCCTTGTCCATAGATGGTAAGGTTAGCCCTGACAATGATATCCAAGGACATCCTTCCGAGAGTGACATAGGAATACTGCTTTTTATGGAAGAATGGACGGGTAACTAGATAAACAATCCTTGTCCAGATCAGGCTGCCGAAAATCAGCCACCTCTTTAAGTCCCACTCGGTTCCGGTATAGCTTCCTGGTTTCCTGCTGACTCCGTAAATCACTAAGAAACAGCAGATAGCCTGCAACGAAAGAGTAAAAATAGCAGCTAAATCCAGATAGGAGCGAGGAAGCTCTCGTCTTTTCTCGATTGCCTTTAAATCAAACACAATCCTCCAGCTGACTGGAAGAAGGAAGTAACGTGCATAGGCAACCGTAAATCCAGAGAAGAGATAGAATCCAATCGGAGTAAAGATCAGGAACAGGGTTCCAAGCCTTCCTAACAGGTGGGAAACCTTCTTTTCCTTCATCGAATCAATGAAAGAAACGAAGAACCTTAATAGCATCGGAGTGGTCGCATAAAGACCCGCCTGGCAGTTGTCATACCAATTGACGTTCATCAAGTTGGAAGAATAGCAACTATCCGACATAAAGAGGAAATTAAACAAAGGTGTGTACTGATTCTGTTCCCTTCCGCTGGGGAACGTGAAGACAGCCTTCAGCCTGTTTTTGAGTCCGTCTGCATTCTGAATGGCATCCAGATAAGGGTTGCTCTGCGTACGCGGCCTGCTCTTAGCCACAGCAAGACCCGGAAGCAAAGTAAAGGCGCCAAGACACAAAGCTAGAATAAAGGACAGCCTTCCACAACCCATGACGGCATAGTTCTCATCCTTTGTCCGCTCTTTCCTCGTCTGGAAGAAACGGAACCTGGCATAGAGGAAAGCGCCAACCCTAAAGACAGCAAAGAAGAAATAGGATGCCCTAGCATTTAAGAAGAATCCGACTAAAAAGATTCTCGGATCCCGTTTTTTGATAATCCGTTCTAAGCCAAGGAAAATCAAAGGAAGAAAGGCAACAGAGTCAATAAAATGGAACCAGAGATAGCCAAAAGAATAACTGGAGAAAGCAAACGCAAGTGCTCCGATTCTTCTATTCTTTGGAGAAAATCCTAAATCCCCAAGATACCAATAGAAGAACCTACCGGCCAAGACCATTTTTGGAATAAATTCAAGACCTTGTAGTGTCTGCAGCCATTCTCTCGGAAACGGAAGAAGAATCAAGACAAAGGGATCAAAAAGATAGTAGAAGGAGTTTCCACCGATATTATCGATGCCTAGGAAAGCGCTTCTATCCCACTGAGGAAAAACACCAGTACGGAAGAAGTAGTGCCAGTCATCGTATCCATTAAAGATAAAATTCCTCTCCTGCCTCGAATAATCTCCGCTTAAAGGAATGGTGCATCGTTCATGCCTAAGCGTATAGACAAAGCAAAGAACTGCCACTAACGTCAGCAAATAAAACGTCTTCCTTCCTTCGCCAGGCTCAAGGAAGACCGATTTCAGCCAAGAAATCAAGGAAATGACCTTGTTTTTGGTTTGAAGAAGAAGAGCATGTCCTTTTTCAGACATCTTTTCTTTCAAACCATTCCAATCCATTTGTATTTTACTGTTCATAAGACTGCCTCTATTTTATAACAAGGATGGACTCTTTCCACCATATTCTTTTGAGCAAAAGCATGGGAATAGTTTATACTAGAGCCATGAATCGACAAAGCTTTAAGAAAAAAGTCGTTGCTTATCTTCACTCCCCCTTTTATCTTGTCTCCGTCTTTCTTCTTTCTTTCCTTTGTTTTCTTGTCCCGCCTCCATTTATCTATCTTCCAATCTCCCTTCTTTCCTTGTTGTCTTTTCTTCCTTTGTTCCAAGACAACGGAATCTATTATTCCGGATTAGTCCTTTCCCTTTTGACCTCATCAAGCAGGCCATTAAGGAACCGAAATCTTCCCGCTCCGCTTGTTATCTCTACCTGTGCTGTTTTCTTATCTAGGATCTTATTCCTTTTCATCCACAAGCCCAAAAGGCACGTTAATGCCCTCTTCTATTTCCTTCTAATCCTATTCTTGTTGATCCTTACTTCCTACTGCATCAAGTCCATACAGACAAACGAAAACTTCCGCCAATGCTGGTTCTTTATCATCTTTTTCTTTGTAGAAATAGTCATCTATATAAGGCTATGTTCCACTTCCAACGGAAAATTCGGATTAAGGTACCTCTCCCAAGTATCCGCCGCTATCTCCACAGTATTCTTCTTCGAAATCTTGTTCACACTTTTTTCCAAGAATCACTATGCGTTCTTTTCTTCCAGGAACCTTTCCTTTGCTTCCAGCGAAGTCAGGTCATGTCTCATCGTATTCCAGATACCATTTTTGGCATTTGGAGTATATAAGAAAAAATGGTATCTGGTATTTTTCGTATTAGTTGACTATATTTCGCTCATTCTCTTAGGAAACTATATCAGCTTTATTTTCCTTCTTATTTCCTTCGTTCCTTTTGTCTTCCTTGCTTTTCATTCCTACGAGAAACTCTATCCTTATTTAATATTAGTCGGTCTAGTAGCTATCCTCGCACCTTTCTGTGTTCTTTTATTCCTCCATCGTCCTTTTTCAACTGGCGTCATCGACTCCAGGAAACACTTCCATGTTCTAAGTAGTTCAAATCCAAACTATCCTCTTCTCAAGAGAGGATGGGATAGGTTCAAGCAAGACTACATCATAGGATCCTCGGTGCTAAGCATTACAACAAGGGAAGCAATCGATTACTTCCCAAATGCCTACCTTCAAATCGGCGTCCTATCCGGAATCATCGGTATCTTCTTTTATCTTTTATCCGATATATCCCTCTACGTCCTCTGTTTAAAAGGCAAGACAAAATCCGAAAGAGTATTCTTCTTCTATTTTCTTATCCTACACGAAATCAGGAACTGGCTTAGGGATGCCACAACCGATTGGAGGATTCTATTAAGGTTATTAACCGCTGTCAGCGTTTATCAAGGCTCAATCTACCAAGATAAAAGGATTATCCATGATAGTTTCCTCAAGATTCCTAGTTTAGATAATCCTATCAATCCAGACGTTTACGATGAATCACGAAAAATATTTTAAATTTTTCTTGACAATATTTTGCAGATTGAGTATATTAATTACGCTCTTCTAAGGAACACCTTAGAGGCACATGAAATAGATAATAAATTCCAACATAAAAATTCCTTTTGCTCTCTCCTCTGGCACTTCGGTGTCAGAGGAGTTTTCTTTACTACATTTATCTCTTATTGGAATTTGCCAAAATTATAGAAAAAAAGGTAGAATATACTGCTAATAAAAGAAGGTCAACCATGAAATTTGAAACCTTAGTCAAACAGTTGAAATACAGAGTCCTCAGGGAAGTCGCAAAAGACTACTGGGAAGGAGACCTCTGGGATAAAAGGGTCGATATTCCGAAAAGGATTTCTCCAGGCCCGAAAGCAACCAGGCGTTGCTGTATCTATAAAGAGCGCGCTATTGTCGCCGAACGTATCAAATTAGCTCTCGGCGGTGATAAGAACAATCCGAGTCTTCTCGAAGTCATCGAATCCGCCTGCGACCAGTGTCCTTTCGGTGGAAGGCAAGTCACGGATCTCTGCCGTGGCTGCTTAGCCCATCGCTGTGCGGAAGCCTGCCCGAAGAATGCTATTTCTTTCGATGACAGCTATCACGCCCATATTAATAAGGATGTCTGTGTAAACTGCGGACTCTGTGCAAAGGCCTGCCAGTTCGGTGCAATCGCCAATCGTCGCCGTCCTTGTGAAGCAGCCTGCAAGATCAATGCGATTCATGCCCGTGAAGACGGCATTTCGGAAATCAATTATGATGCCTGCACAGATTGCGGTGCTTGCTATTCTGCTTGCCCGTTTGGTGCTATTAGGGATAAATCCTACATCACCAAGTGCATTGATATTCTTAAGAATCCGGATAACGATGGTCACATCTATGCGATTATCGCTCCTTCGATTGCGGCACAATATGCTCCTGCAAAACCCGGCCAGGTTTTAACTGGAATCAAGAAACTTGGTTTCTCTAGAATCTATGAAGCTGCTCTTGGTGCTGACCTTGTCGCCTATAACGAATCGAAAGAATTAAGCGAAGAAGGATTTGCCATTTCTTCCTGCTGCACTGCCTTCGTCAATTACATTCACAAGGCTTTCCCGGAATTAGTCGAAAAGATTTCGAAGAATCTCTCTCCGATGGCTGCTAGGTGCAAAGCTATCAAGGAGAAAGATCCGCTTGCCAAGACTGTCTTTATCGGTCCCTGCATCGCAAAGAAAAAGGAAAGGTTCAAGGAAGAATCTGCTCCTTATGTCGACAATGTCATTACCTTTGAAGAGCTCGAGGCTTTGTTCGGAGCACGGCAGATTGAAGTTGAAAAGTTAGAAGAATCTCCGATTGATGATGCTTCTTACTTCGGACGTATCTTTGCTCACTCCGGTGGACTTAGTGATGCTGTCAATGAAGCATTGAAAGAGCAGAACTCCGACTTTGTTGTCAAACCAGTGAAAGCATCTGGTCTTGACCAGTGCAAGCTGAACCTGAACAGGATTAAGAAGAACACCTTCCAAGGTAACTTCTTAGAAGGTATGGCCTGCTGTAACGGATGTATCGGCGGACCTGGTTGTCTGACTCACCAGTTATCCGATCAGGCAAAAGTCGACCGGTTCAGTAAAACTTCTACGATTCCTACCATCACATCAGCCATTGAAAAGTCCGGTATTGCATCGGATATCTCTTCCATCAAAAAATAAATAAGAGGCAGTCTTTCTTAGACTGCCTTTTTTCGAGGTAAATATGAAACAAGAATATAGTTACGGAGCAGTTGTCTATCAAATTAAAGATGGTCAGATTCTTTATCTGATTGAGTTCAGGAAGCTTGGCCATGTGTCCTTGCCAAAAGGACACATTGAAAAAGGAGAGACTCCTTTTCAGTGCGCATTAAGAGAAATTAAAGAAGAAACCAATCTTGAAGTTGATTTAGAGACTTCTTTCCATCATACCATTTCTTATTCTCCTTTTCCGCATGTCTGGAAAGAGGTCACCTTCTATCTTGCAAAAGCAAAAACATTCGACGTCATATCTCAGCCAGAGGAAGTAAAAGAAGCAAAATGGATGTCCTTTAAAGAAGCTAGGGAAGCCTTAACCTTCCAAAGCGATAAAGACACCCTTACCGATGCAGACAATTACAGGAAGAAGCATGAAGAAGACAAAAGAAGAAGTCCATTACAATAGGTCACGGATCAAAGGAAAAGACACCAAGATTGAATTAATCCTTCGAAAGGCGCTTTATAAAGAAGGATATCGTTATCGGAAAAACAGGCCTGGTCTCCCTGGCCATCCCGATATTGTCCTTTGCAAATATAAAATTGCAATTTTCTGCGATGGAGACTTCTTTCACGGATACGATGTCTCTAAGACTCTGCATAGTCTGAAGACAAACCCTGGGTACTGGGAAAATAAGATTCTCAAGAACCGGGAACGGGATGAGAAACAGAACGAAGAGCTCGTCTCTTTGGGATATGTCGTGCTCCGTTTCTGGGAACACGAAATCATCCGGAATCTTCCTTCTGTATTAGATGAAATCGGACTAGCCGTTTTAAAACAAAGCGAATCTCTATAAAATAAAATCACACCTCCGAGAAGATGTGATTTTATTTTGCGTTATAACTTTACCAGATACTGACACGCTTCTTGACGGGCAGATACCTCTTGTCCTTGGAAGTGACATGAAAAGCCTCATACCACTCTGAGAAGTTTCGCGGCTGCCTGTTGGCACGTAATTCACAGGGGGCATGAACATCCGTGACAAGAAGAAGCTTGATGTATTCGTCTTTTGCCTTCCTGCACCAGACCTTACCCCAATTGAGGAAGTAGGCTTGATAATCTGGCTTTTTCAGTTGTTTCCTTAATTCCAAGGTAACACCCATGCCACCATTATCAGCAATATTCTCAGAAACAATGAGTTCTCCGTTGACGACTCCGCCATGGAACTTGATCTTGTCAAATTCATCAATCCTTTGCTTGGTAAGATTCTTAAAGGCAGCGAAGTCTTTGTCTGTCCACCAGTTCTTAAGATTTCCCTTTTCGTCAAAATGAGCACCGTTATTATCAAAAGCATGGGAAATCTCGTGTCCGATAACAGCACCAATACCACCTAAGTTCTTGCTCTTGCTCTGCTTGATAGAGTAGAAAGGCTTCTGAAGGATAGCAGCTGGGAAGGTGATATCATTGGAGAAAGGATTGTAGCAGGCATTGACCCTGTAGCCAGGCCTTCCCCACTCGCTGCGGTCAACCGGTTGATTCAGTTTTTCTAAGCCATGCTGGATCTTTTCACGGTTTATTTTCTGCCTAGCAATAAAGAGACTGTCTTTATCCGTGAATTTCAGTTTCTTGTAGAATTCATCAATCTTATCCGGATATCCCATCTTGATTTCGATGGTATCCAATTTCAGGATAGCTTTCTTCTTTGTAGAAGGTGCAAGGAAAGTGTTCTTTTCCCTGCGTCCTTTGTATGCCTGAATAATCTCTTTTACAAGATTGACAACATCTTTCTTTGCTTCCTCGCCAAAGTAGGTTCTTCCATAATAAACACCGACCGGCTCGGAAAAAGTACCAGAAGCAAGACGGAAAGCACGTTTCTTCAATGGAGAATCATGGGTTGTTCCGACAAGAGCACGATGATAAGAATTGCCGAGTGTATAAAGCTCTTCGGATAGATAAGCAGTAGCTCGCCTTAAAGCACGGACATATGCCCAGTGGATATACTTAGAGAAGTTCTCTTCCTTAAAGAAATTCTTAAAGCCTTCGATAGCCTTTGGATCATAGACAATAACATCTTCTGGAAGATTCTCGCCATAGAACGACTTCCTTAATGAAATCAAATCAAAAGGAAGAAGTTTCTTAGCAACAACAGAAAGCTTCCTTGGATGATAATTATCAACATAGTCTGCCCATTCAAGCTGTGATTTCACATTCTGAGCAATTAAGGCATCATAGCTGATAGTATCCTGGAGATAAGCTTTCTGATCCGCTTTGGATAATTCTGTCTTGGCTAGAATCTTACTTGCCCTGTTCTGATAAACAGAGAGAAGCTTCTGCCCGGCTTTATTGTCCTCTCCATAGTAAGTAGTATCCGGAAGAATAATGCTTGGGCCTGTCAGAACAAAAGAATGCTTCTGTGTGTTCTTCCTATCGGTATCCACACCAAAGTCGAGTGGAAGATCAACACCAAGGAGAGTCAATTCTTTTCCGTTCTTATTCAGGTCATCAATGTTCTGGATAGAAGCAATCTTCTTAAGAAGAGGAAGAACGGGTGTTATGCCATCTTTGTTCCGGCGTTTCTTATCCAGAACCTTCTGGTATAAAGCAATCGAGTATTTCCTCTCTTTGATATTTGTTTTCTTTTCGCCAGAAGCAAATAGATCAAAGTCCTTCCTTAATTTCTTCTGTACATTCTCATCCAGCCTTGCAAAACCACCAGTAGATGGACGATCCGAAGGAATCTTTGCCTTCTTAAGCCAAGCTCCATTTACAAACTGATACAGATCATCTTGAACACGGATTTTCTTTGCTGCCATATTCTAAGTATCTCCTTTCGATGATTGAAAAAGCGTTTATAACGAAAAAGCCATATCATGACTTATTGTTGAAAGTATAGCATAATCTGCAAAGAAGAGACAGAATACACTTTTGATTTGAGAGCGTAATTTCCTCCCCCCTTGTCTAAGCAGTGTTTGTTTTCGATAAACAAAGAGATGACTTTGGTGTTTAAGCCTTAATCATCTCTTTTTTTGTCAGTCTTTTGTTTCCAGCTGTTTTTGTAAATCGGCAGGTAACTTTTTCAAGTCTCCTTTTAACTCTTTCGGAAGTTTGATCGACCAAGGGAGAAGAGACTGAATGTTATTCCTAGCATTTATGGAGCTTTCTTTTGTGGAGAACTGCTTGAGAACATAGCTGATATACTTCTCTGGGTCTAATCCATTGATTCGAGCTGTTCTTACAACTGTCCTAATGATGCCCGCTGCTTTAGCACCATCTAAAGAGTAACTGAACAAAAAGTTCTTTCTACTCCTGACAAAGTCTTTTACCGCCCGTTCACAGCGATTATTTGACCTTTCAAGATAAGGGTTATCTAAAAAGCCCTTTAAATCTTCTTCTATTTTCAAGCCATATTTTGCGGCATCTAAAAGAGCACCTGTCCTACTTGGCAAATCCTGCCTAAGCATAGAAAACAAAGCTTCTACAATCGGCTTAGACTCTCTCTGTCTTATCTTCAGAACCTCATCTGCGGTTTTACCTATACATCTCTTTTCAATCGCAAATAGCTCATCCATCCTATTCAGCACTTTTCTTGAATAAGATTCTTTTTTCTTTGCTTCCCCGACCGCTTTGCTTTTTTCCTTATCATCTTGCCTATACTGGCCATTCTCTTTTGCTGATTTTTCAACAAAGAGAACAATATCCTCGAATCTCTTTCTCCAGTGGAACCAACAACGTGCTAACTTGATTTGATCCAGGGACTCTTTCTTTAGCCGATCATACCCTGCATAATCATCACAAAGTACTGTTCCACGATAATCCGAGAAGAATCGAATGATTCTATCTGCACTTCGGTCAACCTCAAATTGATATACTGCAGCTTGATGAGGCTCCCACCTATTCGAAGTACAGACAAACCTTCGGCAATCTTTCTTTTTCCCTTCTTTGGTTTTGATTACTTTTAATGTAGTCTCATCTGCATGGACTGCTCCAAATTGAGGATGAGTCAAGGCGTTTGTGATTTCTTTTGCTATCGGCTCTAGCTCAAGCCCGATTGTCCTACAGTAATCGGCTAGTTGTGCTCGAGAAACCGGAACACCGGTTTCTCTAAGTACGGTTTCCAGTCGATAGAGCGGTAAACAATATTGGAACTTTCTAGAAGAAATATAGCCAGCTAAAGACGGGGTGAGGAAAGACTCGCCAAATTGATCCGGCCTTTCTCCGTCATCGTAGATTGAGTATTCCGTAACGATTGCTTTTGCTGGGATAATATCAATTTTATAAAACTGCTTTGGTGTTTCGTTGTTTTCTGGATGGCCAATCACTTTATGTTGGAGTTCGACATTAGAAAAATCAAAGTGGTCTCCGTTCTTTGTTCCTTCTTTTCTTCCTGCCTTTTGCTTTGCTTTAACAGTTCTCTGTGTTTCTTCCGAGTAAGGTTCATCAACGCTATCTGTATATTTGATCTTTGTTCCAGGAGCGAATCTCTCTTTGAGTTGCTTGAATAATTTATGATTCTTTTCGTCAATGGCATTATAAAGCTGTTGAACAAAGAAGTTCGCTTCAGCAAGCTTGGCTTGTGCTTTCTTCAATTTGTCCGTTGTTATCGTCAGCTTTGCTTCTGTCTTCTTTAGTTTATTATCAGACTTAGTGAGCTTTATTTCTGTCTTCTTTAGTTTATTGTCAGACTTAGTGAGCTTGGATTCAGCTTGCTTTAACTTATTGTCAAACCTGGAAAGCTCTGATTGGGTTTCCTTTAACTTATCATTGGATTCAGCAAGCCTTGTATTTGATTGTTCAAGGTTATTTTTGAGTTGGATAATTGATGGAGCAGCAGGTCCGAACCTATCGATAATTTCTGCATCCGTCAGCTTACTTAAATCCATGTTTTTCATGTATTTATTATACAAAAAATACACGTTATTTAAAATCAGACCAAGCTTATTTTAGAGTCTTTTTTAAGCATTTCGACTTCTAACCTAAGATATAATTTGGCTAATATCTTATTACTCCTCTATGTTCACATCCAGGTGAGTTACAAACAATAAAAAGACCATCTAACAATCTTCTTAATTGTCTCTCTTCTAAGACTGTTTTTGTCTCTTGTATATTCTTTGGCCATTTAAAGGTATTGGCATCGAGTCTCTTTTGATAAAGCCATACTCCATCTTCTGTAAACTCTAATGCTTTCAATGACTTCTTGTTCTTTCCACAGAAAAGGAACAAGCATCCTGTCCTGTCTTCTTTTTGAAAGTCAGATGCTACTTTAATACTTAGTCTTTTTATTCCTGATCTCCTATCCGTCAAGCCAGTATAGAGATATACTCCCTTAATCGAAGATAAATCAATCATAGTATTTTCTCTAGAATCTCAATTAAGGAAGAAATCTCTATGGTGACATCTAGATGATTTTTACCAAATTGAAAGGTGACTTTATCTTTGGTTGTGCTCAGCTGAACAAAACCAGCTGGTTCTTCTTTCTCTTCTCGCTTTCTTACTTTAACGATGGCATAGTGCAAGGCAGTATAGGAGATACCTTTCCTTTTACAGAATTCTTTCCTTGTCATCGTTCTTTCACGATACTCTTTCACTAGTTCACTAAAATAGTTTTCGGGTTTGCTCATCCTAAAATCCTCCGAAAGCATTCTAGGAAACCAAGGAATTGAAAACTATAGGGTCGAAATTACGCTCTCCAAGCTTATGGAATTTCTAGACTCCTATGAAAAGGATTTGCTTGTTGTGTCTCATAAAGTCGTTAACGTCTCTACAAAGAAAGAGCAATTGTTTCGTTTTCCAAACAGCAAGAATCTGTCAGGAATCGGTAGGTGGGATATTGTTATCAAAACGGATGTGTTAAAAGCTGTATCCTATAGTTTTCCGTCAAAATTATTCTTTACCGACAACCTGTTTTGCGCCTTATGTTTTGCCCTGTCCAACAGTTTTGAAGCTAAAGACTTTTGCGTATATGTTTACAACGTTGGAATTAGCGGACAGTCGACAGAGCCTGTTCAAGATAAGAAAAAATTATCAAAGATTGCGGATAATGTCTTCTTTATTATTAACGAACTGATTCAAATTAAAGATAAGTATCCTATCCAAAATACTGAGTTGAGTGTCTACTTGAATTATTTGATATACGTCAATTTTTCAAACTTCATATTCATGATATCGAAAATTTCTCGCAAAGAAGGATGGAAGAAAACCAAGGCAGTAAAGAAATCTCTTAACCGCTTAGAGTGGAAGGAATTTGGATATATACGGAAGATAAAGCTTGCCTATATTAGGCAAAAAAACAAATTCAACTATTTGTTCTTCTCTACGGCGTTTTTAATCTACAAAAGAATTAAGCCCTGATACGGTCGGTGCTCTGCCAAAGAAAACTTCCTTCAAAAAGTCGTCTTAGGAAGTAAATCATTTCCTGTTCTTGAAGACTTACCTGCCTTAGGAGGTGCGAACCTAAAATAGCCGATACGTTTGCCCTCAATTTAGCAATTGCATTAGGCAGATAGGTTATCAAACCTAGACCAAAAAAGGACTGTTAACCAAGATCCAACCTTGGTTTTAAACAGTCCTTTATGTTTTCTTGTATCCTTAGTCCACGTAAGGAAGAGAAGCATCTTTGAGGAAGCAGTTCTCGTAGATGAACTCTTTGAGTTTCTCAGCGTTATCGCTCTTATAGTATTCAAGAAGAAGCTTGAGGAATTGGTCATTGCGTTCTGGCCGGATGGAGAAGATGCCCTGTCCATGGCGAAGCAGGAACTGGTTGCATAACAGGTTTGCACTTCTCTTGTTTCCGTCATAGAAGACCTCTGTTTTCCTCAGGTAGCAGTATAAGTCAAGTCCACGCTCGACATAAGTCTTCTTGCTTTCGACAATGTCACGGATTTTATAGTTCACTTCATAAGAGTCAGGAATTTCCGGCGCATAATCGGTTCCGGTGATGGTGACGAAGGAAGAACGGATTCGTCCTCCATCGTGACTGACTCCTCGTCCGTTGATGATTCGGTTGAGCTCACATAATGTTTCTAGGTCTGTCGGCTTAGCGATGATATCTTCGTCTTTCAGACGGCAGTAGGCAGTTTTCAGATTCTTAATTTTTAATAGTCCGGTCGGATAGGGTTTGACTGGGTCCTTTCCTCCTAGGATGAAGTCTCGTGCTTCCACGTAGGTAAGGCGAACACCTTCTAGATAAGCTGCGTTGTAGACAAGGTCGATAAGGTTATCGTCAATCAGTTTTCGCTCCTGTTCGGCACTCCTAGGCATCTGGTCCCGATACTGCAGATTCATTTTGCAATTGCTCCTTTCTTCCTGTGGACTGTTAGGAATTACTGATATTATAGCTTATAGTAAAGCGCTTTCAAAGAAGAAAAACAGATATTTTTACTATTTTATAAATTTTGCCTAAATTTCGATGAATCCGATATATTACCGATATTTTAATCTACTGTTTTTCCTTTTTCTTTGCGTCTTTGCTTTGAAATAAAAACAGCGCTTTCTTTAGGAGCGCCGTTTTGTTTCACTTAATCGGATACTTCTTGGAATCTTCTTTAATAGGAGCCTGTTTATAATTGCCCTTAGGATACCAGTTACTAAGGAAATCGGGCCAAGGATAATGATGTAATAGAAGATATAAGGTGTCGAGAAGAAAATGGCGTATGCAAGGAGCTGTCCTATGGTATGGAAGAGAGAACCAAAGAGGGAGACGATATAAATCGATGGCTTGATTAGGTAGTAGAGTAGAAGAGAGACTATAACAGCTAGGATAGTTCCGCTTAAGGACCTGAAGAAGGCTACATTGAAGCCGGTTGATATGAGAGCAACGATTAAGGTTTTTACTGCCCTGACAAAGAGGTAGCTTGCCCCTCCATAATAATAAAGGACAAATAAGGAGACAATATTGGCTAGACCTAAGCGGAATCCAGGAACGGGTACAAATGGCGGTATCCTGGATTCTAGGTAATGGAGTCCGACGGAAAGGGCTGTCCTCCTGGCTAAGGTTACCCTTCGAAGCGTGGTAATACGTGTGTTTCTTTTCATTATGCGTCTATCTCCGGGAAACCAGCATCCGTAGAAATGATCCTTGCCTGGATTGTATTGGGAAGGCAGACAATCGGTAAATAAGGTTGATAGATTCTTCCCTGTCTGGAACAGTCATAGTCTTTGCATTCCACATCATCGTGAAGAACTTGAATGGAATAGTCATCGTAAAGAGTGAAGGTGATGCCTTTCCCTTGGAAGACAAATTCTTTCTCTTCTCCTAGGTAAAGACTGCCGTCTTCTTTGGTGAAGGATACTTTCTTTTCTCCCTCACGTGGGAAGGAAATGTTTGTCTTTTTCTCCGGGTCGTTCTTGTCGTAAAGAAGTGTATCCTGATATTTGATTTGGACAAATAAGGTTTTTGGATCCGTCTTAGGGCGGGAATAGTAACTAACCAAGAAAATGAGAACAATGACGAAAATAGATACCACTAAAAGAATCCCATCTTTTAACGGATGGATTTTCAGAGAAAGAAGGAGAGCATCCTCTTGTTTCTGGTTGTTTTCAGTTTGACTATTGGTAGTTTTCATTGCTGTTTATTATATCGAAAATCGGCTTCTATGGCTATGAAGATAGCTAAGGCCAATAAAAAGTTGAGACAAAGAGCATGTTTTATGGTAGAATTAAAAATCAATTCGAAGAGGAGATTACTCTGATGTGGAAACATCCGCCTGTTAAATTCGGCTTATTTCATATATTCTTTGTCTTGCTTGCTATCGTTTTGTTAGGAATAGCAATCTATTTCGGATATCACTTCCAAGGCAAGGAGAAGCAAAAGAAGCGTGATTTGATTCTAACGATTACGGGATTGAATCTCGTCGCGATGGACATCGGAAAGATGATTTTCGATTTTGTTCTTCACAGGGCAGATTGGTCTCTGGTTCCTTTACAACTTTGCTCTACTGCTTTGCTGATTCTTCCTCTCCCTTATTTCTTAAAAGAAGGAAAATTCAAAGACTGTGTCAATGGCTACCTTGCTTTTATCAGGACAACAGCCGGAATCTGCTATTTCGTTAATCCAACGACGTTATTTGACCAGCCATATATCATCAGCTGCATTCACTCCGGCATCTACCATGTGTTGATTATTGCTTCTGGCACTTTCCTATTCTTCTCCAACGAAAGGTATTCAAAAAAAGGCGTTATCTGCTTCTTACGTTCCATCCCCCTCTTTGTTTTCTTTACCCTTTTAGCAGTAGCGGGCAACTCTATTGCCTTACACTTGGATCCGAATACAAAACTAAATTACTTCTTCTTGAACCCAAAGGGACCGGCAACGATACCGGTTCTAGACACTTTGGTAAGACCGAGAATTCCGTTTGTTGGTTATTACTTTGTTTATCTTGGATGTAGGCTTATCTGTAACTTTGTTCCGTTCCTTGTCTTTTCTCTTATTAATCTTGCCGTTAAAAAAGTTAAAAATCAGAGAACAGGGCGAGTGAAAGAAGCTTAATTCCTCAAGATCCGTTTTTTCCTATTTTTTTACCAATTAGCTCTTTTGCGTGACGAACCGGAAGATGTTCTCGACTATACTTTACAGATTAAAAATCTGATAAAATAGATGCGTTCTTTTGATAGCATATTTTTATTCATGAATAAGAAAAAAGTCTTCCTTTTTATACCGTTTCTGTTAAGGACCAGCTGCGCGAAAAGCGAGGATGTCTATTCTCTGTCGGTCGGATACATCCGGTCAGACAGAGGTTTAATCCGTGTCAATGATTCTTCCATAGAGACATTACCTCCTTTCAATACTTCTATTGAAGGAAGAGTTTACTATTATGATGGAGACTATACAAAGAAGCAGCTCTACTCCCTATACAATGACTTCAGCTATGCTTTCCAATACTGCCAGATCGGAAGAGCGTCGTGTAGGGAAAGAGTGTAGATCTCGGTGGTCGCCGTATCATTAAAAAAAAAAAAA
>URQF01000013.1 GCA_900549915.1 uncultured Mollicutes bacterium | reverse complement strand
ACCTTGTCGGATCCTATTTTTTAGTCAATGACTCTGCTCTTGGACGTGAAGAAGTTGCTATTTATGAATCTAAGATCAATGAGCTCAAGGAACTGAATAAAAAGGCAAGGGATCTTAATGGCCATTTTGCCAAGCTGATTGACGAAATTGAAAGGAAGAATTAATACCTCTTAGGCATTCAATTTGTTTATAATAATCTTATGAATATTTCTTTTCCTGTATACACAAGGCTTAACGAAGTCCTATTTAAGAAAAAAACTCTTCCTTCCGCTCTTTTAGAAGCAAAAAAGACAATTACATTGACGCCGAACGAAGAAGAGGAAATCAAGAAAGAAACGGTTCTTTTCTTACGCCGTTATTTTTCACTCCGGTTTGAATGCGCAAACCTTCTTTCTCAGTATGATTATGAGAGTGGCGAATTCCTTCTTTCTAGGATTGCCCTTTGCCAGCTCCGCTATTCTAAGTTGACCAAAGAAGAAATCACCTCAGAATACAGGAATACCTTTGCTCGTCTTCGTTTTAGTGGAAACAGTAAAACGAACAGGGATGTTTTAATGGAAGCATCGAAAAAACCATTCTCGATTCCAGAGGAAGCAAAACAATCTCCGTTTTACTTCAACTCTCTTGTTCTTGAGAGGCCGGAGTTCCTTTTCCGTCGCTTTAATGAAGAGTACGGATCTTCTAAAACTCTTAGCAGGTTCCGTTCTATGCGTAAGAAATCCACCTTTGAGTATTCCCCGTTGGATGCGGATAGTTTAACAGACAGCCTAGAAAAGACGGATGGTGCTGGTGCCTACGAAATCTATAAGAGCGAGAAGAACTATCATCGGGATTCCCTTAAGCAGAGGAGAATCTATCCTAGCTCTTATCTTGAAAGGCTCGGATACTCTCTTCTGGAATTGCCTCAGGTCTCTCCTAAGGTATTAAGGAACGGCCTTACGGATTCCTTTGGCTATTTCCCTCTTGCACTCTCTCTTAAGGATTCTTATCAGCCGAAATTAATCGTGGATTATCAATCTAAGGCTGCTGAGGCTGCAAAAGATAACCTGAATTTAGCCCAATTCAACGATGTAACAATCTTGAATTGCGAAGAAAAATACTTGAAGACCTATTATTCTTATGATCAGTTTGATATCGTAGTTGACTTTGGAAAAAATACTGGCCTTGGACTTCTTGACAAGAAGCCTTGGCTGTTGCCTTCTTTAACACGGGAAGATATTGAAAACAGTCAGAAGCGCCAGCTTGATTCCCTTAGGGAAAGGAGCGAATTCGTTAAATCAAAAGGCTCCTTGTTATTTATCAATCACGGACTTCTGAAAGCGGAGACAAGTGATGTTGTTCATCGCTTCTTAGAGAGGAACAACCGCTTCGAACTTGTGAAGGAAATCAGTGTCTGTCCGTCTGATGACCATGGAGAAGGCGGTTATATCGCCTTGATCGGCAAGAAATGAAAACCTCGATTTATTCCTATTCTCTTGAAGACTTGACCAAAATCAGGCTTGCAAGGGGTCAAACCGCTTATCGTAGCAAGCAAATCTATTCCTGGCTTTATAAAAAGGGAGCGACTTCCTTTGATGACAGGAGTGATATTTCAAAGACCTTCCGTGAGAAATTGAAGGAAGAGTTTGACTTTGCTCTTCCGGAAGTTTCTGTCAGGCAGAAATCCAAAGATGGCACTGTCAAATGCCTCTTCCGTCTTTCCGATGGTGAACAGGTCGAAGGTGTCTTAAGGCATTATATTTATGGCTACTCCGTTTGCGTCTCTTCGGAAGTCGGATGCAATAGGGCCTGCGCTTTCTGCGCTTCTGGCCTGTTGAAGAAAAAACGCAACTTAACTGCTGCGGAAAGGCTTGGGCAGGTTCTTTATTATGATAAGTATGTTCAGTCTATCACTCAAGGCAAGGAACATGTGACCCATGTTGTTGTCAGGGGAACCGGCGAACCTTTTGACAATTACGATAATGTTCTTTCTTTTGTCAAAACCATTAATTCGCCTTTTGGAATCAATATCGGTGCACGTCATATCACGATTTCTACCTGTGGTATTGTTCCTGGAATCTTAAAACTTGCAAAGGAAGGAAGGCAGATTAATCTTGCGATTTCCCTGCATGCTCCGACGGATGAATTGCGGAATGAATTGATGCCAATCAATCGTGCTTATCCGTTAGAAGAACTCATCCCTGCCATTATTCAATTTGAGAAACAGGCTAATCGTACGGTTACCTTTGAATACATCAGGATCAAAAACGTTAATGATTCCTTAGACTATGCTAAGAAGCTTTTCGACCTGATTTATCCTACCCATGGTTTTGTTAACTTGATTCCCTATAATCCTGTCAGGGAGAACGGATTCGAACGTTCACCGGATAAGAATGTTGATGCCTTCCATCATTTCCTTCTTGATCATGGAGTCAAGTCCACAATCCGTAAGGAATTCGGGAGCGATATCGATGCTGCCTGTGGACAGCTGAGAGCAAAATATGGAAAACAATAAAGGAAACGAAAAAGACACACGTATCGTTGCACTAAGCAACATCGGAAAAGTCCGGAAAAACAATGAAGATGCAACCTTTGGCTGTATCACGAAATTCGGAACTCTTCTTCTCGTTGCAGATGGTATGGGCGGACACCGAAAAGGCGACGTTGCTAGCAAAATGGTCTCTGACTGCTTTGCCATCGCTTTCGGCGACTACAAAAAGCCTTTTAATTTCCGAAGAACCCGTAAATTCAGGCGGAAGACTTTGAAAAATGCCAATCGCCGTATTTACAGGATGTCATTGAGTCGCAAGGAGTATTCCCAGATGGGAACCACTTCGATTGTGGCTCTGATTTATGATAAGGGTACCTTTGTTCAGTGTGTTGGAGACAGCCGCTGCTATACTTATTCCGCAGAGACCGGACTTCGTCAGGTCAGTGAGGATCAGTCCTATGCTGCTCTTCTTTTCAAGGAAGGCAGAATCAATCGCACGGAGAGGAAGAACCTCCCTCAGCGGAACTATTTATTGAATGCTGTTGGCATCAACCGGAAGATTGTAAATGCAGAAGAATACAATATTCCGAATGACTATGACTATATTCTTGCCTGTTCGGATGGATTATACAACAGGGTTTCGGATGATGACATTGCATCGATTCTTGCTACGCCATGGACCGTTAAGGAAAAGGCAGATGCCTTAAGGAAAAAGGCACTGGATAATGGCGGCAGGGATAATATCGCTGTTGTTCTGACTAGGAATCCGGAGAAAAACAAATGAGCGATTTGCTACAGGAAAACGAAATCATCGATGACCGCTACAAAATCTCTGAATCCTTAGGAGAAGGAGGCAGGGCGGTCGTCTTTAAAGCACATGACCTCATTAATGACAACGATGTTGCCATTAAGAGGAGGAAGAGCGATACCGCAGCCAATAAAACGAATCTTGCTCGTTTTGAGCGGGAGGCACGTGCTGCTGCTTCTTTGAATTGCAGGAATATTGTCAAAGTCCTCAATGTCGGTACCTATAATGGTAATCCTTACAGGGTTAATGAATTCGTAGATGGACAGAATCTCCGTCAGATTCTGAATACCCGTGGAAAGTTCTCTTTCCGGGAAGCCTGTGATATCAGGTACCAGCTTTGTTCTGCTGTAAAATATGCTCATGACCATTCTGTCATTCATCGTGACATAAAACCACAGAATATTTATTTAACAATTGATGGTACTGTAAAACTCGGTGATTTCGGAATTGCCACTTTCCGTGATACTCCGCAGGTTTCTGCTATTACTTCGGCAACAACGATTTTAGGATCTGTCCAATACAGGGCGCCTGAAGTCTGCCAGAGGAATCCGGCAACGACAAGAAGTGATATCTATGCAATGGGTATTACATTTTTCGAACTGATTACTGGCCATGTTCCTTTTAACGGAGATTCTCCGCAGAGTATCAGGGCAAGGCATTGCAAACAGAAATTCCCGTCTCTTAAGAAATACAATCCGAACACTCCGGACTGCATTGAGGAAATAATTGTCAAGGCCTGCGCTAAGGACCCAATGGAACGTTATGGTTCCGCCGATGAGAGGCGGAAAGACATTGAGGCCATTAGGCGCGATCCTTCCAAACTCGCAAAAAAGATGTCTTTCTTCTACGCTTTCTTCCATCCATCTTCTCCTCTTGTCAAAGCACGAAAAGAAGAACAAAGACAGAAAAAGCAGATGAGGAAGGATGCTAAGAAGGCTCAGAAGGAACAAAAACGATAATGGGCGTTTTCCGGGTCCTTTCTTCCTCTTCTTTGGGTTATTTTCTTTACTCCCTAGAGGATAAAAGCGTATCGATTCACCCTTTCCGGGGTAAGGTTTTGTATGCCGGAGAAAAAATCATCATCGGTGACTATGTTACTTTAGATGAAAAGGGAAGGATCAATTCTGTTCTAGAACGGAAGAATAGGTTGAAACGTCCTCGTTTCAGCAATGTCGATGAGGTCTTTGTTCTTTGCTCTTTAAAAGAACAGGAGTTCTCCTCTTATCTTCTCGATAAGTTTCTTAGCAGGATAAACTTTTCTTCTTTAACGGCTTCGATTGTTCTGACAAAATCGGATTTATTAAAGAAAAGCGAGAGGAATAAAAGGAAGAAGCGGATGTCCTATTATGAGAAAATCGGATACAAAGTCTATTTTATTGATGCTCATCATGCCACAGATTTTGATTTTCCGAAGTTAAACGAAGAACTGAAACATAAAACGGTTGCCTTTGTCGGTCAGACCGGTGTTGGCAAGTCTTCTTTATTGAATAGCATTGATCCAAGCTTTAAGCGACGTGTCGATTCGCTCTATGTCCGTAGCGGACGAGGACGCCATACGACCAAAGAGATTATCCTTCTTCCTTTCGAAGATGGCTTTATCTTTGATACTCCCGGTTTTTCTTCTTTTGATTTGCTTGAAAGGAACACACTAGACCTTTCTCTTTGTTTTCCTGGATTCCGGCCTTATTTTGGAACCTGTTTCTTTAAAGACTGCCTGCATCTGGAGAAAACAAAAGGATGCTCGGTATTGGAAGCCGTTAAGAACGATGAACTAAGTATGGATTCTTATCAGAACTATTGTAAAATACTGACAGAAGTTAAGGAGAATGAGAAATGGAAAAAGAAACCGTTATCCGTCCCTCGCTTTTAAGCTTTGATTTCCTGAATCTGGAAAAAGACAGGAAAGAGAGGATTTCTTTCGGAATCGAGTGCTGCCACTATGATGTTAGGGATGGTCATTTCGTGCATGACATTTCCTTTGGAGAACCTCTTTTCAAAAGCCTGAGGAAGGCTTATCCAGACCTTCATTTCGATGTTCATCTCAGGGTTACGAATCCTCTTGAAAAGGCACGCTCTTTTGCTGAAAGCGGATGTAAAGACATTACCTTCCATTATGAAGCGATGTCGATCGGTGACCTTCCAAAGAGGAAGGAGCTTAAGAAAGATTATCCAGATCTCAAGCTTGGACTTGCCCTTTCTCCGGAATCCTCCCCAGAAGAAATCAAAGACTTCCTCTGTTTGTTCGATTCCGTTTTGATTAGGTCTGTTGTCCCCGGTAAAGGAGGACAGTCCTTTATTTCAGGCAGTGAAAAGAAAATCAAGTTCCTTGCTGATTACCGTAAAGAAAAAGGTCTTTCGTATTTGATTGGCGTGGATGGTGGAATCAATGAGTCGACTGGCCCTCTCTGTTATGCCAATGGTGCTGACTATAGGGTTGCTGGTTCTGCGTACAAGAAAAGCCTGGATAAGAAGCAGACACTGAGGAAGAGGAAAGGTGCCTTATGAAAACAACTATCTTATTGACCTCCGGAATTCTTTTCCTTGCTGCTGCTCTTTTTCTCTTAGGATATTTCCTTGTTCATTTCAGGTTCCAGAAGAATAAAAAAGAAAAGAAAAGCATCCGGAATTGCTTCGGCTATGAAATTTATTCCTCTTTAAAGAAGGGGGAACAGGTTGTCCTTGCTTCCTTTTTGATCCTATCCGTTTTGTCCTTAGTAGGCGGTCTGATTCTTTATTTCTTTAGTTTCTGCTCTTCCGGATATAGGATTGCTCTTGGCATCTCGTTCTTAATTTCAATCCTCTGTCTAACCCTGACAAACTTCAGGTCTTTAAATAGCCTTAGGGCCCGAATTACGATTTCACTGATTGGATTCCTTGCCTTTGACTATGGTACGGCTGGCCTAGCAAGGATCCGATTACTCAAGAGTGCAACTTACCAATATGAAAGGAACGCGATTCCGCTTGTCCTGAATGTCTTCTATGGAATCATCGCTGTATTAGGAATCCTTTGCTTCTTTAATCCGAAATTCTATTCTTGGTTCAAAAGGAATAAGTTCGAAGAGAACGGAACCACAGTATACGAAAAACAGAAATGGAACTTCTATGCTTTCTATGAATGGAGGTTCAGGATTGGAAATATCCTGTCTGGAATCTTCCTTGCTGTATCCTGTTTCCTTTCATTGCAGTAAAAAACAAAAAATAAAAAGCAGGCTGCGATTCGCAGCCTGCTTTTTTATTGCGATAAGAAACTACTTGGCTTCTTCGGCTTTCGGAGCAGCAGCTTCGGCAGCAACCTGCTGAGCTTTTGCGTTCTTGCGAAGAGTACGTAAGCCGGCGGCAGAAACACGCCTCTTGACCTTCTTGCCATCAATAATGACAGTGGTGTTCTGAAGATTGACATTCCAACGACGGCAAGTATGTCTCCTAGAATGGGAGACGTTCTTTCCATACATCGGCTTCTTACCAGTAACAGGGCAAACTCTTGACATCTCAGTATCCTCCAATAGTTTCTAGTTTTTTTGATTCGATAGAAAAAAACGTGCTTATAAATGATAGCATGAGAAAGACAGATTGGCAACTATTTTTCAATTTTTAACTGAAAAACAGAAGCAAAATGACTTACTCTAACGTCTTGTCCTGAGGAAGATACCATCCATGACAAGGAAGAGACCGCCAAGGTATCCGAGCCTACGCAGGCTTGACCACTGTGCATGGTATCCAAAGGCGAGGCAGAGGGCTAAGACAGAAGTAAGAATCCTCAGGACTCCAGAAGGGATGTGCTTCGTTGAAAGCATTGCGACTCCCTCGACAAAGAGAAGGAATCCGATACAGAGGATAGCAACCCAATAGTCGGTGATGGCAAAGGCTACAATCCTGATTCCAAGGAAAAGGCCTAAGAGTCCTGGAACTAGTTTTTTATGGTACAGATATAGAATTCCGAAAACAAGGGCAAAAACTCCGAAGCTTAAAGCTAATACCCTTTTTATAGTTCCAGAGAATCCGGCTTCCCCCGCAAACATCAAAAGACCCCTGAAAACGACTAGGAGACCACCGATGGTATTGAATATTTTGTTTTTCTTAACAATTGTCATTAATGCTAGTCCTTATTTTACTCCGCATACAACGGGAATTGAAATGTTTTCTATTCTTTTATTATTTTAGAGCTATTTTTCTCTCTTTATTTTAAACTATTATGTATTTCTATTTAAATGGGAACTAAAAAATGATTATTCGGAACAAGACTTTTACTAGCGTAAACTGTCCGAAAGGACTTCAAATTGCCTATGAGACGAATTCAATCTTCCGAGATGCTTTTTGGGAATTCATTTCGATTTTCAGGCTTCTGTATGTCCAGGCTGCTTCGCCAATTAAAGGAGATCCTCTCTATACTCAGAGGTTCTTTACGATAACTAGGGGAATTAGGTGTTCGAAGATTCTTTCTATATTTTCATGGGTGTTTTTCTCCTATTGGCTTGAAAAAGGACGCTTTCCTCTTGGCCGGTTCTGTACCTATCAGTTTTTGGGAGCTATTATTGCAACGGTTGCATTCTGCTTCAGGAGGTATGTCACTCCTCTTTGCGGAAGCGGATGGACCTATGTCTCTGTATTTATTTTGAGCTATGCTTTCTTTCAGACAACTTATGCAATCAATGATTTAGGGTACTGGGGAGCAAGGAATCAGCTTAGCTATGATGAGAGTGTTCGGAGCCGTATATCTTCTCTTGCTTTGAGGTTCTCTGGATTAGGTTCTTATTTGATTGCAGGTATTACGCCTGCGATTTCGGGTGCTGATTCCGAAAGAAACAGGCGGATTCTTAGCATTGTCCTTGTCAGCTGCTATTTCCTTTCCCAAAGGTTCTATTCCTTTATTAGGAAGGAAAGATATGTATCCAAGGAAAGGGAGGAAGAACGACGGAAAAATATTCAGTCTCCGTTTTCTCCTTTTAAGATATTGAAAGAGTATCCGCAGATTACTCTTGCATTATTTAGTCATGTTCTTCTCTTTGTCAGCTCTTATCTTAGGACTGGCAACGTATCGAATTATTTCTACTATGAATTCGGATATGGCGCCTTTAATTCTGCAAGCCACTTTTCATCTGCATTAAGGAATGGAGCTAGGGTCAACTTCATTTACTCTATTTGTTATGGATGCGGAGTTATTATTTCAAACTTCTTGTTCCCGATTATTCATTCTTATTGGAGCAAGAAAAAGAGGGTTTTGGTTGCTATGCCTTGCTGTCTGTTTATTGGTTTCTTCCTCTTCTTCTATGGAAGGAAAGCAGGTGCTGAAATTTCTTTGTTTATTGCGATCTTCCTCTATGCTTTCTTCAATGGAGACATCTTTGCTTCGAATACTTTAGATATCTGGAATACGGCAGATCTATATGAAGCCGAAACTGGAAAAGAGCGCTCTGGCTCGATTGCTTCCCTTAAGTCTGGTGCTGTTCTGGTTGCAAATTCCTTGCAGACTCTTTTCTTCTATCTTATCTTAGCCACCTGTGGATTAAGGGGCGTCAATGACAAAGTCGGTCAGATGGAGAAAGAAAACAGGTTGAATCCGATTCGTGACTTTGAACAGAAAGTGAACGAAAGGATCTTAAGCACTCCGAATAGGGAAGCTCATCTGGTTGGATATCGTGCCTGGATTACGATTGTACCTACTATTCTCCTTGTCATTTGCGGCTGCATCACTGTTTTCGGACTCAAGGCAGACAACGAAAAATATTATTCTTCTGTCGTTGGACCAAGGAAGGAAAAACAGCACGAAGCCATAGAAGAAAAACGAAACGAGGAAAAATAAGATGAAGAAAAGAATCTTCTTTGATCAGGACGGGACTCTCGTTGAGTCTGGCCCTGGCATCAAACATAGTGCTAGGAAGACTTTAGAAAAAAGGAAGCTACCGGTGATTCCTTATGAGGAACTCGACTTTTTTGTTGGTCCTCCGCTTCGGGACTGCTTCCGCTTGTGCCATGTCCCAGAAGAAAGAATCGAAGAAGCCTGTCTGATTTATCGTCATTTTTATAATGATGAAGGAGGAAAGTATGATGCTAACGTTTATCCGGGCATCATGGAGCTTCTTTCAAAACTGAAAAGCGAAGGAAACCTTCTTTATATTGCAACATCCAAAGCTGATGTTCTTGCTAAGGATATCGGCAAGCACTTTGGTTTTGATAAGTACTTCGATGGCTTTTTCGGTGCCTGTCTGGATGGAAGCCGTGCTTTAAAGAAAGACATTCTTCATCAAGGACTTGTCTCGACAGACTCTTCCTTGCCTGCTGTCAGGATTGGTGATACCTATCTTGATATGGTCGGTGCAAACGAAAACAAGATTCCTTCTTTCGGTGTTGTCTGGGGATATGGTGACAAAAAGAAAAGGTTGGAGTGCGGTGCAAAGAAAATCTGTACTTCCTGCTCCGAACTATTGGATGCCTTAGAGAATAGGACGGTTTCTGATTTTAAAAATGACTAATAAGGAAGTAGATGGACTATTGCTTTTCTACCATGAAAAGGGCCGGAAACTTCCTTGGCGGATGAATCCGACTCCTTATCATGTCTATGTTAGTGAGATCAGGCTCCAACAGACACGGGTGGGAGCTGTTATTGATTATTACCAGCGGTTTAGGAAGGCTTTTCCAACTAAGGAAGATTTTGTAAAAGCGGAAGAAGATGCCTATCTTAAGTTATGGCAGGGACTTGGCTATTATTCAAGAGTGAAGAATAGGCATAAGGCAATGTCGATACTGGTTTTAGAACATCGTGATATTCCTTCCGATTCTCAGGAACTTCTTAAGCTTCCTGGAATCGGATCCTATACCTCGAAGTCTATATCTTCTATTGCCTTTCAAGAAAAATGTGTTGCGGTCGATGGCAATCTTTTTCGTGTGTTTTCTCGCTTGACCTGTTATCCAGCCGAATTCTCAGAAAAAGGAAAAAGAGACTGTGAATCTTTTTTCTATCCTTTTCTTCCTTCTCGGCCGGGTGATTTTAATCAAGCTTTGATGGATTTGGGCGAAAGGGTCTGTCTTCCTAGCGGGACTCCATTATGCGAAGAATGTCCTTTTAAAGATAACTGCCTTTCTCATCAGAAAAAAGAAGAATTACAGTTCCCGATTAAGAAAAAGCCGATAGAAAAGAAAGAAGAAGAGCATGTTCTTTATTTCTTTAGGTTAAAGGACAAACTTCTCCTTAGAAAACGACCTTCCAAAGGACTTCTTGCTTCTCTTTATGAACCAATCAATAAGACAGCAAGGACAGATTTCAAAGAAAAAGATTTTCTTTCTTTCTATCATGTGCAGAAGAGTGATGGCATTGATTTAGGCACTTATCATCATGTCTTTTCCCATCGGATATGGAAAAGGAAAGGATATCTGTTCCATCTTGATAGGGAACCAAGACTTTCTGATTCCGAAGTCCTAGCAGGAAGAGAGGAGATTGAATCAGTTTACCCTCTTCCATCTGCGTTTCTTCCTTTTAGGAAGAGAGTTTTTCAGTAAAAGCGTTTTACTTTCTTAATGGTTTGCCTAATCAGAAATATGCAACTATAATTAAAAGCCGTGTGTGTATTATTCATATGTAAAGGAAAACAAGAATGATTTCAGCGGGCATCGATATTGGTTCGACCACAATTAAAGCAATTGTGCTCGACGACAATAACCAAATTATTTACTCTTCTTATGAGCGTCATTTTTCACGCATTAGCGAAAAGCTAAATGAAATTCTGAAAAAGAGGGAAGAAGGACCGCTGAAAGGGAGGAACGCAGTTCATCTTGCCTTTACTGGTTCTGCTGGTATGGGTATTGCGGAAGGCTGCTCTTTCCCGTTCTATCAGGAAGTCTATGCTACCCGGGAGACTACCAAGCTTCTTTATCCGAAAACGGATTGTATTATTGAACTCGGTGGAGAGGATGCAAAGATTCTTTTCCTTTCCAATGGTGTTGAAGTCAGAAGGAACGGAACTTGTGCCGGAGGCACTGGTGCCTTCATTGATCAAATGGCGTCGTTACTCAATGTTCCAGTTACCGAAAGGGATGTTCTTGCAAGCAAGGCAGAACGTATTTATACAATTGCATCTCGTTGTGGCGTTTTTGCAAAATCGGATGTCCAGCCTCTTCTTAACCAAGGCGCTAAGAAGGAAGATATCGCTAAGTCTATTTTTTACGCTGTCGTTAATCAGACCATTGCCGGCCTTTGCCAAGGACGTGAAATTGAAGGAAACGTCAGGTATTTAGGTGGACCTTTGACTTTCAGGAAAGAACTTCGTAATGCTTTTGATGAGACGTTGAAGGTACAAGGAGTGCTACCAGAGAATTCACTTTACTTTGTTGCTAGGGGTGCTGCCTTACTGGCAAAGAAGGAATATCCAGTTGTTCTTTCTTCCATTAGGGATAAGGTCAATCAGTATCGAAACAACGAAAACTTCTCTTATATTTCTCCCTTGTTCAAAGACGAGAAGGAATACCAAGAATTTACTTCTCGCCATAACAAAGACCATGTAGATGTTCTTTCTTTAGAAGGATATAAGGGTCCTCTTTATTTAGGCATCGACTCTGGATCTACTACATTGAAAGCAGTTCTCATTGATGACAAGGACAACATCCGTTATACCTTCTATCAACCGAACAAGGGTGACCCGATTGCTTTACTGCAGAAAAGGTTACTTGAGATTGATGAGAAGAAAGACAAAGATGCCGTTATTAAAGGCGCTACCTCAACTGGTTACGGAGAAGAACTCAGCAAGAACGCCTTTTCTCTCGACCATGGCATTGTGGAAACAATGGCTCATTTTGAAGCTGCCAAGCATTTCCTTCCGGATGTTGAGTTTGTCATCGATATCGGAGGCCAGGATATCAAATGCTTCCGAATCAAGGACGGACACATTGAGGATATTTTCTTGAATGAAGCATGCTCGAGCGGATGCGGTTCCTTCCTTCAGTCTTTTAGCCAAGCTTTAGGTTATTCGATTGAAGATTTCTCGAAAATGGCATTGTTTGCCACTCGCCCTGTGGATCTGGGTTCCCGTTGCACTGTTTTCAGGAATTCTTCTGTAAAACAAGCCCAGAAAGATGGAGCTAGTGTCAACGATATTGCTGCTGGTCTTGCAATCTCTGTTGTCAAAAATGCCCTTTATAAAGTCATTCGGTGCTCTTCAAAAGCAGACCTTGGACATAAGGTGGTTGTTCAAGGGGGTACCTTCCTGAACGATGCTGTTCTTCGAGCTTTTGAAAAAGAACTTGGAATCGAGGTCGTTCGCTCTAACATCGCTGGTCTTAGGGGTGCTTATGGTGCCGCATTGGATGCAAAGTCACTGAATTTGGATATCTCCGGAATCCTGACTGGTGAAAAGCTAAAGAACTTCCATCGGAAAGTATCCAGGGTGACTTGTAATGGATGCCAGAACCATTGTCGGTTGACGGTGTCCTTATTTGATGATCATCGCGTTTTTATCGGCGGTAACCGCTGTGATAAGCCAGTCACGAAGAAGAAGACAAGCACGAAGCTTGACCTTTATGATTTTAAATACAGATTGCTTCACTCTTATAATGACGAAAATTCCGCAAAAGAATATAAACATGGTGCGATTGGCTTCCCAAGGGGACTTAACTTTTATGAACTGACTCCCTTCTGGTATGCCTTTTTCCATGCTTTGGATTTCAAGGTAGTTCTTTCTTCTCCTTCGAGTGCAAAGAGGTATCGTCATGGACAAGCGACGATTCCTTCCGATACGGTCTGTTATCCTGCCAAGCTTAGGCATGGCCATGTTATCGATCTGCTTGATAAAGGAGTCAAGACGATTTTCTATCCTTGCAGGTCTTATAACATCAGGGAGAAAGATACTGAGAATCACTATAACTGTCCTGTTGTTGCTTATTACTCTGAGGTTATTAAGAACAATGTCAAGCAGCTTAGAAAGGATGACGTTCTCTATTTGAATGACTACAGGAATCTTTCTGAGAAATCTCATTTTGCAAAGAAAGCCTATGAACATTTGCATGTCCATTATCCGGATATCTCTTTAGCGGAAGTCCAAAAGGCTACTAAGAATGCTTATCAGGAATATAAGAAGTATGAAGAGGTGATTCAGCAAAAAGGTCTTCATATCATCGAAGAGGCACGCAAAGAAAAGAAGAGGATTGTTGTTCTTTCTGGACGTCCTTATCATGTTGATCCATTGATTAATCATGATATTGATAAGCTTATCAGGGGCTATCAGTGTGCTGTTGTTTCCGAGGATATCATTGCTCACAGGGAAAAGAATTCAGAACCGAGCAACGTTCTGAATCAGTGGACTTACCATTCTCGTCTTTATAAGGCGGCCAATTACGTTGCACATGTTGATGATAGGCAGCTCATTCAGCTTGTCTCATTTGGATGCGGTGTAGATGCTATTACATCGGATGAGGTGCGCGATATTCTCGAACGCCATGGTAAGATCTATACCCAAGTTAAAATTGATGAAGTGACAAATCTCGGAACGGTTCGAATTCGCCTTCGTTCGCTTCTTGAGGCTTTGCATAAGAAAGGGAGGAGGAAATAATGTTTTTCCATTTCCATTATTATCCAAAAGGAAAAGACGGATTCTATCACGATAAAAACGGAAGAATCAGGTTCACAAAGAAAAGGAAGAAGTCCTATACCATCCTTTTTCCTAGGATGGCACCGATTCATTTCAACATCATTCAGCGTGTCATTAATCATTACGGATACAAGGCAGAGCTTTTAACAGATAACTCCCCAGAGATTGCACAGACTGGTCTGAAATATATTCAGAACGATAGGTGTTATCCTGCTATTCTTTCTCTTGGTCAAAGGATTCATGCTCTGGAATCCGGAAAATACGATTTGGATCATGTTGCTGTTAGGATCTCTCAGACGGGTGGAGGATGTCGAGCTAGCAACTACATTTCTCTTCTTCGCAAGGGACTGAAACGGGCCGGACTGGAAAAGGTCCCTGCTATTTCCTTGAATCTATCTGGACTGGAACCAAATCCTGGAATCACAATTTCTTTAGGACTGATCCGTCGTAGGCTGGCTGGTGTTATCTATGGTGATCTTCTGATGGTTTTGAAGAACCAAGTCGAACCTTATGAAGTCAAGAAAGGCGAAGCTGCAAGAAGGGTCAAGAACTGGCAAGACAAATTATGCAAACAGCTTCTTGGCCGTTCTGGATATACATTCAAAGACAGGGAAAAGAACAGGAATTCCATCTCTGACGATTTTGCGTCCATCAAGCAGGATGGAAAAAAGAGAGTCAAGGTTGGAATTGTCGGTGAAATCTATGTCAAATATGCGGCTCTTGGCAATAACGGATTAGAAGACTTCTTACGGGAACAGGATTGTGAAGTCAATCTTCCTGGCAGGAGGAACTTTATTCTCTTCAAGATTGATAACCGTCTTGAGGATATCAAGCTCTATGGCGGACATAAGGCTAAGAAGCTTGTCTGCAAATGGCTATTTGATTATGCGACTAAGATTCAGAACGCAATGTCTGCTGCTATCTCACGCCATGATTGCTTCGAAGTTCCGACTCCTTATGCAAAGGTTAAGGAATACGACAAAGGAATCAATGGCTACGGAAATAAGAGGGGAGAGGGCTGGCTTTTGACGGGTGAAAGGCTTGAACTATGCAAGAGCGGATATCCGAATATTGTCTGCACGCAGCCTTTCGGCTGTCTTCCCAACCATATTTCCGGAAAAGGAAGGCTGAGAAGAATTCGTGAGGAATGCCCAAATTCCAATATTGTTGCCGTTGATTATGATGCAGGTGCTCCGAAGGTTAATCAGGAGAACCGTATCAAGCTGATGCTTTCTTTGGCGAAAGAAAATCTTGAAAAGGAAAACCAAGAAGAAAATGAAATTAAGGAATGAAGTACTGGAAATCAGGAAAGAGGCAAAGCAGAAGTTCGCTCTAGCTCCTTTTTTTGTTGAAGAAAAAGGCAATCTTTCGAATCTGGTTACAAGCAACGACAAACGGATTCAGGATTTTTTAATCGAGAAGCTTTCTTCTCTTCTTCCTGGATGCGGCTTTTTCTGTGAAGAGAATCATGTCCTTTCCATTGACGGAAAAGAGAATATTTTCATTATTGACCCTATTGATGGCACAAGGAACTATACACGGAAGAATCCAATCTGTGCTATTTCGGTTGCTCTAGAACAGAAGGGAAGAGTGACTCTTGGTATTGTCCTTCCTCTTTTTACGGATGAAGTCTATTCTGCGGAAAGAGGACAAGGCGCGTATTATAATGGGACAAGAATCTCGGTCTCGGATCGCGATTTTAAAAACGGAATCGTGAGGACATCCTTCAGTTCCTATGATAGAAGTCTTTCTCCTATCTGCTTTGAGACGGCAAGGAAGATTTTCCCACAGGTCAACGATTTGAGAAGATACGGAGCCTGTTCGGTTGAATTATGCAAACTTGCAAAAGGAGAAGAAGACAGGTTCTTTGAACTTACTTTGAATCCTTGGGATTATGCTGCTGCCGGTCTTGTTCTGGAAGAGGCAGGTGGTTGTCTTACAGGCAGAAACAGGAATCCATTGGATTACCGAAAGAAGACCCTTGTTATTGCTGCAAACAAAAAAGAAAACAGGAAAAAACTTTCTTCGATTGTCTCTTCTGTCCTTGATGAACATCAATATCAGAGGTGATTCGTTCTGTGCTAGAATGAGTAAGTTATGATTTATCTTGATTACGCTGCGAATTATCCTGCTAGCAAGGAAGCTAGGCAAGCCTTCCTTGATACAGAATCAAATTACATTGGAAACGCTAACTCTGTTCATCCCTTAGGGAAAAGGGCTTTAAAGTTTTTCGATGAAATCAATGATAAGAGGTTTGAGCTCCTTCATCTTAACAAAGATGAGCATGAAATTATTTATACATCTTCTGCAACGGAATCGAATAACATGGCTATTAAAGGGATTTATGGAGCATACAACGCTTATTCATCCTATAGGATTGCTTCTCCGTTCGAACACTCTAGTGTTAACTCCTGCCTTTCTTATCTGAAAGACAAAGGGGAAGAAATCGAACTTCTTCAGGCGGAAGAAAACGGAAAAATCTCCCTTGACGATTTGAAAGAAAAAAGGAAGAAACATCCCCTTCTTACCTGCTGTCTACTTGTCGAAAGCGAAACAGGTGCCATTCAGCCTTACAAGGAAATCCAGAGTATTGTTTCACAAAACGAGAACTCCTATTTTCTTCTTGATGCCACGCAAGCTATTGGAAAATTCGATGTAGACTTTTCTTCTATTGACAGGGTTTCTTTTGCTCCGCATAAATTTGGAGGTTTGCTTGGCTCTGGTGTTTTAATCAAGAAAAAATCGATTGTTTTGACTCCGCTTATTCATGGTGGCAAGTCTCTGTCTAGGTATCGGAGTTCAACTCCCTGTCTAGGATTGATTGCTTCTACGGAAAAGGCATTAGAGGTTGCTCTTAGCGAGAGAAAGGAACGATTTGAAAAGACAAAGAAAACAAGAGACTATCTTATTTCTTTGCTGAATGACAAGAAGATTCGAATCAATTCTTTTGCTGAGAATCCGTATATTGTTAATTTATCTGTTAATGGCTTTACCGGTGCTACAAGGGTCAACGAACTCTCTAAGCGAGATATCTGTGTCTCTCAGAAATCGGCTTGCTCGATACCGAATACTCCGTCGAAGCCCTTGATGGCAATTTATCACGATAAGAAGCGCGCCTTGGATTCGTTCCGTATTTCCCTTTCTTCTCTTACGGCAAAAGAGGAAATCGATGAACTTGTTAAGGCCAGGAAGGAGATCATCTATGGAAAATAAAGCAGGAAGGCAGGAAAAAAGGAAACTGGATTCCTCATCCCGTGCCGATAGGATTGAACAGGCTCTGTTCACCACTTATCACAAGACAATTTGGGGACCTTTTACAAAAGCTATTCGAGAATATCAGCTTGTTTTGCCAGGCGATAAAGTCTGTGTCTGTATTTCTGGTGGCAAGGACTCTAGGCTCAGGGCTTTATGCTTCAAGCATCTTCTCAAAAGGACGAAGTTTCCGTTTGAGGCCAAGTTCCTTGTCAGGAATCCGGGATACAACGACATTAATCTTCAAAGGATAAAAAATAATTTAAAGACTCTTGAGATTCCGGCTACCATTGTCAGCACGGATATCTTTGACATTGCAAACAGTACGGATAAGAAGCCATGCTATCTCTGTGCGAAAAGGCGACGTGGTGCTCTTTACCGGATTGCCAAAAGCTGGGGATGCAATAAGATTGCCTTAGGGCATCACTATGATGATGTCATCGAGACTACTCTCAGGAATAGGCTGAATGCAGGCAGTTTCCAGACGATGCTTCCTAAGCTTCATTCGGATAACTATTCTGGTAGGGAAGTCATCCGTCCTCTGTATCTTGTCCGGGAAAAGGATATTATTGCTTTTAAGAAAGAAAATAAGCTTTCTTTTATTCAATGTGCATGCCGGTTTACGGAAAACTGTGCGGTCTGCGATAATGGCGGTGGCGGAAGCCAGCGTCTTGCCACTAAATTATTGATTCAGGATCTTAGGAAGACCTATTCGCCAAGTGTTGAGAAGAATATTTTCAAAGCGGCAAGTCAGGTGAACCTTGATAAGGTAATCGGATACAAGGATGAGGAAGGATATCACTCTTTCCTTGAAACCTATAATAAGAAGTATAAGAAAAAAGAAGACGCGATTGTCAAAGAACGTCTCGAGGAACTTGCTGAGAAAAAAGCCGAAAGCGAGCATCCTGAGTTTGTCATCGATACTACGTTCAGTAAGAAAGGGGAGGATTAATTCCTCTCTTTTTTTGTCGATTTTTTTGAATCCGTGTTTAAAATACATACAATAAAATTTCAACCGCACATCTCTAGAGATGATCTTATTCTAGTCTTTCTGGAAAGGAAAAAAGAAAATGGCAAAGAACAGAAAAGAGAAGATTGTTAGGCAAGGAATCACATTCGATGACGTTCTTCTATTACCCCGTTATTCGGAAATCACCCCGGATAGGGTGTCTCTTAAAGCACGTTTGACAAAGCACATCACCCTCAATATTCCTCTTCTTTCCGCTGCTATGGATACTGTCACAGAGTCTTCTATGGCAATTGCACTCGCGAGAGAAGGCGGAATCGGAATTATCCACAAGAACAGGACGATCGAACGCCAGGCAAAAGAGGTTGATAAAGTAAAAAGAAGCGAAAACGGAGTTATCGCCGATCCGATTACGAGGACTGTCGATAAGACCTTAGGCGAATGCTTAAGGCAGATGACCGAGTACAAGGTCTCTGGCTTCCCCGTTGTGGATAAAGAAGGAAAGCTTCTTGGTATTATCACCAACCGTGATATTAAATTTGAAACCGACAGGAACGAAAAGGTCGGAGATGTCAGGACAAAAGATAATCTGACTGTCGCCAAAGTCGGAACCACGATTGACCAGGCAAAGGAAATCCTTGCCAAGACCAAAAAGGAAAAACTTCCGATTGTCGATGAAAAAGGCTACCTTAAGGGACTGATTACGATTAAGGATATTGAAAAAATCAGGAGGTATCCGAATTCTGCCAAGGACAAATACGGACGTCTTCTCTGCGGTGCCGGAATCGGCATTACGAAAGACAGGAGGATTCGGGCGAAGGCCCTAATTGACAACGGAGTCGATGTGCTTGTCCTTGACTCTGCTCATGGCGACAGCAAAAACGTCGTTGTTGCCCTTAAGAAACTTAAGAAAGAATTCCCGCAGGTTGATATCATTGCTGGAAATGTCGCCACTTATCAAGGTGCTAAAGATTTAAGGAAAGCCGGTGCTGATGCGGTTAAAGTCGGCAGGGGACCTGGTTCCATCTGTACGACCCGTATTATTTCTGGAAGGGGTGTCCCGCAGATTACCGCTGTCAGGGAAGCGAAGAGAGCAGCAGATGAATTCGATTGTCCGATTATCGCCGATGGCGGCATCAAGTATTCCGGAGATATTACAAAAGCCTTAGCTGCAGGAGCGGATACTGTTAGGCTCGGTGCAATCTTCGGAGGCTGTGAAGAAGCTCCGGGAGCAACCGAACTCTTCCGTGGACGTAAATACAAGGTCTATCGTGGCAGGGGTTCGTTGGCCGCAAGGGAGCAAGCCCATGGTTCTGCGGATCGTTATTTCCAGACAGGACATCAGAAGCTTGTTCCAGAAGGTGTTGAAGGACGTGTTCCTTATCGAGGAAATGCGAGTGATGTTGTTTTTGAACTTCTTGGCGGTATCCGTTCCGGCATGGGATACCTTGGCGTGAAGACGATTAAGGAACTTCAAGACGAAGGACAGTTTGTCCAGATAACGTCTGCTTCTTTGAAGGAATCTCATCCGCACGATATTGAGATTACAAAAGAAGCTCCGAATTATCAGGTTGAACGATAATAAAAGACCTGTTTCTAACTAATAAAGTTGGAAGCAGGTTTTTCGTTTGCTCCTGATGGATAAAGGATACTTCATTTTAGTCTTTTTTGTAAATAGAGAGCTTAACACAAACAGTAGAAGCTATCTTTTGTTTAAGATGGTAAAATATCCAAGATGAAAAACAAAAAGAAACGAAAACCGGAATCCTTAGTCCGTGTTGCTATCCACTATCAAGACAAACCAATCGTTGTGAAAGAAGTCTTTCTTTTTGTTTGCTCTTTGTTTGCTTCTTTATGTAATGTGCTTGCTCCTCTTCTTGAAAAATATATTTTAGAGAATCTCACCGGAAGCTCGACTAGGAACTATGCTGCTCTTTTTGTGTTGATTACGGCAGCCAGCTATCTTTTTCTTGGCGTTACCAATGTTCTAAATCTTCAGGTGTTCTATCGTTTCCGTCTCATCAGGGAAAACGAAAGGATCCTTTCTTTGTCGGAAAAAGATCCAGATATTATTCACAAAGAAGGTGCTGGTGCTTATTCTGCAGCTGTTTTCGGAGATAGTGATCAAATCAGTAAGGTGGTTGCTGCTAACTGGTTTCTGATTATTTTCAATGTTAGGTCTGCCATTGCATCGAGGGTTATCTCAGCAGTTTACTCTCTTTACTTTCTTGTTATTGCTTTAATAGGCTATCTCCTTATTATTCTAGCTATTCTCTTTTTCACGAAATTTTCTATCCAGTATTATCGGAAAGGCAAGGAAGACGGCTACTCTTTGTCTCCTAAGGTCAGGGAGCTTGTGGATGACAGAAACGCCATTCTTTCCTATACAACAAGGAAAGCTTATCAGGGAAGAATACAGAAATTTTTTCTGAAAAGAGATGGAAATCAGAGAAAATCCGAAGAAATTGATGCTATTGAGGATGTTTTCATTAAGGGTGTTGAAGCGCTTTGTGCTGCGGTCTTTCTCTTTTTTGGCATTAGGCAGAGGAATCCGTCTTCCTCTCTTTATAATCCAGCTTTTGACTATCCGACTCTGGTTGCTTTGATTAGCTATTTTACGACGATCTTTGTTCCGATTCCTTCTTTGTCTTCCACGTTTAAGAACAGGCGAAGGTTCCATGCTTTCTATGAACGAATTAAAGAAGTTGTCAGCTGTGAGCCTGTTGGAAAGATTCCGGCAAATAGGGAATTGTCTTTTGACAAAGTTACCATCGATGAACATCCGGAAGATAGGGAAGCAACACCCTTGATGCTTAATTTCTCTCTTCAGAGGAAAGGAAGAATTGGTCTTTATAGGGAAGACCAGGTTCTTCAGCAGAAGTTCATGCAGATCAGGGAAGAAGATATCCTTCCTTCCGGTGGAAAAATTACCTTAGGTGGATATGAGCTGAAGGATATCCGTAAGTCTTTGGTCCGGGGATTGATTCGTTTCCCTTCCACCTTGAATGATATCTTCTTTGATGGATTTGAATTTAATATCACTCTGGGTAAGCCTCTTTTGACCGATGAAGAATATTTATTCAAAGAAAAGGAATACGAAAAAGGAAGGAAGGAGTTTCTTCTTCGACTGAAGGATAAGACGATATTCCAAAGAAAACATCGTAAGATTTTTTCTAGGTACTTAAAAGATATTCTTGGCATGGACATGGATGCTTTGAAAAGCGAAGAGGAAAAGAAAATCCTGGTGGATGCTTTTTCAGCAATCCAGGATATTGATTTGTATGTTTCGAGAATGGGACCCTGCTTTTTTTCTCGTGAATATTCCCACCTTTCCCGGTATGAGAGCCTTCTTGTAAAACTCGACAGGAAAGATCTTAGGACAAAAAACTTAGGTCCAAAAGGAAAGAACCTGACCATTGATGAAAAAAAGAAAATTCTTCTTGCCCGTTTCTTCCTTCCTGATAACCCCGCATTGAGGATATTGAACGATAACAGGATTCCTTCTGACAAATCTAGGTTCCGGAAGGTATTCTCCTCCTTTGTACCGAATCCAAGTATCTTGATGCTTTCTTCCGATTACGCTCTTCTGAGAGAAAGGAGCGATACAATCGTGAAAATTCCCACAAAAGAAGAGAAAAAGGCTGATAAATAGGGAAATTTTCTGTTAAAATAAAACAAGAGATTAATATTGGTCAATGAATAAAGATAGCGTTTCCCGCAATCAAGCAATCAGGGAATATCTGAAAAGACATGGTCATGCCACCATACACGAGCTTGCCACAGCCTTCTTTTTTTCAGAGGCTACCATTCGCCGGATTCTTACGGAACTAGAGCGTTCCGGACAAATCCAACGTACTCATGGCGGAGCCATCTACGGACCTGGTTCCATAAATGAAAGGTCTATTTTTGCCCGTTCGAGCCGTAACTTAAGCGACAAGAAGAGGGTTGCCCAGGCGGCAAGGAAACATTTACCTCCTTTTTCCTCTTATACTTCGATTTTCTTTGACAACTCTTCAACAGGCCTTATTCTTTTTGACAGGAGGAATGTTCAAGGAAAAAGAGTCTTTACACATGGCATTAAATTATTAATTGACTCTACTTCTAAGAATGATTTCTCTTTGTTCAGGATGGGCGGTGAAGTCAATAAGTCTGCCCACGGGACTGGTGGAATCGAAGTCCTCAAAGAGAGGAAAGAACTGACTTTCGATCTTTGTATTATTTCCTGCCATGGATTTACGACAGAATGTTCTTACGATACAACATCCGATACTGCTCTTATTAAGAAGGAAGCTTTGTGTCGTTCCAGATTCAAGAGGCTTATTTCTGATAATACAAAATATGGAAAGACTAGTACCTTTAAGACTGCAAATAGGTGTGAATATGATGCTGTTGTCTCTAACATCACCGATGAAGAGCTTATGCTTTTAAGAAGAGCTGGTATTAAAGCTTATAACAAATAAAGAAGACTCTTTCACAATTTGTAATCATTCTTGAAAGTTGCCAATAAAAATGGCTGCTTGATTTTTAGTTGAAAATTTTCAAAAAGAAAGACGACTGTGTTTTTATTTTTCTTAGAAACCTGAAAATGACAACTGGTAGTCTTCCTCCGGACGGTAATCGTAGTCGCTGGATCAAACGGACAAGAATAAATACTGCTATGGGGCTTT
>URQF01000012.1 GCA_900549915.1 uncultured Mollicutes bacterium | reverse complement strand
ACCATTGCTTACATGATTCGCATTTAGTACATGCCGGGAAGGTTTTGATTTAGTATTTATATTGATTGCCCAAGGTTGCAAAAACAACAAGAATGATTTTTTAGGATTTTCTCGCAAACGGTAATGAACGGAATTGCTTATTTTCTCTGATAGTCGCAGGGATTATCTGCAGGATGCTTCAGCCTTTTATAACTATGTGCTGATAATCGTGATAGCTTGGTAATCCACATGAAAATAAATCTGTCGAACCAAAAGATGGCCTAGTTCTTTTGGCCTCAGTATCATTCTATTTAGTATGGTGGATAGCTTCTGTATGCAACTTTAAAGCAATTGAGTTTTGATATTAACCTTTTCTTGTATTTGTAACGTTGCGATATTTTTCCCTTGTTTCAGCAAATAATTGAAAATAGCACTCTGTGTTTTTGCATCCGGTAGTTGACCGTTTTGAATCAGCTTTAGTATTTGCTCCCTTGGGATGAAGGAACAGGTGATTCTTTCCTCTGCATCAAGATGGGTTTCTTCTTTTTTCAGTTTTCTTGCCAGGAAAAGATGCCTGACCTCATCGGAAGAGCCTACCGACGGATAGATAATTCCAAGGTCAGACCACTCTTCTCCGACATATCCGGTGTCCTCTTTCAATTCTCGTTTTGCAGCATCCAGCCAGGTTTCTCCTTCTTCCTTTTCACCCGCTGGTATTTCAAGGATTTCCTTACAGTAAGGATAACGGAAGTTGGCTTCGATCAGGACTTCCTCTTTTTCATTGATTGCTAAAACACAGCTGCATCCATAGTAATGAATCAGCTGCCAAGGCACAATTGAACCGTCATCCCTTTCTGTTTTTGTGTTTTCAATTTCAAATCCGATTCCGTGGAAGACGTTCTCTTCCCTGATTCGTTTTCCTTTGGCCATCTTATTTATTGAGAAGCAGGTACTGGAGAATGCCAGCTAGGGTCTTTCCATCCCGGATTTTATCTTCTTTGATCCTTTCTTTAACTTCTTCCAGTGGAACAAAACGATATTTCAGCTCTTCTCCTGCATCAAGATGTTGTCCTTTGAAAGTCAGTCCTGTTGCTAAATAGATTTCGATGACTTCATCGGTGTAGGCAACACTAGGATAGAAAGTCCCGAGTTTCTTCCATTCTTTTGCCTGGTATCCGGTCTCTTCCTCAAATTCCCGCTTTGCAGTTGTTAATCCGTCTTCTCCCTTTTCAGCTTTTCCAGCAGGAAGTTCAATCCTGACGTCATCATAGGGATAACGATACTGTTCTTCTAAAATGACTTCGTTCTTTTCATTGATTGCAAGAATAGCAGAAGCATGGCAGTGTCGGATGACTTCCCGATGTGTTTTTCTTCCGCTTGGAAGAGTGACATCATCTACATAAACATCCAGAATATGTCCTTTATAGATTTCCTTGGATGCTGTCTTTTTTTCTCTTACTTCATCAATATTCATGGCTTTATCCTCGCAGTTCTCATCTTTAATTATACTCTATGCCTGTCTCAAGAATGCAAAAGGCAGAATCTTGTTTTTCTGATTTGCGTGAAGTGCTTCGATTTTTGTTAAAAGCGTAAACAAATTATCTGAAGGAAGCATAAAGGAAACCGCTTTCAAATTTTAGCAGAATCAGGTATTATCCCCTTAAATCGAACAAAAACAGAAACATAAGGAAAAAAAAAAAAAAAAACGGCTAATCGATACTCTTTTCAAACCCTATACTAAAAGCAGGACATATTATATTGTTATGCATGAGAGGAAACTATAAGAATGTGATTCGATGGTATGATAAGAAAACGTTTAGCAACTACTTCAATGGTGATTATTTTGACTGTGATGCCAGACGTAATAACACATTCTTCATTGAATTTTATGATCAGCTTGGCGGGAATCCAGTTAAAAGGCTTAATAATAATGAGCCTATTTCTCCCGTAAAATCCCATGATACTATGTTTTATACGTTAACAAATGAAGAAATCAGTTATATCAAATCGATGCCTGAATGTTACGTTTCCCTTTCATCGTACTACAAGTTTTCTTCTTCTGATTCTGAACTCGGGCCAATTGGTAGTCCATTTGCTAAGATTGCCATCAAATAACGGAGGATAGAACGATGATAAAAACAAAAAGACTAGTCATTTGCTTAGTGGGTCTTCTTTCATTAAGTGGCTGTGCCAAGGGGAGCAGTCAAACATCACGACCAGAGCATACAATCATTTATCACTATTCTGATTTATTTTCTGATATTGATAAAAAACAATATGGCTTTTATCAGCCGGTAAGAGTCGATAGGAAATTTGATCAGGTTATAACAGATGATAGCCATATCTATCATTCGGAAAGGTATATTGGAATCTTTCGAGAAAAAGCCAACGAATGGCAAGGGTTTCTTCCTGTTCTTACTATGTTCGATAGCAATCATGACTATGCTTTCTCCAAAGAACTTCCAATTGTTTCACAAGACAACTATAGTCTGAAATACTCAGGAGATTACACCACTGACACTTATACTCTTACCTATCGTCAGGCGTGTTCTATTGATATCGATTTCTCCTATTTTCAGAATAGAGAAAAAGGAAACAGCGGTTCTGTATTTATCGGACTAAGAAGGTTTGATAAGACAAAAAACGAATTTTCTTCCTTTGATTCCGGAATTGGAAAAGAATATGTATTCTCAAATGAAGTAAAGCTGTTCTGGCAATATGAATCTTTTCAATTCCGTCTTAGTAAAACGGACTATGTCTCAGATGCCTTCTGATAGGAAAGGAACTAAACATGAATAGTAAAATTGTTTTATTGTCAAGGATTCTTCCTTTGATCACAGGCTGTTCTACACAAGAAAAAGACATTCAATATCTTCATGATGATAATGGTTTTCCTTATACGGAAGAAGAGCTAAATAGAAAGAACACCTTTCATAATAAATACGAGTATGTATCTGATTATGACTCTAGTGGGAAATTAAAAAGCCCTCTTCAGTTTGATGTTAAGAAGACAGGTGACAAAAAAGCCTCAGGTACTCTGTTTCCTTTTACTGTCGGAATCGGACTACTACGTGACAGTATGGAGAAACAGTATCTTTCCATTGCCCCTTATCTTTATTGTCAGTTCAGTTTTGAAGATTCTGAAAAAGACTTCGGATATAAAGTCCTAGCCTTCCCTGCTATAGGAGATACCTCCTATCATAGGTTCACTCTGTCAATCAATAATGAAGCGTACAATATTTATGATATCTGCCTAGACATCGATATTGACTTCACTGCGTGCTATTCGATACTTGGCGATGACAAGGAAGCGACATTGACACTTGTCTGCCTTGCTCCAAAGCAAGCTCAGACGATTGATTTCAACAGCGAGTTTTACGGAGACGATTCTCTTCTTTGCTCAAAGAAAATAAGCTACAAATTCCAGTTGCAGAATAAAGGAAACGAAATATCTGTTCATGGTAATGGATATTATCATCTGTGATTGTTTTCTTTCGTAGATTGTTGTGCTTCAGCCGAATGTGTTCTAGGAATTTTCCTGTGGCAGTGTTTTCCTTTTGAACTGTATCTGTTTTTCTTTTTTCGTTTCTCTTTCTCAACTATAATGGAACAGATATGAACAAGAAAATAATTGTATTTGCAACGTCGAATCCGAATAAAGTCGTAGAAGTCAAGGAGATGCTGGCTCCTTTAGGATATGAGGTTCTCTGCTTAAAAGACCTTGGGCTAGAAGTCACACATCCAGAAGATGCTGAGACCTTTGTCGGTAATGCTAAGATCAAGGCAGAAGACATCGCCTCGAAATGTGATTATCCGATTATCAGCGATGATAGCGGACTTTCTATTGAAGCCTTAGATGGCTTCCCTGGCGTTCATTCTGCCCGCTTCAGGGAAGGTCATCCTTATGTGGAAAAGAACCTTGCTATCCTCAAGAGGATGGAAGGAAAGGAAAACCGGAAAGCGGCATTCCATACTGCTAGGGTCTACTTAGACAAGAAAAACAAAATCGAAGAAGTATTTGAAGGTATTGCTCCAGGAGAAATTGTTAAGACCTCGGATGGTACGGCAAGGCATGGTTTTGGATATGATCCGATTTTCTATTCTTATGATTTGAAGAAGACTTTTGGTGAGGCTACCAGGCAGGAAAAAGATTCTGTTTCTCATCGTGGCCGCGCTTTGAAGAAGACCGTAGAGTTTATACAGAAACTGGATGAAGAAGGAAAATAAACAATGAAGATTATTTTAGGTATTGGAAATATCGGACCCGAGTATGAAGACACTCGGCATAACTCTGGTTTCCAAGCAATCGATGTTATCAGCGAAGATTTTCATATCGATAGGGGAAAGAAAAAGTTCGATTCCTTTGTCGGCAAAGGAAATATTTACGGGGAGGATGTCCTTTTAAGGAAGCCGACGACCTATGTGAATCTGAGCGGAAATGCTCTGATTCAGGCAAAGAACTTCTTTAAAGTGGACACTTCCGATATTCTGATTCTTGTGGATGACAGGGATACAGAACCAGGTTCTATCCGACTTAGAAGGAAGGGAGCTGCCGGAGGCCATAATGGACTGAAGTCGATTATTTCTGTTCTTGGCACGGATACTTTCAACCGGATTCGTATCGGTATTGGAAGACCCGAAATCAAACATAGTGATGTTGCTGATTTTGTCTTATCCCATCCGAAAGACCAAGATGTCTATGAAAAGTGGAAGGATGGAATCAATAAGGCGGCAGCAGCTGCAGAATACTGCAGGAAGTTCTCTTTTGATAAAGCGAGGAATAGGTTCAATAAGTAATGGGAATCCTTGACCATCTGTCTCTTTTTTCGTATCTCAACGGGAATCCGGAACTTGAAAAACTGAATCAGGATATTGATTGTTCCGTTTCTTCTCCGGAGGCTCTTGCTCTTTTAGCAGCTCTTTCCTTCCATGAAAGAAAGCGGAAGAGGTTTTTCCTGTTTCCGACAATTGGAGATGCAGAAGCTTTCAATCAATTCCTCAGTGACTATGTCAGAGAAGATGAAAGCTTTCTTTTTCCGTTTGATGAGATTTTCAAGACCAGTGCAATTGGTGTCTCTCCAGAAAGGGATGAAGAGCGTCTGCTTGCTCTTTCCTCCATTGCATCGGCGAAACCATCGATTCTAGTCGGACATAGGTCTTCCTATCAGATTCGGATTAGGAGCAAGGACAGATATAGGAACTCAAGGATAGATTTAAAACAAGGAGATAGGATACTTCTTTCGGACTTGGTCACAAGACTTTCAAAGCTTGGATACCAGAGGATGGACCGCGTCACAATGCCAAATCAGATGGCTATGCGTGGCGGAATCCTAGATATCTTTGATACAAGTTATGATGATCCGATTCGAAGGGAATTCTTCGGTGATGAGATTGATGATATCCGTTTCTTCAAAGTCAATGATGAACGCTCGTTCCAACATGTGAAGAGCGTTACGATTCATCCTGCCTCTTGGCGTCTTCTTTCGGATGAAGAAATACAAAGCGGTCTTTCTTCTAGGGATGCTCTGTTAAAAGAGCAGGAGAAGAAACTAGATCGTATTTCTTTTGATGGATTAAAAGAAACTTTAGAAGAGGTGAAAGAAGAAGCAAAGAAAGGATATCTTTCGGAACTGCATGCTCGGTTTTATCCTTTCTTTGAAAAAGCAGAGCATTCGCTCTCTGACTATCTTTCGGATTATGAATGCTTTGCCTTTGATGAAAAGCAATCAAACAACGAATTAGAAGATTTAAAGAAGAGAGAGAATAGTTTCTTTTCTAAGTCAGTTAAAGAAGGAACATCCTTAGAAGGAGAAAAGAGGTTTGCAACTCAGTGCAAGCTCTCTTCGTTCCATAAAGTGAAGAACAGCGAAAAAGATTCCTTTATTCTTCGGAACAATTCCTTCAAGTCTATCTCTTATGCTCAATCCGATGACAGGCTCAAAGCCTATCTTCAGGAAGGATATAAAATCCGTATCGTCCTTCCAGAACCAAACTATAGCAATTACCAGAATTATTTAAACGAGGCACAAATTCCTTATAGTCTTTATCCGCTTCATTCTTCTATCAGGTTCTTAGAAGGAAAACTGACTCACGGCTTTGAGATTCCAAAAGAAAAGCATGTCTATTTATCTGCTAAGGAAATCTATGGTGTCAGCAGCCAGCGTTCTCGCTTCCTTTCAAGATACAAAGAAGCAAAAGTCATTCGCAGATATGAGGATCTAGAAGTCGGAGATTATGTTGTCCACGAGGTCAATGGTGTCGGAAGATATCTTGGGGTAAGTGAACTGAATGGCCTTGAATATCTGAAAATTCAGTATGCAGAGGATGCTTTGTTTTATCTTCCTCTTGCTCAATACAAGAGGATCCGGAAGTATTCTTCTCGGGAAGGCTTCACGCCATCCCTTGATCGTCTTGGCGGATCCACTTGGTCACGAAAGAAGAGCCGTATCCGAAGCAAGATTTCCTATCTTGCTGATCAGCTTCTTTCTCTTTACTCCGAACGTTCTACTCGCCCTGGTTATTCTTTTGCAAGTGAACCGGAAAGGGAAGAATCTTTCAGGAAAAGCTTCCCTTATCCTTATACAGAAAGTCAGAAACAAGCAAGGGAAGATATCCGTATCGATAGGGAAAGCCCTCATCCAAGGGATCGTCTTATCGCAGGTGATGTCGGGTTTGGAAAGACCGAGATTGCTTTCTATGCTGCTTTTAAGTGTGTTTTAAGCCATAAACAGGCGGTCCTGCTCTGTCCAACCACCATTCTTTCGAGGCAGCATTTCAAAGTGGCTAGGCAGAGATTCCATGATTTTGGTATTCATCTTGCGCTTTTAAATCGCTTCACGACTCCGCAGGAGGAAAAGCATATTAAAGAAGGACTTGCGGATGGAAAGATTGATTTTGTCATTGGAACCCACGCTCTTCTCTCAGACACTGTTGTTTTCCAGGATCTTGGTCTATTAATTATCGATGAGGAACAGAAATTCGGTGTTGCACATAAAGAGAAAATTAAAGAAAAGGCAAAGAATGTCGACTGTCTGACTTTGACTGCGACTCCGATTCCGCGTACCAGGCAGAGGTCTCTGCTGGGAGTCCGTACTTTGTCGTATTTGACAGAAGCACCTGTGAATCGTAGGCCGGTTAAGACCTATGTTGCCAAGCAGGACAAGGAACTGATTAAAGAGGTTATCCAGAAAGAGCTTGATCGTAGAGGACAGGTTTTCTATCTCCATAACAAGATTGCGGATATCTTTGAAGTGGCAGGAAGACTGGAGAAGAGTTTTCCAAACGCAACTGTCGCTGTTGTCCATGCAAAGAGGGATGCTAGCGAAGTGGAAGAAATCAGGGCAAAGTTTTATGCAAAGGAAGCCGATATTCTTGTTTGCACATCCATTATCGAGTCCGGTTTGGATCTTCCGAACGTCAATACGATCATTGTTGAAAACGCAGACCATTTCGGACTTTCTTCTCTCTACCAGATCAAAGGACGTGTTGGACGAAGTGATCGGCTGGCTTATGCATACTTTTTCTTTAAGGATTCCAAGAATATGACCGATGATGCAAGAAAGCGTCTCAAGGCATTGAAAGATTTCACGGAACTTGGCTCTGGCTATAAGATTGCAAGGCAGGATCTTAATATCCGCGGTGCTGGTGATATCTTAGGAAGCGAACAAGCCGGATTTGTGGATTCTCTTGGCTATGATGCTTATAGGGATTTGCTTAAGGAAGTCGTCAGTGAAAAGAAGCTTAGGAAGGAAGGAGTCGTAAAGGAAAATAAAACCGATTTCGAACTATCCTTCTCTTTGGATGCTCATATTCCATCGGAATACGGAAATGAGTCTCAACGGATATCCATGTATCAGGAATTATCCGACTGCAAGGATGATAATGATATTAAAAATTTTGCTGATAAGCTCCGGGATGTCTATGGTCCCTATCCAGAGGAAGTTGCTAATCTTTTGATTAAACGAAAAATTGAAATCAATTTGAATTCTGGTATTTTCCAGTCCTTTGAAGAAGGACTTGGAAAATATAATAGGGATAGGACGAAAGCTTTTTCCTTGAAACCAAAAGCCTATAAGAAAAGGGATGAGGAACTTCGCCCGTTGAGGGTTAAGCTCCATAGGAAAGTAACGTCTGATCAACGTTTCTCTTTTGTTCTGACGAAAACCCGTGACTATCTCCAGGATAGGCTCTTCCTTACGGATAAGCTCTGTCAGATTTATAACAGTTAAATACTTTCTTTGGGTTCTTCTCTTTCCTGATCGGAGAGAAAAGCACGTATATTTTCAGTCTTCCTTTGGTCTTTATAGCGGATAGGTAACGTATAGTAGAAAGAAAACACATTTTCGGATGTTTCCTTGTCTTTTACAACATCGATGTAGCAGATGGATAACTCTGGTCTTGAACGATAGAAAAAGAAGTTATCCGTGAGGAGGACTTTTTCTCCGTTCCTATTTAAGGCCTGAATATTATTTCGCTTGTAGGCTCGGTATCCGCTTGGAATCTGCGCAAAGAAATAGAGAACCCTTGTGTTGGGACTGAAGTCGATTTTATCTGGTGTGTGTTCTTTCCAGTTCCTCTTCTGTTGGAAGGAAAGGTAGTCGTGCTGATCTGTGAAGCTTTTCACTGAAAAATAGTAGGAATCCAAGGCGGTGTCTTTCAGGTTCCTGTTGAGCTTCTTTTCTTGGATAGATTCAAAGGATGGCCTGGCGTTGGACACACGCCTTGACCCATAGTAGCATTGGTAGCAAACAGCCATCGTTTGATTCGTGCAGGAGGATAGTCCCCTAGCCAATATCAGACTGAGAAAGAGGTTCTTTTTCATATCTGAATCCATTATAATCTTTTGGGAAAATAGAAGAAAAGAGGAATAAGATGAGAGAAGTTATCACTCGATGTATCCTTTGCAACATTTGCAGGATTGAGGACGGAAAAGGAAATGTCTTGGTTCAGGAACGGACAAAGAAAGACTGGCCGGGTTTAAACTTCCCGGGTGGACATGTCGAGAACAAAGAGCCCTTAGATGATTCTGTCCGAAGAGAAATCAAGGAAGAAACAGGACTTTGTCTTGGTAAGGTGACATTTTGTGGAATCAGGGAGTGGCCTTGGAGAGATGACATTCGATATTTCACTTTTGTCTATAAGTCAAAAGACTTTCAAGGAGAACTGCATAGCTCAGAAGAAGGCAAAGTCTTCTGGATTAAGAAAGAAGATCTTTTCCATCATCAATGTTCTCAGGATCTAGATAAGATTTTTGCTATATGCGAAAGTCGTTCCTATAGGGGTGAATAGGAGGTAAGAGGGAATGCGTATTAGGATTATCCGCCATGCTGAGCCCGATTATGCAATCGATGGTTTAACAGAAAAAGGAAAACAGGAAGCCCAGTTACTCAAAGAACGTCTTAGGAGAGAAAAAATCGATGATATTTATATTTCTCCTTTGGGGCGTGCTCAGTTGACTGCCAAACCATATCTAGAAGCGAGTGGAAAGACAGGAAAGACGGTTGACTGGTTGCATGAGTTCAATCATGTCTCCGTGGAACGGGAATACCGTCCAGGTGTCTGCTGGGACCTTCTTCCAACAGAATGGGAAGATAAAAAAACGCTATATGATGCAGATGAATGGTATAAGAATCTCAAAGAAGTCAAAGGCAGTCTGAAGGAAGAAATCGAGACGGTGTCTAAGGGACTTGATGGTGTCCTTGCTCTGCATGGATATCGAAGAGAAGGAAAGCATTACCATGTTGAACAAGGTAACCATGATACGATTGCTTTATTCTGTCACTTTGGAGTGGAATGCATTCTTCTTTCCCATCTCTTCTCGGTATCACCAGAGCCTATGCTTAGGCATTCTGTTGCCTTGCCTTCGTCTGTTACTGTTCTTTATACGGAAGAGCGTAGAAAAGGAATTGCTTCTTTCCGTAGGACAGAGTTTGGCTCTTTAGAGCATCTCTATCAAAAAGAACCGGCATCTTTTGCAGCCCGGTTCTGTGAAACATTTGAAGACGATAGCCGGCACGACTAATTCCTGTGAATGATGTCTTTGGAGTGATACCTGTTTTCGTCTGCCTGCTTTAAGACATCCCTAGGATTCGTTGAGCCGGGGGTAAACTGTGCTTTTCCAATGGAAAAAGTAGGATAGAAAGGATGTTCCTTGATTTTCTCCTGCCATTTCTGATAGAAGCTTTTTTCCGCCTTTAGCAAGCGGTCTTTGTTCTTTTTGATGATGATTACAAACTCATCTCCTCCATAACGGAAGATATCACCCAAAGGGGAGAATGTGTCACGCCTGATTGCCGATATTTCAACAAGCACCTGATCGCCAACCCTATGGCCGTAGCGGTCGTTGACAGATTTGAAATTATCAAGATCCAACCTGATGATAAGACCATCTTTATCCATGTGAGAAAGGCTGTCTTCTAAAGTTCTTCTATTCCTTAATGAAGTCAATCCATCCGTTTCTGAGTTCACATCACATGTCATCATATAAATGAACAGGGAAGAAAGCGTGTATGTCATCCAATCAATGTGCAGGCCTTGGTATATCCTGTGGATAATGAAAGAAACAACGATTAGAACTTGTGCTGCAATGAGAATCGGCCAGCAACGATATTGCCGCTTATGCCTTGAAATGAATAAGGAAATAGCAGCCAGTGCTAAGGAAACAATGACGATTGTCTGGAAGACCCAATACCTGCTTCTTCGCTCTATGATCTGTGTTTCCTGATTATAGTAAATCAGCAAATCATTCGGTATCCTCGTACACTGGAAAATAATATTTCCAAGGCACAAAATCAGATTGCCAATGGAAATACGATTTTTGTCCCTTACGGTTCCGGCGAATAGCGCAACAAAAGGGGCAAACCTGTACTCGATATGTCGAAGGATTTTCCTAGCGGTGGCATTACCCCAGCTATAAGTTATCCTGCTGGATGATATCCACTCGAATGTCCTACCTAAAAAGATGGATAGAAAAAGCAGGAGAAAGGGACTTTTCTGGGCAAAACTTAAGGTAGGATTATGATAAGCGAGATAGGATAAAATCAGTAGTGAGAGAACGGAAAGCAAGGATATTGCTGAATAATATAAAAACCAAGACATGCTAAAAATAGCATATCGCTTTTTATGCAAAATTGTAAAGTAGAAACTTCAGGATTATTTCTTTAAAAGACTTGCTGCTTCTTCGTCGCAGTAGATTGTTGCATCAGGATGACGATTTAATAAGGATGCCGGTGTTGCTTCATCGACTTTTCCAAAAGTCTTTTCGATGGCTAAGGCTTTGTTCTTTCCGGTAGCGATAAGGATAATCTTCTTTGCGTTCCTGATGCTCTGCCTGCCCCTGGTAACAGCCTGGGTTGGAACATCCTGGATGGAAGCAAAGAAACGGGAATTATCCTGGATTGTTTTTTCAGTAAGGTCTGCGATATGGGTGAGAGAATCAAACGGAGTATTCGGCTCGTTGAAGCCAATGTGTCCATCCGCACCGATACCTAAAAGCTGAAGGTCGACTCCGCCAGCTTTTTTGATTTCTTCATCATAGGTCTTTAATCCTTCTAAAGACGGGAAGTGCGTATTTTCTTTTTTGATGTTGATGAAGTTAAAAAGATGGGTATCCATGAAATAACGATAAGACTGAGTGAAGTCTGGATTGTTGATGTATTCATCAAGGTTGAAAGAAGTGACATTGGAGAAATCAATGTTTTCCTTTTTTGCTAACTCGATGACTTTCTGATAAGTCTTGATCGGGCTGGAGCCAGTAGCAAGTCCTAAGACAGCGTTTTGTTTCTCTTTGACAAGGGAGAGAATTTCTTTTGCAATGGTTTCTGCCCTGACTTCCTGATCGTTGATAATAACTAACTTCATTTTGTGTTTCCTTTCTATTTCTATTTATGATACACGATTTCTCCGCCGACAATAGTGGCACAGACATTAATATCTTTATCTACAATGACAAAATCTGCTTTCTTTCCAGAACGGATGGATCCGATTTGATCATAGAGTCCCCTGTTCTTTGCTGGATTCTTGCTTGCCATATCAGCGGCATCTTCTAAGGATAAGGAAAGAAGATTCTTCCTATTTCGGACTGCCTGATTCAGATGGAGAATAGAACCTGCTAAAGTCCCGTCAATGAGTCTTGCAGCTCCGTCTTTGACATAGACTTTCTGTCCACCGAGCTGATAGGTGCCATCTGGCCTGCCTTTGGCTTCCCTGGAATCCGTAATCAGAGTGATTTTATCTTTGCCTTTGCAGCGATACATCCTCTTGATACATTCTGGACAGACATGGTGGAAATCTGCGATCAGCTCACAGGATACAGAATCCGAGATCCTTAAGGCACCGGCAGTACCCATTTCCCGATGTTTGATTCCAGTCCTTGCATTGAAGGTATGTGTGCCGATAGAAACACCATTCTTGATGGCTTCTAAGGCAAGAGCACAGGTGTTGTTGGTGTGACCGATAGAGGCAGCAATATGATTCTTAATCCTGTACTCAAGGAATTCCTTGTGATTCGGATCATAGGAGAAAGTGACTTCCTTGATATGTTTTCCTGAGAGCTCATAGTAATGATTCAGGAGCTCAGCATTTAAAGGAACAATATCTTCTGCGTTCTGTGCACCACAGAATTCTTTTGAAATGAAGGGACCTTCTAAATGGATTCCCATGACACGGCTTTTACCGCTTGGACTCTTCCTATAGTCGTTGATTGCAACAAGGGCATTTTCAATATGATGATTGTCCCTTGTCCTCGTTGTGAAGTTGAAAGTGGTGGTGCCGTCTTCTGCTTCTGCATCGGCAATCGTCTTCAATGCCTCTTTTGTAGCATCCCTAGCATCCGCGTTTTTTGCACCATGGATGTGTTCATCGATAAAGCCAGGAAGAACGATATATCCTTCTGGAAGAGAGAGATATCCGTCTTTGTTTTCTATGATCCTGTGATCATCGATGGCACGGATGGTGTCACCTAAAACAGACAGATTTGTTTTTTTGATTCCGACTCCTTCGACATAGATATCCGAATTCAGGATTCCATTGATTTTTTTCATTATCTTTTTTACTCCTGTTTGATTATTCTAGCATGCTAATAGCAAAGGAATAAGACATGTGATAACAGAAACGAATTTTGATTAATGAACAATAAAACGCACAATCTCTTTTGAAAGCACCAAAACGGAATCCAATAAGGGTAAAATGGTAATCGGGAGGAATTAAACATGGACCGAAAAGCTAATTCTTACCCAGTACTAGATGATGTGAAAGCAGTGTTCTTTGATTGTTGGGGAACACTTCTTCACGAAAAAGAAGACAGAAGAGTATACCTGAAACAGATTTACGATCATTGCGTGAACAAGGAAGAGGTTCCTTGGGAGAGGGCATACGAGAAGGCTTCACAGTTCTGGGATGACTACCAAAGAACAACGCACAATGATGTTAGAATTGATGCGTTTGTTAATCTTTTTTGTTTGATGTACGATGTAAGACTTGATTCTAAAGTAGAAGTTGTATCTTCAAAAATCATTGATGATATTGCTGGTGAACCAATTGATGGAATTGAAGACTTTCTCCATGAACTTAATAGACGTCATATTTATCATGGTGTTATCAGCAATACTGTATTTGATGGAGAAGAAACCGAAAAGATTATCCAACAGAAGATTCCTGATAATGGATTTGAAACCTTTTTCTTCTCCAATGACTATGCTCTTAGAAAGCCTTACCCTTTGATTTACAAGGCTGCCTTAAAGCAGGCGGGAATGAAAAAAGAAGACAGCATCTTTATTGGTGATTCTTTCCTGGATGATGTCGTCGGTTCTTTCCGGTTTGGATTTTCAAAATCGATTTTTCTCTCTCATCGCCCTTCTCAGGAGCTATTAGCTGAAAAAGACGAATACAGAGATGTAAAATATATACGTATCCATTCTTATCGTGATTTGATTCGTTTGTAAGGAAATTGGAGGTTCCTATGATTCATTTTGGTACAGGTGGTTTCCGTGGTGTTATTGGTGATGATTTCACAAAAGAAAACGTGAAAAGGATTGCACAGGCAATCAGTGATGTTATTCATGAAGACAACTCAAAGAAACCTGTTGTTATCGGCTATGATTTCCGTTTTGGTTCGGATGCCTTTGCTATTTACAGGGCGAATACTTTAGCTGCAAATAATATTCCGGTTATCTTAGCCAGTGGACCGACTCCGACTCCAGCTGTCAGGGCTGTCAGTAAAGCTATGGATAATGACTTTGGCATCAGGATTACGGCTAGCCACAATCCCTATTATTTCAATGGTGTGAAGTTATTCCAAGGCCAAGGCATGGATGCAGAGGTTTCCTTGACGGACAAAGTTGAAAACAAAGTCCAGGCTCTTAAGGAATACAAAACAAGGAACTATGAAGATGCCTTGAAGGAAGGAAAGATTGTTAAAAAAGATATCTTGACTCCTTTCTTAGAGAACATCCGTAACTTCCTCCATCCGACAAAAGAACCTTCCCATCGTCTTCATGTTCTCTTTGATCCAATCTATGGTACTGGTGCTCTGACTCTTAGGAGCATCGCGAATGACTTAAATATTGATGCTGATAGGATTCATTCCGAGCATGATGCTTTCTTTGGGCATCGTCTTCCGAACCCAATTGAGGAAAATCTCATCGAAGATAAGAAACTCATTCTTGAGAATCACTATGATTTAGCTATCGGCACGGATTCTGATTGCGATCGTATTGCTATTCTCGATGAAAAGGGAAACTATGTTGATGCCAATGACGTCAGGGCTTGCATTTACTACTATCTTGTTAAATTCTTAGGTAGGAAAGGTGATTGTATCAAGAACATTGCAACGAGTAATCTTCTTGACGCAGTCAGCGAAAAACTTGGATTCCACTGCCACAGGGTTGATGTTGGATTCAAGAATATCTCCGCTGGTATTAAGGAGCACGATGCCTTAATCGGAGGCGAATCCTCTGGTGGTTTAACCATTCGCGGATATATCTTCGGAAAAGATTCCTCCTTTGCTTCAGCCCTCTTCTTAGAGATGGTCAAAGCAAGGGATAAGCCGGTCAGTGAAATTGTCAAAGAAGTCCGTGACTTTGCTGACTTCCATTCCGTCAGGATCGAAGATAGCTATACCTTCCGTTATCGTGAGAATGTTTTTGCTGCTGGACAGAATAGGATGCCAGGATTTAAATCTTCACCAAAAGAGAAAATCTGTTTGAATAACAACTTCAAATATCTGTTTGATGATGGCGGATGGGCATTGATTCGTTTCTCTGGTACTGAGCCCTTATGCCGTATCAGGGCAGAATCCCCGGATATCAATATCACTCAGAAGAGAATTGAAGTTCTCAAAGACTTCTTAGCGAAAGCAGATCACGAATAAAAAATCTGTCTGCATTCACACAGACAGATTCTGATCCTCCTTTTTGTGGGACCCGGAACGGGTCCCTTTTTTAGAGAGACGAATTTTCTAAGGGCACTTGTTTGATATTCTATGAGAGAACACGAAAAAAGTGGCCGCCAGCAACACAGTTGCATCACAGCCACTTTCGTTCCCTAAGACACATCAAAGGGCATGTTTATCATTTAAATTATAGACCAATTCTTAGAAAATCCAAGAACTTCATGAGACTACGAAGGGACAATAGTTTTGCTTTTTGAATTTCTTGCTTCTTTCTAAATCAAATGAAATGCCTTTGACTTTTAAAACACACCTGTTCCGTCTTTACTTGAATAATCCGGCTAAGTTATCAGCGATGATCTGATCTTCTTCCTTTGCTTTCTGCCTAGACTCTTTTGTGACAGAGATATAGGCTTTCAGTTTCGGTTCTGTTCCAGAAGGACGGACAATGATGGAGGATTCATCTTCAAGGACGAATTTGAGAACATCTGCTTTCGGAAGTCCATCGAGTCCCGGCAGATAATCGAAGGATTTGATGACTTTTTTTCCACCGATTTCCTCGATACCAGAACGGAATTTCTTCCTGATTTCCTGCCTCTTTTCAAAACCAGAAGAACCATCGAACTCATAGTTATGAAGAGAATTATTCGTATATCCGTAGGTCTTATAGAGCTCATCCAGCTTGTCTAATAAGGAAATGCCTTTGGATTTGTAATAAGCAAACCTTTCACAGATCCTGAATGCACCATCGACAGCATCTTTATCACGAACATAGGTGCCAGTCAGACATCCATAGGATTCTTCGAATCCAAAGATGTAGTTGGATTCTTTTCCTTGCTTTTCAAGAAGACCAATCTGTTCACCGATGTATTTGAATCCAGTTAAGACATTGACTGTCTTCACATGATAATGATCTGCAATCTTCTCTGCCCTGTCGGAAGTAACGATAGTCTTGACTAAGACCGGTTCTTTTGGCCTGATGCCTAAAGCAATACGACGGCTGCAGATATAGTCAAAGAGAAGCCTTCCGGTCTGGTTACCACTGATGAGCTTGTAGTTTCCATCCTTATCGCGGACAGCAATTCCGACACGGTCGCAGTCTGGATCTGTTGCAAGAAGAAGATCAGCATTGTTTTCTTTTGCATATTTCCTTCCTAAGGCCATGGCTTCCTGGATTTCCGGATTCGGGAATGGACAAGTCGGGAAGTAGCCGTTCGGGAACTGCTGTTCTTTGACAACAGTGATGTTTGTATATCCGGATTCTGCTAAGGTACGAGTGACCGGGATAAGTCCAGTTCCGTTTAAAGGAGTGTAGACAATAGCAACGTTCTTATCGATACTTTCGTTTCCTAATAAGGACTGGCTCTTCACTTCTTTGATAAAGGCAGTCAGAACCTTGGGAGGTATATAGGAAATAAGGTTCTTTTCAAATCCTTCATCATAAGAGATAAGCTTGATGTCCTTAAAGATATCGATAGACTCGATTTCCGATAAAACTTCCGCTGCAGCTTCTGTTGTTATCTGGCAGCCATCTTCTCCGTAGACTTTGTAGCCATTGTACTTCGAAGGATTGTGGCTTGCCGTAACCCTGACACCAGCAGAACAATGCAAATAGCGAGTGGCAAAAGAAAGAGTCGGAACAGGTGAAATCTGAGGATAGATGTGGACTTCGATTCCATTGGCAGCAAAGACACGAGCTGCAATCTTGGCAAAGACATCGCTCTTTAAACGGCTATCTCGTGAAATGGCAACAGACCGTTTTCCATTTGGATAATGTTTGCAGATATAGTTTGATAAGCCTTGGCTTGCTTTAGCAACGGTATAGATATTCCTGCGGTTTGTTCCAGCTCCGATAACGCCGCGAAGACCACCAGTGCCAAACTCTAAGTCACGATAGAAAGCATCTTCTATCTGTGCTTCGTTCCTTCCTTTCAGCTCTTTGGATAAGTCGACATCATCGACTTTCCTAAGCCAAGTCTGATAAATGCTTTTGTAGTCACGTTCTGCCATATTCAAGACCTCTTTTCCTCATTCATTCTATTCCAAACCCGTTGATTTTGGAACAGATAGAATCAGAAAAAATCACTCTATTTGTTCTTTGCCTTCTCCACAGAAAAAGCAGGCTGTTAGAAGAAACAGCCTGCTTATCTATTGGAGAATGATTAATCGATTTCGAGTGAACCAGCGGAAATCAGCTTTTCACTAGTCTTATCAAAGAACAGGATATCATTTCCTTTGAATCCGACTTTGATATGCTCGTTGACTTTGAAGTCATTGGCGCCGAAGATGACACCAGTGACGACATAGCCATTGATATCCATCTTGATGGTCGTTTCCATACCACTCGGCCTGGCGGAGTAGACAATGGCATCCCTGCCTTTTCCTTCTCCTTCGGTGAGAGTGATGAACTCCGGACGAACACCTAAGATATAGTCTTCATCGGTCGGATCATGCTCTTCCTTACGCTCATAGATACCATCGGTCTTGGTGATCTTGTAGTTGAAGGTTGTATCCTTGTTGAGCTTCTCGACGTAGCCTTTTTCCTGTTTCCTAGCTTCTTTTTCAGCTTTGGCCTTTGCCCTTTCCTCATTACGAAGACTGATTTCTTTGCTGAGGCTCAGTGGTTCATTCGGTTTGAAAACAGCATGGATAGAATCAAAGAAGACGCACTCGATGGTTCCGTCTTCTTTCTGATGGACTTTGGTTTCCCTTAAGGTCCTAGCCGGGTTACCGACGAAGTCGGCAACGAACAGATTGTTCGGACGGCTATAGACAGTCAAAGGAGCATCATACTGCTGAAGAGATCCATTGTTGATTAAGCAGATACGGCTGGCAAGTGTCCTTGCTTCAAGCTGATCGTGGGTGACGTAGACAAAGGTTGCACCAGTTTCGACATGGAGACGTTTCAATTCCGAACGCCTTTCAAGACGTAACTTGGCATCGAGGTTCGAGAGAGGCTCATCCATGAAGATGACCTTCGGCTCTGGTGCTAAAGTACGGGCAATGGCAACACGCTGTTGCTGACCACCGGAGAGCTCATTCGGATAACGTTTCCTGAACTCTTCGACTTTGACAATACGGGCAACACGGCGGATAGCCTGTTCGCTTTCTTCCTTGGAAAGGCCACGATGCTTGAACCTGACTTCTCCGTTCTGGAAAAGTAAGCCTTTTTCGTTGACTGAGATGCCTTTGGCTTTGTATCCTTCAACGATGGAATTGCACTTTGCTTCGCATTCTGCAATTTTGGCAGCTACTTTGTTTTCCTTGTCGCCTTCTTCAAGGTGTAAGGCATAGATTTCTTTTGCCGTATACCTAGAGATGGTGAAGTTGTCGATTAACTTGATTAAGGCAACATCTTCATTGATTTTGCCTTTCTTATCAACAGAGTCCTTAACGAAGTAGATGACACGATCTGCTTTGTTTTTCAGGATACGGATAATCTGCTGGCGGGTGACATAATCAAAGTCAATTTCCGGCCTTGTATCCTTAATGTTCTTCAGACCGAATTGGATGTTCTGATAGACAGTCCTGTTCGGCCAAAGTGCGTAGTTCTGGAAGAGGAAACCAACACGACGCTTGTTCGGCGGAACATTGATTCCCTTCTTGGAAGAAAAGACGATTTCATCACCAATCTTGATTTCTCCAGATGTTGGAGTCTCAAGACCAGCAATCCTTCGTAACAGAGTTGTCTTTCCGCATCCGGAAGGACCAAGGAGGACAACGAAGGATTTATCCGGAATGTCCCTAGTGATATGGTCGCTTCCGTAGAAATCCTTCCAACGTTTGACAACGTCTATGATTTTAATTTCTGGCATAGTTTTAATTCTCCTGAATGGGTTTATTTGTTTTTGCTGGCAACTCCACCGTCAAGGCGTGAACCAGTTGTCCACTGTACGATCAGGTTAGCTGCTAAGACGAAGATGATGATAATAAGGTTACAAGCGGAAGACCTTGCGTAAACGCCGATTTCATCATAGTGGTTCCTTGCTAAGGTCAGTAAGCTAGAGGAATTGGTGGATAACATGACGAACAGAGAGAGCTCACGAGTACATGTAATCAAAGGAAGCGTGTATCCAGAGATGAAGGAAGACTTCTGAATCGGAATGATAATCTTTCCCATACGTTTCGGCCAGGAGGCATTCTGGATTACGGCAGCTTCCTCGATTTCGCCCGAGAGCTGGCTCATTGCGTTAAGAGATGAACGAGAGGAGAAAGGTATGTACTTGATGGTACCGACAAGGACGAATAGAGCTGTTGTACCCATCCTGTTCCTCTTTCCGCCGATGACGGCGAATGCGGCACCAAAGCCGATGGAAGGAAGCAGATAAGGAATGAATGCCATTGCATTGACGTACTGGGCAAACCCGTTCTTTCGGTTCTTGCTGACTGCATAACCGATTAAGTTACCAATCGTACCGGCAAAGAGAGAACAAATTAAACCGATTTTAACCGTATTTCCGAAGGCTGACCAGATAGTAGGGTTGAATAAGATGCCAAGTTCGTTCCTTGTTTCAGAGTTGCCTGGATCGCTATTTGTCCACCATAAGTTGGTGAATCCCATAGAGAAGTCGTTCGGATTTGGAAGGAATGTCTGTAACGCGAATGAGACAATCGGATAAATAGCAGTAAATGCTGTGGCAAGAATAAGGAAGACTGCAGCAACCCAACGTCCGACCTTGCCAAGATTGACTGGCTCGACCTGACCGGCTTTTCCAGTGACCGTCGTATATTGCTTACGGCTTCGGCTTGACCTAGTGTTGACGAAAAGAATGACGAATCCAATCAGTGTCATGACAATTGCAATGGCTGCTGCCATGGAAGGATAATCCTTCTTCTGAAGCATGTATTCAACAGCTAGGTTATCGTATTGCAAATAGTAAGGAACTGGATAGGCTCCAATAGCATTAGAGAAGACAAGAAGAATGGTTGAAAGGATAGCAGGAGTAATCCTAGGAATGGTGACACGGAGGAAGATCTTCCATTTTGGTGTATTAAGAATTGTAGCAGCTTCTTCTAGGTTGGAATCCCTGTTCTTAAATACGTTTCCAATCCTCATGTAAGCGAAGGCTGCGTAGTGGATTCCTAGGATCAATGAGGTAGGGAAAAGACCTTCGGCTAACCATTTCGGACAATTGATACCCCAGTTGGCAAGGATGCCGTTTGTTTCTCCAGGGTTCTGTGCTGTCCAGAATAAATATTTCCAGATTAAGGCTAACGTCCATTGCGGCCTAATATACGGGAAGATGAAAATCGTGGAAATATAGGATTTGCATGGCCTGTTGGTACGAGTGACCAAGTAAGCGGTGAGTCCACCGAAAATGAGAGCAAAGACACAAGCTAAGACGCCTGTGATTAAGGAACGTCCTAGTGGTACCCAGAAGACGGTTTTTGCTAATCCAAGGTAATCCTGATTAAAGGCGGCAAGCCATCCAAAAGGATAAATTGCACCGATTTCCTTTTCTGAGAACCTATTTTCAAAGCCTGCATGGATGGTAAAAGAATCGGAAACCAAGGAAAACATCGGAGCAATGATTCCGATAGTCAGAAGGATGCCGAAAACAATCAGAATAATGTGGTCTGGTTTGCGGCAATAAGTGGCGATTTTGTTCCAGGTCTTTCTCGCAGAACTGATTTCATCGTTTTTCTGCGGCTTTGGACTTGAATTTGTAGTGTTAATGTTTGTGTTGACCATTAATTCTCTCCTATGGATATAAAGCCGAATAAACAGATTTTTAATAAAGAATAGCGAGATGATGGTTCATCTCGCTATTCCATTTACTGATTTTGTGTAGAACTACTTTTTCAGTGATTTCAGTGTGCCAAGCCAGACAGAGAGTTTAGCATGTGCGGAAGAGTAAACAGGATCTTCTTCGACTAATTTATCCTTCCAATAGCTCCATCCCTTATCGTTCCTGGTCTCAGCAGTGATTACCTTATCGGGCTTACCAGTTTCTTCGTTGTAGACTTTCCAGCCTTCGCCGCCTTTAGAATGATCGATACCGACGGTTGTGTTGATTGGGTAGCAGCCCATATCTTTACCCCAGGCATAGAAGCCATCCTTGTTGCAGGTGATGAAGTGACTGAAAGCGCAAGCTGCATACGGATACGGAGCATCTTTGAAGATCTGGCAATAATGCTTGTAGGAATATCCACCAACACCTTTGTATTCCGTGTTGTAAGAAACGATATCGACATTGTTGACAGAGGAATCTTTGGTCTCTTTAATCTTACGGAGCTTGGAATAAACAAGTAAGCCGTTCCTACCGGCATTGGATTTCTTGGCTAAATCAGTCCTGATTGGTCCATCATCCGTTGCATAGGAGTTGTTCCTGCCAACAAGGTAGTCCCAAGCTAAGGCATATTCTCCGTTGGTGGAAGTGATGCCATAGATTTTGGCAATCTTATTGTCTTTGACATATTTGATGGCAGCGTCAGCTTTTGCTTTTAATGTAGCGTCATCAATAGCGTCATAGGCTGCCTTGACCTGATTAGCATATTTGTCCTGAGTGAGCCTGATTAAGAAATTACGGCCGACAGTTTCGTTCTGGAAGTTCCTGAACTGGAAGTCTGTTCCAGTGAATTGCCACCTGTTCTTAATTTTCTTGTCATCGGCATTGTTGTGCCTGAAGACCTTAGCGTTACGTTCCCTGCCTAACGGAGCATATTCTTCGCCCGGAGCAGCTACCTTGTATTCTTTTGGAACAAAGTTGAGAAGGTTACCAGTCTCGATTTCCTTTGCCTGGAGATCGTTTGCGTTCTGGATAAGTGCCCTATTTAATTGCTTAGCACCTTTGATATCGTTGTCAACATAGTCATAAATCTGACCGCCGGTCTGGTTGGACCAGTTGGACTCGACAGAGAAGTCGGTGCTGTTGTAGGCCTTCAGTGTTGCATAATTGGCATCAGTGGATTCAACAAAGGTCTTATGATCATCAGCATATTTGTTGCCCTGTAAGCACTGGATGAATGCATCCATAGCGCCCTGTCCACGGGAAGTGTTTCCGCAGGCATACCACTTCTTTCCTTTTAATTCATCTTTTGCTTTCTTGTAAAGGTCAACCCAATTTAAGGTTTCGGCATCTTCGATAGCTTTCTGAACACGGGTCTTTTTAGCTGGTTCAACGGTTGCTGAATCTTTTTTCGGTGCTTCAGTAGTACCAGAAGTATCTCCCTTCTTGCAGCCGATTAAAGAGAATAACGACAGAGCAGTCAAACTTAATGCAACATACTTTTTCATCTTCAAAACCTCCTTAGTGGTTTTATGTGGATTTACACAACTGCGTATATTGTAGTTTGTAACCCCTTTCTTTTCAAGAGAAAAATGTAAACGTTTTTATACAATCTCCTGTCATTTATTAAAAAACACACAAAAAACAGGAAATTACCCTTAAAAGCTATGTTTTCCTTTACTTTTCAATAGGCTCTAAAGGAAATAATACGGAAACTTGCTTGCTTCTGACAAATAAGCAAGGAATGAACAAAGAAAGAGGAAAGCCCTCTTTCTTCAAGTCTTTGTAGAAAGGTACACATTGTATTTTTTCGTTTTGGATGAATACAGGATATATTGAAATAAGGAAGGAAGGAACACCCTGCTTTCGCAAAAACGCAAAGACGTCTTTTTCTACTAAGTCTGTTCCTAGCTGATCCCCTTCTTGATAGTTCCGTATTAATACAGGGAGGGATTTCCTATTAAATGCAGAAGGATGGCCGACGGCTACGCGGTGCACCAGCACTATGCAGC
>URQF01000011.1 GCA_900549915.1 uncultured Mollicutes bacterium | reverse complement strand
GTCTCTCTCTTGGCTATTTTTTTCGTCCTTATTTCACTTTACCTATCAGTTTGCTTTCCTCTCCATCTGTGTTTCTTAGAACAGAAACCCATTTAACAAGGGTAGTTAATCTGAATACACAAAAACGAAAATCAGCTTGGAATCCGATTTTAAAGTAAAAGTTTATTGATACCTGGAGTTTTGTTTTATAAGAACTGACAGAGTGCCTTTGTATCGATTTCGCCTTTATAGTTCCGTGGGAACTTTGGATAGATGGAGGTTCTCTTTGGAATAGAATAGGTCATCCTGTTGTCGTCGAATTTCTTTCTTAGTTCTTTAAACAGGGTTTCATCGGGGCGATCACGGTTTTCGATAAATAAGTGAAGATAAGGAGTATGATTGATGCTTCGATCGAAGAACACTTTTGCAGAAATGACACCGGGGATGGTTAGGCTGATGTTTTCAATCCTATCCAAGTAAATCGGATAGCCATGGAAGCGGGCGATATTTTTCCTTCTGCGTGAGAAGATGTAGTGTCCATCCTTATAGATTAGAATGTCATCTAAGATGAAGTAAGGAACACCTTCAAAAAGGATGGTGTCTTTGTTGATATCATCTTCCTTGTATCCGAAAAATCCATTGGGAAGAGAGAATGCAAGGCATCCTTCTTCTCCTTCTTGGACCGGAGAGGTTCCTTTTAAAGGCAGTAATTTCACAGAGAACGGAGTTAACGGAACACCAAGATCCGGAGTCAAGCTGTTCTGGATGGAACCGCCAAGAAGGAAACCACCTGCTTCGTTTGCCCAGAAAGCCTGTTTTAAGGAATAGGGGAAGACAGATTCGTTTAGCTCAAAGGTCGGTTTTTCTAGTGTCAGAATGACACTCTTGATTTTCTTGCTCCTTGAGGATGTCCTCTGGGAGAGAATCGCTTGGTACCTATAAGGGAGAAGGATCAGAGTATCTGCTTTCTTTTTCTTGATCCAGTAGATGGCACTATCGACTTTGTTCTTGTTGACGAGATTGATGCTCCTTCCTAAAGAAAGAGGAGTCAGAATTCCAGATAGAGTTCCGCCTGCACTCTCTAATGGCATCAAAGGAAGAATCGTTCCTTTCCTTGCTTCGGAAGAGACTTCCTGAAGGAAGGAAACGGTTGTGGTATCCCTGATTTCATTGGAAAAGGATAGTGTCTTTCCATGCCTTGTGTCACCAAGGGAATGGAAAATCAGAACTTCCTTTTTCTCATTCGAGAAGGAAGGAACTTCCTTCCTCTTTTTGTGAGAGGGGAAGACAAAAACAGAATCAGCAAAGCCGTCTTTTCTTGCCACCGAAAGACTTTCCTTGTTTTCTTTCAGATATTCCCGTTTCTTGGAGAAAGGAAGATCTTTCTTTGGAGAGAGAAGCACAATAGCAGAAGTCTTCTCTTTGAGAATAGGAAGGTATTTCTTATAAAGGCGGTCTTGAAGGAAAAGGACGCTTTCTGGCTTATCCTTCCTCCTTCTCGCATAGGCTTTCGGAGGAAGATGAGAGGACAAGACCGTAATCGTGCATCCGATTTTCAAAAGGGCTAGAAGAGTGATTACGCTCTCTGGAAAGAATTCGGAAATCCTAGTAACGAAGGAACGCTTGTTGATGCCTTCGTTATAAAGAAATTTCGCTTGCGTTTCTGTCTTAGAGTAGAGCTCAGAGTAGGTCAGGCTTTTTCCTTGATAGAAAATCGCAGTTTTCTTTGATTTCCGGTGAGATGCGAACTGAGTATAGAATGTCTGGTTTTTCATCAAAATATAGTATAGCAAGGACCTAGGAAAAAGGATAATGCCTTTTTTCTTTCTTTTTGTGTATCCAAGTGGTGAACCGATGGTTTTCTTAGCGATAGAAAAGAGGATAGATTTTATTGAAAGGATAAGGGGAATTAGATTATAATTTTTATGGCCTAAAGAGTCATAGAAGGACCAATCGAATTGAACCGCTTATTTGATAAAATTCCCGAAGAGCTCTTTGCTCCGCTCTCTCGGAAGTATAAGACAGTCTATGCTTTTTCCCTTATTACGTTATATCATCTGCTGCGCAATCAGAAAACAGATGTCAAGCGCAGCGATTTTGCTATCTCCCTGAAAAGCCAGGGAGAAGAGAGGATGCAGCTATTCTCCATTGAAACCGACCGCTTAGACGATAAAGACGAAGAAGAAACCGTTGAAGTCGAGGCTGGTGGAAACAAGGAGGATGAAGCTTCCATCCTAAGTCAGAAAGTCAACTACATCATCCGCAAGCTTTCTAAATGCGGATGGTATATCATTTCCCGGAATCCGAAGACGAATGTCGAGTATCTCTATCTGCCTTCTTTTTCCATCCAGATGCTAAAGCTTCTGGATGATTTGGCTTGTGATACTTCCTCTTATCTGCCATTAGTCCATCAGACTTATGCAGAACTCAAGAGGGAAGACGAAAAAGAAGACGACTACAGGTATCGTTCTTTGGAGAACGCCAAGAACAATGCCGATACTCTCGATAGGTCGGTTACTCTTCTCCGTCAGCAGATTCTTGTTTACGGAAATCGTCTTTCGAAAGTCTTTGATCCAAACAAAGCCCTGCAGCAGCATTTTGATGAATATCGCGCAGGAATTGCTGATAAATACTATCATCCAAGGAAAACGTATGATTCCTTAGGACTTTATGCTCAGCCGACAATTTCGATTCTGAAACGCTGGATCAAATCCGAACGTATTATCACCCGTCTTGTCCGTCAGGCAAAAGCAGAGCCTGGAAACTCCGAGACGGATCTTGCAAAGCTGACGTCTTCGGTCATCAAGAAGATTCAGGATGTCATTGACATTTTCTCTCGTCTCTCTTCCGCTTTTGATGAAATCGACCATGCTAACGCCGATTACACAGAGGCTGTTCAGAGAAAGGTCAACTATCTTTCCAATAGTGATAAGACCGTCAAAGGAAAACTGACGACGATCATTCGTTCGATGGCAAATGAAATCAGCAAGAACCCGGCTCTTTCCTATGACGAAAGGCCGATTGTCAGGAAAGCAGGCGAGACCATCTCCCTTTATCGTCAGGGTTATCTTGATTCCCAGTCGAGGAGGATGCCTTATCGCCGAACTCAGGAAGACATTAGGGATGAGCCTCTCCCGTTGGAAGATGATCTTCTTCCGGAAGAGTCTTCGATGCTGAGGAATAACATTCTGGATAATGAGCTTAACCGTTTCTCGGATACGACCATCAGGCAGTATCTAGAAGAGAACAGGCAAGGCAGAGATCAAAGGCTGACGAATGAAATGCGTATTGAAAATACCGATGATCTTGTCAGGAGGATTCTCGGAATCCTTAAGGCTACCTTGAATAGGATTCCTTATACGTGCGAAAAGCTTGAGGACCAAGTCCTTTATGCCGGATACTACAGGCCGTTATACCGCTTCAAGAAAAAAGGAGTGACGAAACATGTTTCAAGAGGATTATGAAAAAAGGAGCCGATCGGATAAGAATCTCTTCTCAGAGGTTTTAAACGATCTTCTCTATCAGTGCTATATCTGCCGGAAGTCCTATGACCGGAAGAGCAAGATCTTCCGCGCCGATCCGGACTACAGGTTCATCGAACGTTATTATGATACGTTCGAAGATTATCTTTCCTATAGGGACAGGACACTTTCCAAGTCGGATGAAGATGGCGTCATCTTTGTCACCTCGAGCGCAGAACGGAATCACTTCCGCTTCGACCCGACGACTACTTTGATTGTCTTTGCTCTTCGCTCCTACTATGAAAATCAGCTAGAGAAAGCACCAGAAGAGACGGAGGTCTTAAGGACCTCGGGAGCCCTGAGTGCTTATTGCAATGAGCTTGGCCTTTCTTCGGTCAGCAAGCGTCTTTCTTCGAACACGATCAGCTCAGCTCTTCGTACCTTGGATGGCTTCAACATTGTCTCAAAGTGCACGGGTTCCTTCTCCGATCCGAGTTATTCCTTCTATATTATGCCTACCATCCGCTATCTGCTCTCTTCCGAAAAGCTCAATAGCCTCTATTCCTTCTTGACCAAACCGCAGGAAGCAGCCGCTGAGCCTTCTCTTTTCGATAAGATGGCATCCGAGACAAAACCTAGGACTGATGTCCCTGCTTATGATGCCAAGGAAGGAGAAAATAAATGAAATCCTTAACGAAACTCCGTCTGATTAACTGGCATTATTTCAGCAATGTCACAACGGATATTAAAAACATTACGTTCCTTACGGGCCCGAATGGTACTGGAAAGTCAACCATCATCGATGCCTTGCAGATTATCATCCTTGGTTCTACCCGTCCGGAGAACTTCAATAAGGCCGCAAACGAAAAAGGCCGTTCTGGTCGTTCGCTTTTGAGCTATCTTCGTGGACAGACCGGTATTAAGGATGATGGTTCGAATATTGTTCTTCGCAGAGGAACCTTTTCTTCGTATATTGCCATCGAGATTTTCGATGACGTCGAAAACAGAACCTTTACCTTAGGTGTCTGCTTCGATGTGGATTCTTCGGATAAAATCGATAAGCATTACTTCTATTTGGATTCTGCTTTCCCGGAGAATGGCTTCTCCAATGCGGAGACGGAAGAGGATAAAGCAAAGGTTCGTCCTAGGCGTTACCGTGAGCTTTCTGCTTGGGCAAGAACCAACTATAAGGTGAATCATTTCCGTTTCTTTGATACCGATACGGAATATCAGGCTTTCTCGAAAGAAGCTTTCGGAAACCTTCCGGATAAGTACTTCTCTTTGTTTAAGAAGGCTGTTTCTTTTGCTCCAATCAGCAATATTTCTTCCTTTATCACGGAATATATCTGTGATGCCGATGAGAATGTCGATATCGCTCCTAGGCAGAAGAACATCGAACAGTATAAGATTCTGGAAAACGAGGCTAAGACCTTAAAGGAAAAGGTCACGACTCTTACTCAGATCCAGCAGATTTTCAATGAGCTTCAGAGTTCACGGAAGAAAATCGATAGGCTGAACTACATCAATGCAAGAGCCGACTATGAAAAAGGAAAGAAGGCCTTAGATAATCTCAATGAACAGGTCAAGAAAGGCAATCAACGCCTTCTTGATATTACCAATGAGTTGAATCAGCTGGATAATCAGCTGGATGATTTAGGAAACGACCTGAATTCCTATAATGCAAAGAAGCTTCAGTCGGATAATTACTCTCTTACGGAGAAGCTTTCCAGGAAGAAAGAGGGGGTCAGGCAGGAAATCAGCCGAATCACTCTCCAGGTCAAGAATGTCAAGGATACGCTTAGTTCCTATGCACATTCTTATTCCAAAGCATGTTCCTCTTTCTATAACTATTATCAGAACTTTGATTCTTCCCGTTTTGGAGACAAGCTGAAGGATAAGTTCGATTCCTTCCTTGAACTGGTTTCCGATGTTGCCGGTGAAGCCAAGACCATCTATGACGGACTGATGCAGGATAATCTTGACTTCCTTGTCATCAAGAATTTCCGAAATGATAGGGAAACCCTTCGGAATGAAGCAAGCGAGAGGAAGACCCATGTCAGCAATGAAATCTACTCGGTCAGCCAGGAACTTCAGTCCCTTCAGTCGGATTTATCGGCTGTCAGCCAGGGCAAGAAGCCGTTTGATCAGCTTGGTCCTAGGTATAGGACCATCAAGCATGGACTTGAGAATGCCTTGAAGGCAAGACATCAGGATGCCTATGTCCATATTTTCTGTGATTTGATTGATGTCAATGATCCGGATTGGACCTTTGCCCTGGAAGCTGTCCTCTTCCGCCAGAAGTTCAACTTCTTTGTCAATCCGCAGTATTATGAAGAAGCAAACCGTATCAGGAAACAGCTGACGACATCCTATAACTACTATTCGGTTTCCTTAGTCGATACCGAACGTCTTCTTTCTGCGAACAGGGTGGCGAATGATGATTCTATCGCTAAGCTCATCACAACAAAGGATGAAGGTGCAAGAGCCTATACCGACTATCTCTTAGGACGTATTAAGAAGTGCTACTCCTTTGAAGAAGCACGTCAATCCGGCTCTGGACTTCTTGCAGATGGTACGGGATACCGTGGATTTGCGACTTGGTACCTCAACCGTGCTTATGGACGTATTTTCTATATCGGAACTCAGGTTTCTAGCAAGACCAAGGCTGTCTCTTCCCAGGATTATCAGAAGAGGAACAATCTCTACTCGCTTCTCAATGAACTGAGCAGCAAGATTGCCGATTTATTGACTCTTCCGCTCAGGAGCTTGAATGAACTTCAGGCCGATGAAGCCGATATCAATCGTCTCAATCAGATTGGAGACCTTGAAAAGAAAGCGGACGATATCAATAAAGAAATGCTTTCTGCTTCCAAAGGCGATAGGAGCCTAGTCAATTCCAAGATTGAGGAAATCGAGAAACAGCAGGATGAAATCAAGAAGCAGCAAAGCGCCCTATTGACGGAATCGGGTGAAATCCGTGCCAACAGGAAACGTCTGAATGGTCAGGATATTCCAAGGGCAGAAGCCAACCTTGCTTCTCTTAAGAGCCAGCTGGAATCCTACCCGAAGGATGTTGTCAATGAAGAGTATGAGCCCTTCTTTGCAAAGCTGTTAGACCAGCAGGGCAGGAGTGTCAGCCAGGTCAAGTCGATGGCTTATAAGGAATCCATCACGGCTCAATCGACTCAGATCAATAACCGCAACAAGCTTTGGAAGCTTCGTAACGAGTATTGCAGCACCTATAACCTCAATTACGATAGCCAAAGCGAAGTTTCCAATTTGGAATTCGACCGAGAATTGGAGAACATTTCCAAGGTCAGGCTTCCAGACTATGAGGAAAAAATCGCCAAAGCCCATGATGAATCCGTCAAAGAGTTCAAGGATGACTTCATCTATAAGCTCCGTACTGCTATTGATACTGTTTATGCTCAGATTGAAGAACTCAACCAGGCTCTCCTTGATTCCCGCTTCGGACGGGATACCTATCAGTTCAAGGTCTCTCCGAATAAGGACTTTATCGAGTACTATAACAGGATCAGGGATCCCGACCTTCTCCGTGCCGGTGATGCAGAAACCCACTTCAACGAGAAATACCGCTCTACCAGGAACGATTTATTTAATCTTATCTCCTCTTCTACTTCCGCTACTGGTGAACAGAAAGAACAGATTCTTCGGAATGTCGAGCGCTTCACATCCTACACAACCTATATTATCTTCGACCTTCTCAAGACGAGCGGAACCGGTGATGAGCAGCAGACAATCTCCCTCCAGCGCAGCTTCTCTAGTCAGTCCGGAGGTGAAAGCCAGACTCCGTTCTACATTGCTATTCTCGCTTCCTTTGCGCAGCTCTGCCGCGTAAAGAATGCATCGGACAATAATACGCTCCGTCTTGTTATCTTCGATGAGGCATTCAGCAAGATGGATGCTGCCCGTATCAGGAAGTCTACCGAGCTTCTCCGCAACTTCGGACTTCAAGCCATCTTATCGACTCCGAGCGAAAAACTTCGTGATCTTGTCAATTATGTTGACCTTATCCTTGTTACCATCCACGAAGACAAACGGAAACGTTCTTATCTGGACGTCTACCAGGAAAAAGATAAGAAAGCCAATCCGGTCAAAGCCATTGAATCCCCTTTGGTTAAAGAAGAGGATGTCGGAACTGAGAAGAAATAAACAGAAAACGGAGCTGCCCATTGGCGGCTCCGTTTTTTAATCCTCCATCTTTGCTCTGGGAGTCTTTTTCCGGATGGTAGTCGTAGTTACTGGAATCAAAGGGGTAAGAATAAATACTGTTATGGGGCTTTGCTGTCCCAAAGATGTGTTATTTTTAACTTAGGACCAAAACAACGACAGGTAAAACGAAAACTACGGAAACTTTTCTTGAATTTCAAAAGCATATTTTCGGATGAATACCCAAGCAAGATTGGAGTCTTCTGTTTTTAAGAGCCTTGTGACGTATTTTGCCTTGTTTCCGCCGTATTTTGCTTCCCTCCTCTTCTCTTTTTCCCTTCTTCCGTTTTATAATAATAAAGAACTTTCAAGCAGGAGGATTTCATTAATATGCCACGTTCGGAAGAAAGGGTCGCAAGGATTCTCGCCGGTGGACGAGGAACTCGTCTACAATCTTTGACGGAGTCTATGGCCAAACCAGCTGTTTTCTATGGCGGTAAGTACCGTATCATTGATTTTCCGTTATCGAATGTTGCCCATTCCGGCATTTCTACTGTCGGTATCGCAACACAATATGAGTCGACTGCTCTGAACAACTATATTGGTTCCGGACGTAACTGGGGATTGAATGGAACCTATGCCTATGCTGCCATTCTTCCTCCTCGTGAGACGCCAAAAGGTGCTTCTTGGTATTTAGGTACTGCCGATGCTATCTATCAGAATATCGATTGGCTAGATAAGACGCATTGCAAGTATGTCGTTATTCTTTCTGGTGACCACATCTATAAGATGGACTACTCGGAAAGGCTTGATTTCCATAAGCAGAACAATGCGGATGTGACGATTGCCTGTATCCGTGTTCCTAGGAGCGAAGCACCTCGTTTCGGTATTGTTGTCACGGATGAGGAAAAACGTATTGTAGAATTCCAGGAAAAACCGGAAAAACCGAAATCGGACTATGCCTCTAGGGGCATCTATATTTTCACCTATGATCTTCTCCGTAAGGCTCTTGTTGCGGATGCTGAGAAGAAGAAATCCCAGCATGACTTCGGAAAGAATATTCTTCCGACAAGGCTTGATGAAGGAAAACGCTTGTTTGCTTATCCTTTCAAGGGCTACTGGAAAGATGTCGGTACTGTCCAGTCTCTCTGGCAGGCAAACAGGGATTTATTAGATCCTGATTGTGAACTGAATCTTTTCTCGGAGGATTTTAAAATCTATTCTGCTGATACGGCTAGCCGTCCTCAGTATATTGCTTCGACTGCCAAAGTGGATCACTGCGTCATTAATCAGGGCGCCATCATTGAAGGATCGATTCGCCGCTGTGTCATCTGCAATGAAGTCACTGTTGAGAAGGATGCCGAAGTCGAGAATTCCGTTATTATGCCAGGTGCTGTCATTAAGTCCGGTGTCAAGGTCAAGTATGCCTTAATCGGGCCAAAGACCATCGTTGATAAAGACCAGATCGGAAAAGAAGAAAAAGTTGTTCTGGTCAACAAGAAATAGGAGGAAAGAGAGTTATGGCTACCAAAGTCGTTGGCTTAGTGGATTGCTTCAATCTGCCTACGTTCGGTCCTCTTACGAAGCATCGTCTCAGGGCTTCTACTGTTTTCCTCGGACGTTATTGCTATATTGATTTCCCGTTATCCAATTTCAGGAATTCCGGAATTCCATCGATTGGCATTCTCTGCCCTGGACATATCCGTTCCTTGAGCCGTCATGTCGGAAACGGACGTAGCTGGATTGGAAATACTAAGATTGGTGATTTCCAGGTCCTCTATGATGAGCCGAGAGTTTCTTTTCCGGGTTATAACACCGACATCGCCTGTATCCAGGAAAACTATAACTTCCTTAAATCCCTCCATCCGGATTATGTCGTCATTGCTTCGCCAAACAGGGTCTACGAAGCCGATTATCATCAGCTTCTGAAAGAACACATTGCTTCTGGAAGCCGTATTTCGCTTCTCTATCATCATGTGGATAAAGGATTGAAGACGCATTTCATCGGTGTCAAGAAAGTGACTCTTTCTGCAAACGGAAACGTTACTCATCTGCAAGCAAACCTTGGTGATAGTGATTCCGGTGATGTTTCCTTAGCTTCTCTTATCCTTGATTATCCTAGGTTGGAATCCTTAAGGGAATACGCTCAGTCAACCTCTTCCTTCTTTGATTTAACTGATGTCTTATCTTATCTTGGACCCAGTGTCTTAGTCCGTGGAGTCGAAATCAAAGGCTATGTCCGTTGCTTTGACTCTCTCAGTCATCATCTGACTCAGTCCCTTGAACTTTTAGATAAAGATGTCTTTTCTTCCTTATTCAAGGAAAATTGGCCAATTCATACTCGTACTTATGATACTCCGCCGACTGTCTATGCTTCTGGTTCCGTTGTCAAGAACTGCTTCTTAGCAAATGGTTGCAAGATTGAGGGTGAACTTGAAAACTGCATCTTAGGACGTGGTGTCGTAGTCAAGAAGGGTGCTAAAATCAAGAATGCTATCATCTCTGCCCATTCGATTATCGGCGAAAACACAACAATGGAAAATGTCGTTGTCGATCGGGATGCCCAGATTATCCATTCAACTCTGATTAAGGGTACCTTAGAGAATCCTGTTTGTATTGAACGAGGAGATATCGTTTAATGAAAATCCTTCTAGTCGCTTCGGAAGCTTTACCATATTGCAAAAGCGGAGGCCTTGGAGACTTCATCTTTTCTTACGGAAAAGCTTTGGCAAAATTAGGCGAAGATGTTTCTGTTATCCTTCCTCTCTATAAGTCCATTCGTATCAAGCATCCTGAAGTCAGGAATGGGTTTTATGACCAGTTCGATTTCAAGAGGAGCTGGCGGACTCAAGGCTGTGGTGTTTTCAAAGTCGAAAAAGAAGGAGTGAAGTTCTACTTCACGGCTAGGGACCGGTTTGATCGGGATAATAGGTATGGATACGGAGATGATACGGAGCGTTTTGCTTGTTTCAGGATGGCCGTCAATACCTTTATTACGCGTCATAATGATTTCGATGTTGTCCATTGCAATGACTGGCAGACAGGTGTCTTACCTTTGCTTCTCAGTTACAACAAAAAGAAAATCAAGACTTTCCTGACAATTCATAATCCTGCTTATCAGGGTTGGGCAAAACGGGAAGACCTTTCCGCTTTCTTCAACCTTGATTTGGGATACTATGACTCTGGCTATTGCCGCCTTGGTGATTCCTTCAACTACCTTAAGACGGGTATCAGGTCGGCTGATAAAATCAATACGGTTTCCAAGACTCATGCCCAGGAACTGATTCACGATCACAATAGCTTTGGCGGCCTTGGCGCCATTATTGATTGGTGCCGCCATTATGATTTCTCTGGAATCGTCAATGGACTGGATGTCGATATTTGGAATCCTCAGACGGATTCGATTCTTGCTAGGAACTACAATGTTGATAACTATGCCGCTGGAAAAGCTGCAAACAAGCAGGAAATTCTCCGTCGCCTGAATTGGCAGGAGGGCTTCACGGGTCCTTTGTTCTCTGCCATTACTCGTCTTTCTCCTCAGAAAGGCGTCGAACGTATCTTAGACCTCTTCCCGCATCTTCGGAACTATGGTGCCCGAAGGATTATCATCGGTACGGGTGAAAGGGAAGATCAGGTTCTTGCTAAGGCATTGTCTACTCCGGAAGTCTATTTGGTCAAACGGTATGATGAGAATCTAGCTCATCTTCTCTATGCAGCTAGTGACTTCTTCTTAAGGCCGAGTCATTTTGAGCCTTGCGGAACAAGTCAAATGATTTCTTCCCGCTATGGAACTCTTCCGATTGTCTCCAATGTCGGAGGACTCAATGATACAGTTGTTGATATTCAGGATGGTCCTCGTGCTACTGGATTTGTTTTCCAAAATGATGATTACTTCGGCTTAGTGAATGCATTCTATAATGCCTGCAATCTCTATCATGCCCATAATCTTGATTCTAGGATTCGGCGTGGAATGGGAATTGACTTCAGCTGGAAGAAATCGGCTGAGGAATACCTGAAACTCTATCATTCTGTTGACTGGAAGTAACTTCTGATCTTAATGAAAAAGAGCCGTCTCGAAGAAAAGACGGTTCTTTTTTATGCAAATGGAAGAGACTAGTCCAGCCATTCCCTTTCTTCCTGCACTTCCCAGAAGGTCTTCGTGTTATTGTCGAATATCTTCTGCTTCACGAAATCCTTGATGGCCTCTTCATAGGTTGGAAAATCGGGAAGATCGATGCAGGAATAATCCAGTGCGTCTCCATTGGCATCATTATCATCTTTTAAATGGATATGATCGTCCGTATGCCCTTTCCAGCTTTGAATCTGGATGTGTCCTTTTTTTATCTCCGGCTCCCAGACGGTTTGGAAAAAATAACCTTTTCCCTTGTAAAGGACAGTCCATTCGTTCCTGTCCCTTCGCTGAAGGAAATCCCTGACATCTCCGTTAATCATTATCTCAATATCTCCTTTCAATAAACTAACACTAGCGAATTGTTACTTCAATTTTGTCAGCCTTCTGTTTTCTTGCTTTCATCATACAACACGAAAATTGTTAAAGCATGATTAAAGAGCGAAAAATGAAATACTACTTAGACAAATAAAACAATTTAATAACAGAATTGAACTCCACATAAATCCCCATAAGATGGATAATTCTGTCTAAGAAGAACTATTCTATAACTTGTTAAAATAACAGAAAAACATAGCGTTAATTTTCCGGACTATTTTTTTCTGTTTTCTTCAATCCTTTTGTTAATTCCTGTTTTCTATTGGGATTATCCTGTTTTGAAAAACGAAGATAGGCTTTTGATAACGGAAGATTCCTGATGGATATAACGATACTAGTTAATAAGGAAACGCCAATTCGTTTGAGCCTTTGAAGGAAGACATAAGTGAATGGATACCCCCTAATTAGAGCATCCAGGTATTCCACCCCAGTGTTTGCTAAGGAAGTGATGATTCCCGCTGTAAGGATGACAAAGAAATAGACAAAGAGATGGGAGAAGATAGTGTCTCCTTTTTTTCGGTAATAGACAGCAACGATTCCGATGAAGAAGATTCTAAGAATTGGTGGAAGAATCCAGAGAGGTGTGGTGAGAGTTAGTGTTCCACCGATGATCTCCCCGAGAATCTGTCCGATGAAAACAGACCTCCTGCCATCTGGAAAGGAAACAGCAGTTACTAAGAAAATCGGACAGAGGGAGGCAAAGGAGAGATGCGCACTTCCGATGTGAATCGTGAGTTTTGCAAGAATCAGGTATAAAGCAGCAAAGACGGATACAAAGCATAGGCGGTACACAGCATTGAATCTTCTCATTTCGTACTCTTTCCGGAGGCGTATTTATCCTTTCACAGATGCGGATGCAAAGCGATACCGCGGCATTAGCCTTCGCCTGTTCCAACGCTCCTAAGGAACAGTACTTAACGCATCGCTTCTTCTCAGAAAGGATAGGACTTCATTTTAAAAGGTTCTATTTGTTTAATCAAGAAAAGCTGCCAGAGGAGTACCGGCAGCTTTCTGTGTTAAAAACCCAAGGAGGTGAGTTTTATTTGTCTTGTTCGATTATAAGGATGCGAAGGTGTCATCGAAGACAACGCCGTTTGTCTTCGTAGTGACAGTAGCTTTGAAGTTGTTGATAGCTTCTTTGTATTTGGTTTCTGTCGGATTGGCGAAATAGTCGTGCCTGGCGTTCTGGATACCTTCATTGCAGGTCTGATCAATATCGGACCTTGCATTCCTCTTAATCTGAGCAGCTGTCTGCTCGAATAAGGCGATATGGTTTTGTCCGCCTAAGAAATCAGATTTATAGGTTGAATCGGTAGCAAGCTTATGCCTGGCAGTCTTGTTGTTAGTGTAGTCTTCTGTTCCGCGAGTGATAGTTTCGGCAACATCCTTATCGCAGGTCATCATTTTCCTGATGTCTTTGACATCTTCGATGTTATCCGTTCCTTTGGCAGCGCAGATCCAGGTTCCGCCCCAATAATAGTTGGCCGGACCACGGACAACACGGTATTTACCATATAAACCATTTCCGACTTCGTATTTTCCGCCATCTGAGGTGGCTTTGGCTAAGGCGTTATCCTTCAAAGTGAAGTTGATACCCCAAGTAGAATAGAAGAAGCCGAAGACATTGCCTTCCGGACCCTGATCTTTCTTCCAATCGGCATCCCATAATTTGGTCTTATGAGAATAAGCATTCGTTGTGTAGTCGGCGGTCTGCTTAATCCAGCTCTTGATCCTTGGATCTAAAGTGACAATACGCTTTCCGTCTTTGTCATATCCCTTGACCCAGGAAGTAGCCCTATTGTTAGAGAAAGTACGATAAGAATCATCGTAGCCGGAAAGCCTGTAGTGGCTCTTTTCTTTCCTCTGAGCAGCAACAGCATTGAACTTATCCCAAGTGTCAATCTTAGACTGGACCTGGTCCGGGTCAGAGGTTCCTAAGACTTCTTCCGCAATATCAGTACGATAAGCGAAGAGGCCAGGAGTTGCCTGCCAGGAAACACCCTTTAAGGCCTTGCCTTTTCCTTCACGGGTATCGGTAGCAATGACTTTGGTGTAGTCATACCTATCGCTGAGATCACTGTCGGTGAGTCCGACATCATTCTTGACATCAAGAGTGATATCACTGTTAGCATATTTTAATGCATAATCTGCTTCCCTAAGGAAGATATCGACCTTATCATCTGCTTTTGCAGATTCCTGGTTGTTAAGAGCGGCATCAAGAGCATTCTGGTAGGCGTTGTTTTCGTTAGCAATCTGAGTGTATTTGATACGGTTTCCACTCTTTAAGAGATAAGCACCCTCTTTGTCTTTCTTCGGTGCGCCGTTTTCATCACGGACAAGACCCGGATAATAATCGGAAATACGATTTTCAAATTCATTGTTCCAGCAATAGATGTTGACAACTTTAGAATTATCCTTTTTGCAACCGACTAAGCCAGCAACAGAAGCAGCTAAGACTAACCTACTGAGAACTTGTTTCTTCATACTTGCATTTTCCTCCCTTTTAGAATATTGCAGTCCTTTGTTCTCCATCGATCCGTGTACCTTGAGGTTCGATTGGAATCCTCTTGTTAGGGCTTTCGTAATCGATTTCGTTGGTAGTTTAACAATTGTGGGAATAATTGTCAATAGAAAATTCAAAAAAATATTTTCGGGTAAGCGCTTAAAACACAAAAAATGTGCTGTGAACACAATAAAAAAGCGATTGTTTTTAATTTTATTGTTGAAAATCTCAAAAAAAGATATTACTATTATTGCAGTTTCGTAAACGTTTTCGATAAATTAATGTAAACGTTTTCGAAAAGAGGAGGACAACCTATGAAATTCGGTCACTTCGATGATGAAAAAAGAGAGTATGTGATTGAAACACCGCATACTCCAAGGCCATGGATCAATTACCTTGGCGTGAATGATTTCCACTCTCTTATTTCAAATACTGCTGGTGGTTATTCTTTTTATAAAGATGCGAAGCTTCGTCGTTTAACTCGGTATCGTTACAATAATGTTCCACGCGATATTTCCGGACGTCTTTATTATATTAAGGACGGAAATACAGTCTGGAACCCCGGCTATCTTCCTTGCAAAACTCACCTTGATTCTTATTGCTGCCGTCATGGTTTTAGCTATACGGTTTTTGAAAGCAGCAAGAATTCCTTGAAGGTGAAGAGGACCTGTCTTGTTCCTCTTTCGGATAACTGTGAAGTCAATCTTGTTGAATTCAAGAACGAATCCAATGAAGAAAAACGCTTCTCTTTTTATGCCGATGTTGAATTTTGTCTCTATAATGCAGTTGATGATGCTAACAACTATCAACGCAATTTGAATCTTGCTGAAGTTGAGGTAGATGACTACACCATTTATCATAAAACAGAATATCGGGAACGTCGGAACCATTATTGTTTCTTCTATGGTTCTAAGAAACATGATGGCTTTGATACGGATCGGGATATTTTCCTCGGATTAGAAAATGGATGGGATAATCCAGATGCAGTCCGGGAAGGTAAGAGTTTTAATTCGATTGTCCATGATTATTATCCGATGGCTTCTCATCGGTATGATATTGTCCTGAAACCAGGCGAAGAAACCAGTCTTGTTCTTAGGCTTGGCTATGTTGAGAACGAACAAGATAAGAAGTTCATTGCCCAGAATGTCATCAATAAGGAAAAGGCAATTGCAAGGCAGAAAAAATACAATTCAAAGGAAAAAGTAAGGAAAGCAAGGGAAGAACTGAAGGAATACTGGGATAAACTGCTTTCTGTTTTCTCGGTTAAGTCCTCTTCTGCTCGATTTGATCGCGGTGCTAATCTTTGGAATCAGTATCAGTGCATGGTTACCTATAGGATGTCCCGTTCCGCATCTTATTTTGAAACCGGAACTGGACGAGGAATGGGATTCCGTGATTCTTGCCAGGATCTTCTTGGATTTGTTCATAGGATTCCGGATAAAGCAAAAGAGAGAATCATCGATATTGCTTCTATCCAGTTCGAAGATGGCTCTACTTATCACCAGTATCAACCATTAGATAAGAAAGGAAATGCAGATATCGGTTCCGGCTTCAATGATGATCCTTTATGGCTTGTTGGAGCAACGATTGCCTATATCAAAGAAACGGGTGACTATTCAATCCTTGACTATCCGACTCCGTTCAATAATGTGAAGGGAAGTGAAAAACCGCTCTACGATCATCTTCTTGTTTCACTTCATCACACTAGGGAGAACCTTGGTCCTCATGGCTTGCCTCTAATCGGACGCGCCGATTGGAATGACTGCTTGAATCTCAATTGTTTCTCGGCAGTAGATGGCGAATCCTTCCAAACGGTTGAGAATAATGACACTCATGTGGCAGAATCGGTCTTTATCGCCGGAAGGTTTGTCAAATATGGAAAAGAGTTTGTTGATCTTGCCAATCATATCCAGAAAGAGGAAGATGGCGAAGAAGTATTAAAAGCTGTAAAGAACATTGAGCAAGCAACCATCCAATATGGATTCGACTATGATGGCGGCTATTTCATCCGTGCCTACGATGCTTATAGCCATGAAGTCGGATCGACAAAGTGTGAAGAAGGAAAAATCTTCATTGAGCCCCAAGGCTTCTGCACTAGGGCTGGGATCGGAAAAGAACTCGGGCTTGGAAAGAAGGCTTTGGATGCTTCCTTCCAGTATCTTCTCGATGATTATGGACTTGAGATTGTCTATCCGCCTTATTCAAGCTATCATATTGAATTAGGAGAAATATCTTCTTATCCGCAGGGCGTGAAGGAAAACGGAGCTGTATTCAACCACAACAATCCTTGGGTTGTATTAGCCTGCTGTGTTGAAAAGGAGCCGGAGCGTGCGTTTGACCTTTATAAGCGTAATGCCCCAAGCTTCATCGAAGAGCATTCGGAAATCCATCGTACGGAACCCTATGTTTATTCTCAGAGGATTGCTGGCCGTTCATCGAAATCCTATGGACAGGCAAAGAACTCCTGGCTTTCTGGCTCTGCGACTTGGTCTTTTGTTGCTCTAAGCGAAGGTATCTTAGGCATACAACCGGAGTTTGATGGATTAAGAGTTGATCCTTGTCTTCCAAAAGAACTTGGTAAGGTCCATGTCCGCCGGGTCTTCCGGAATCATACCTATGAAATCGATAGGGAGAACATAGGACTTGAGAAGAGCGAGATCAGGGTCGATGGAAAGAAGACTGAAGACAATCTGATTCCAATCAGGGATGAAGAAATCATCCATGTGAATATCCGTCTCTAAGCAAAAAGGAGGAATGCAAGATGGAAGAAGAGAAAAAGGGTCAGGCCGGTAAGGAAAAGAAGGAACATAGAAAGAACTTCTTTGTTCGCTGGAAGGAAAGCAAGGAAGCAGAGAAAAAGAGAAAAGAAGAGGCAAAGCAGAAGATTGCTGCCGCCCAGGACCGGGATAAGGAAGACAAAGATCCAGATCCCAAGGACTATTATGTCTCGCTTCACAATATCAACAAGGTCTATGACAACGGCTTACATGCTGTCCATGATTTCACGATTGATATCAAGCAGAATGAATTCATCGTTTTTGTCGGTCCTTCCGGATGCGGTAAGAGCACTACGCTTCGAAGGATTGCCGGTTTAGAGAACATTACTTCCGGTACGCTTTATATCGACCATGAGTATAGGAACGATGTCGCTTCCAAAGACCGCAACATCGCCATGGTTTTCCAGAGCTATGCTCTTTATCCGCATAGGTCGGTCTATGACAACATTGCCTTCCCTCTTCATATTAGGCGTCTTCCGAAAGACGAAATCGATCGTCGTGTCAGGGAAGCAGCCAAGATTCTTCAGATTACTCCGCTTCTTGACCGTAAGCCGAAGGCACTGTCCGGCGGTCAGCGTCAGCGTGTTGCTTTAGGACGTGCAATTGTCAAACATGCAAAGGTCTTATTAAGGGATGAACCTCTTTCGAACCTTGATGCCAAGCTTCGTGTCCAAAGGCGAAGCGAAATCGTCAAACTTCACGATCGCCTCAAGGCAACAACGATTTATGTCACACACGACCAGACCGAAGCTAGGACGATGGCGAGCCGAATCGTTATCAGGAAAGACGGCTATGTTCAGCAGATTGGAACTCCAATAGAAATCTTCAACCATCCTGTTAATAAGTTTGTTGCTGGTTTTATCGGCTCACCTGCAAGGAACTTCTTCCCTGCCATGTATAAAGATGGAACCATTACCTTCATCACTGGTGCTAAGATTAAATTACCGGAAGAGCTTGTTTATGGAAAAGAGATTCCTGAAAAAGTCCTTTTCGGTATACGTCCAGAAGATATCTATGAGGCCGATGAATATCATGCCTCTCAATTCTCGGATACTATTTTCTCTGCCAAGGTGATTTTAGCGGAGCTCCTTGGTAATGAGTACTATGTCCATACGGACTTTGCCTATCAGGACACCATTGCAAAATTCCCGTCTGATCGTCATCTCGGCCGTGGAGATGAAGTCGAGTTCTGCAGGAACCTTGCCCATTGTCATCTCTTTGATCCAGAGAGCGAGAAGGCATACTTCGAGGAGGCTTTTATGGCTGATATTAGCACTGCAAAAGAGCTTCACCGGAAGAACTACAAGAAGCATAAAAGGATTTCTTATGCCCGCTATGGTTATCTCTTCCTTATCCCATTTGCATTGGCATTCCTTATCTTCCAGTTTATTCCTTTGATTACCACTTTTATTTACGGCTTCTGCGAATACTATAAGGACGGATTGAATACGGTTGGCCCGACCTTTAATGGATTTTCGAACTTTGCAACTGTATTAGGACCCGGCTCTAATTTCTGGAAATACAGGGGCAATACCAGGATTGTTTGGATTATTGGCTTTATTCCTCAGGTTATTTGTTCTCTCCTATTGGCTATCTGGTTTACCAGCGAACGACTGAAACTGAAAGGTGTTCGTTTCTTCCAGACCATCACTTATAGGCCGAACCTTGTTATGGCATCTGCCTTTGGCTATAGGTTCTTACAGTTCTTCTCTCAAGGCGGACCTGTCAACCAGATTCTTCAGGCGCTTCACATTGTCGATACTCCAGTCAGGTTCAGGGAGAGTCCCTGGTGGCAGAGAACTATCATTGCTCTGATTAACTTCCTTAGGTGGTTTGGAAACACTTCGATTCTTCTTATGTCCGGTATTATGGGCATTGATGAATCCGTCTTTGAATCCGCCCGACTCGACGGTGCAAGTTCTGGAAAGATTTTTTGGAAGATTACTTTGCCTCTCTTGATGCCAATCTTCGTCTACTTCCTTATCACATCAAGGATCGGTGGTATTCAGCTCTTTGATGCCGCTCAGATTTTCACCTCTGGAACTGGCGGTGCCGGAAGGAAATCAAGGACGATCAGGAGGTATCTGTTCAACCTTGTTCAGATAAAACATAATTACGGAGAAGCTGGTGCCGTTTCTATCCTCCTCTTTGTTCTTACTGGTCTTCTCTCCTTGTTTGTCTTTAAGACGATGGTTCCTCACAACAATCAGGCAAAAGAGGAAAAGCGTTCCTATCGGAAGCGCAGGCGTTTTGTTGCCCGTGCCAATAAGGAAGCGAGGAAAGGAGAAAACGAGAAATGAGTTCGATTACTAGGAAAAAGATTTCTCCTGAATTGAATCGGGAGAATAAGAAGCTGAAAAGCGAAAAGCCGGCTCTGTATACGGAACGTGTCCTTGTTTATCTGTTCCTGACCATTCTCACTATCCTTTGCATCTTCCCGTTCTGGATTTTGCTTGTCAATTCCACTCGTGCAAGCACTCAGATTCAGAAGAGCTTCTCGATGTGGTTCGGCAGCTCTCTGGGAAAGAACTGGTCTGGATTAATGGCGAATAACAACATTCCGACCCGTACTGCTTTGATAAATTCTATTTGGATTTCTTTTGTCTCTGCGATTCTGACTGTGTATTTCTCTGCTTTGACTGCCTATGCCATTCAAGTTTATGACTTCAAAGGAAAGAAGTTTGTTGCTGCTTTCATTCTTGCCATCAGGAGGATTCCAACCCAGGTTTCTGCAATGGGTCTTGTTAGGATTTGCAGGAAGATGGGCCTTTACAACCAGATTTGGTTGATTATCGTTCCTTGCATCTGCTCTCCAAGCGTTTATTTCTACAGGAAACAATACCTGGAATCGGTTCTTCCTTACGAAATCGTGGAAGCCAGTCGTGTCGATGGTTCTAGCGAGATCCGTACCTTCCATCAGATTGTCCTTCCGATTCTTAAGCCGGCTCTCTCTGTTCAGTTTATTTTCTCCTTTGTCGCATCCTGGAACAACTATTTCAGGCCGGCCATGCTCCTTAAGGACAAGAGTGTCCGTACGATTCCGCTTGTCATTGCTAATCTGAAGGGCTCCGATCCCTCTACCTTTGATTTAGGACAGATTTATCTTCTGATGGCGATTGCGGTCTTCCCGATGCTGATTGTCTATCTCATCTTCTCTCGCGGAATTATTAAGAATCTCACCGCTGGTTCTGTAAAAGGATAAACAAGATGCTTCTGAAGAAATTTCGTTTTGGAACTGGCATTTCTTCCTATCAGGTCGAAGGTGCCTATAAAGAAGACGGAAAAGAAGAATCTATCTGGGATGCCTTTACTCATGAAAAAGGAAACGTCCTAGATGGTACAAACGGTGACGTTGCCTTAGACTTTTACCATCGCTATAGAGAAGACCTTGATCTTGCAAAGGAACTTGGAATTCAGGATTTCCGTTTCTCCTTGTCTTGGACAAGAGTTATTAAGGAGGATGGGACTCCTAATCCAGAAGGGATTCGCTTCTATCAATCTCTGATTGAAGAAATCAAGAAACGGAACAGGAACCCAGTCAGGACGATATATCACTGGGACAGGCCCAGATGGTTCTTAGAAAAAGGTGCTTTCCTTCCTCGTACCTGCTTAGATGACTTCTCGAAATACAGGGATATTGTAAGCGAGTGTTTTGCCCCCTTAAGGACTGACTTCATCTCATTCAATGAACCTCAATGCTTCCTGTTCCTTGGCTTTCATAAAGGCGGGCATGCTCCTAATGTCTTACGGAATTATCTAGAACTTTGCCAAAGGGCACATCATGTTCTTCTCTGCCATGCTATCGCTTTTGAGAAAATCAAAGCTAAGAACCCCCTAGCTGATGTTGCCTTTGTCAATACCTTCAGTGCTTCGATTCCTAGGCGAGATGATGATGTTCTTCTTGATAAAAGGAAAGAGTCTTTCTTTGCTTATCCAAAGAAGGCAGAAGACTTCTATACTGTTTCAATTTATGGAGATCCTCTTTACCTTGGTAAATATCCAAACGGCTATCTTGAATCTCTTCCGGATACCTCCTTTGTCCATCCGGGTGACATAGAAAGAATCTTCCGAGCAAAGCCGAAAACCTGCGATTGCAATATCTATACTGGCCGCTATTATGATTTGAATCAAGAAGGTAATTTATTCGAAGTAAGGAAAGAAAGCAAGAAAGAAAAATCGGATCTTGCTTGGCTGAAAAAACGCCCATCATCTGTCTATTATGGTCCTTTGTTTAGGTATGACCGCTATCATCTTCCTATCCGGATTACCGAAAACGGAGGTTGCTATAAGGATTCTCTGAAGAATGGGCTTGTCCATGACAAGGACAGAGTTTCTTATCTGAAAGAGTACCTTTCCAGGGTAGATAAAGCCAATCAGGATGGCATTCCGATTGTTGCTTATTACTATTGGTCCCTCTTAGATAACTTCGAGTGGGCAGAAGGATACAGCAAACGATTCGGACTTGTCTACATTGATTATGACAACGGACTAAAAAGAATCAAAAAAGATTCCTTCTATGCCTATCAGAAAATAATCGAAGACACGAAAGATCAATAAGAAAAGAGGCAGACAACCTGCCTCTTTTTCAATCGATTGCTTTTATTGTAGCGCCTGGCTGCAGCTTGCCGCTGACTTTGACGATTTTTGGAACGTAAGTATCCGGATGTTCGATTGCATCAATCAGTTCCTCGGCTGCTTTGCTGCCTAATTCTTCGGAATCCTGGACCCAGGTTGTCACCATCGGACGGTTAATACGAGAAATCTCGGCACCATCGTATCCAATGACGGAAACATCCTCCGGAATCTCAAGTCCTGCTTCTTTTAGTGCGGTTAGTCCTCCGAGAATAGAGACATCATCTGGATAAAGAATACAGGTAGGCTTTTCACCTAATGCCAATAGACGTTTTGTCTCTCTTCCGGATGATTTGGGATCATGATATTCGGCTTGCTTGATCCTGCCAGGAAGAATAGGAAGATGATTTCGTTCCCTTGCTTCGGTATAAGACTGCCTTCGCTTCTTAGTGACATCGGTCCTCTCGCCATGAATATAAGCGATTGTCTTGTGACCCAAGGAGGCGGCATAATCAACGAGTTTTCCTGTTCCACTTAAGTTATCAGACCTGATTGCCGTTGTTCCAGGGAAAATGTAGTCGATTGTGATTACCGGGATGTTAGAATGTACCAATTCAACAATCTCAGGATCTTCAAAGTTTTCGCTGACAATGATGACGCCATCCCTGTTTCGGAACTGTGCAGCTTCATAGTATGTCCTTGGACGCGGGGAATTCGGCTTGTTCCGGGACAGGAAAGTGATAGCATATCCGTTCTCCTCAGCTGTAAACTTTAAGGATTCAAGAATGCCGGAAAAGAATTCATGGCGGAGACCACCTTTTGTCGTGGAATCATAGAAAACAATGCCAATGGAATAAGAACGCTTTAGTTTTAAAGCTTGGGCATAGGCATTTGGAACGTATCCCATTTTTCTGGCACAGCGCTTGATTTTCTCGATTGTCTGCGGGGATAATTCAGGAGAATCATGTAGTGCTTTGGATACGGTAGCCGTTGACCTGTGGCAATGTTCGGCAATGTCTTTTATTCGGACCATTTTCTTCTCTCCATCTTTAAATATTATAACATAAAAGAAAAGCGTTTTTCTGCAACAAAATCCTTAAAAACTATCGGAAAATCCTTTTAGTTTCTGCTTTTTCTGTTTGTAGATCGGAAGAGCACACGTCTGAACTCCAGTCACGGCTACATCTCGTATGCCGTCTTCTGCTTGAAAAAAAAAA
>URQF01000010.1 GCA_900549915.1 uncultured Mollicutes bacterium | reverse complement strand
GACGGTCGACGAGGTTATGGAATATGATCTTGACACCGACCCTGGGTTGCTTGACGAGTGGTGTGGCAGAGCCGACTCTGAAACCGTGATGCCTTGGTTCGAATCCAAGTATCCCAGCCATTGAAACTTACGGTCCGCTGAAAAAGCGGACTTTTTTTCTCTTTGTTTTTTCACCTATCTGCTAAGACATTTCCTATCTTTTTTATACTTTGGGACAAGCAACCTTATAGGAGGATGGAAGTTTCTTACTTTCCCGGTTAGAAGGGGTAGTTTTTGGTATAATTTTATAGATTGGACGAAGGAGAACATCAATGAACTTCCTAGACACTTTAAATCAGAATCAATACAAGGCCGCAACAAGCCAAAGCCAGTATCTTCGTATTGTTGCAGGAGCTGGAACAGGCAAGACAAAGACCTTGACCTGCCGTATCGCTTATCTTATTTCGCAAGGCAGGAAACCAGAACGAAGGGTTGCCAGGACTTTCACGAACAAGGCCGCAAAAGAGATGGAAAACCGTGCCAATGCCCTTTTGCAAAAGGAAGGATTGTTCAGCCGTGCACCTCGTATCTCGACTTTCCACTCCTTCTTTATCCGTTTTCTGAGAAAGGAAGTCACTTGCTTAAATGGCTTTACGGAAAGCTTCCAGATAGCAGATGATAATGATCAGGCCAGTATTCTTAAGCAGAAGTTTTCTACTAGGTATAAGGGAAAGTCCAAGGATTTCACAAAAGCAATCACGAATAAAATCGGATCCCTTCAGACCGATAATATTCTTCCGGATGAAATTACACCGAGCGATATTCCAGAAGATGCAATTTATACAATCAACGAATTACGGGAAGTCTACTATTTTTATCAGGAAGCAAAGAGAAGACAGAATTTAAGGGACTTCAATGATATTCTGAGGTTCACCTATCAAATCAGGAAGAACAAAGAAGCCGTCCGCCTGAATTGGCAACGCAAGTTCGATAGGTTCCTCGTGGATGAGTTCCAGGATACCAATACTCTTCAGTATGATATCGTCAAAGCTTTCCTTTCTCCCACAACGTCTTTGACAGTCGTCGGTGATCCCGACCAGACAATTTATACTTGGCGCGGCGCCAAGAATGCCATTATCCGCTCTTCCCTTCAGAAGGATTTCCCAAGCCTAGAGACTGTTGTTCTCGACCAGAACTATCGTTCGACTCAAAATATTCTGGATGCTGCAAATTCACTCATTAATCATAACAGTGACCGAAGGAAGAAAGACCTTGTTGCAGCTAGCAAGCAGAAAGGCAATGAAGTCTCTTATCATTGCTACGCCAATGATATCCAGGAATCCGATGCCATCTGTCAGGAGAGGATCCGTTTGCATCGGAAAGAAAACGTTCCTTTTAAGGATAGGGCTGTTCTTTATCGTTCCAACTATCTTTCCCGTTCGATTGAAAAACAGTTGACCAGGTATAAGATTCCCTATGTCATCTATGGTGGAAGGAAGTTCTACGAACGCGCCGAAATCAAAGACGCTCTTTCTTATCTCCGTCTTGCCGTGAATCCCGATGATATTTCCTTCGAACGTGTTAGGAAGGCTCCGACAAAAGGCATCGGAGATGTGACAAGGACGATGGCTCATCAGCTTCAGAAAGAAACGGGAGATTCTTTATTTGATATTTTCAAAGATCATCAAGAAGAACTAAAACTTCGCGCGAATACAAAGGTTGCTTTAAAGAAATTCTACGATGCCTTCAACGAATTCAATCAAGTTTATCTTTCAGAACCAGAGCCGAATAATTTGCTCAATGCTATCCACATCTATTTTGAACATACAGGCTTCCTTGATTATGTCCATAATCAGGATGTTTTAGATGCTGAGAAAAAGAGCAGGACTGCTCAGACTTCTTCTAGGAAGAGGGATAACGTCAACGAATTCTTCCGTGCCATCAGCAATTATTTCGACAGTGAATTACTGGATGATGAGGGAAAGCCGGTTTCTCCGACCTTGATTGATTATTTAAGGGATGTCGCTCTCCAGTCGGATCAGGACACTAGGAATGAAGATAATGATAAAGCCAGGCTCAGGACCGGACATGTTTCCAAAGGACTTGAGTTCCCTTATGTTTTCATTCTTGGCCTGGAAGACGGCGTGTTCCCGACAAGCCATGCCAGGAAAGCAGGACTCCGTTCTTCGATAGAAGAAGAACGTCGCCTTCTCTATGTCTGCAGGACCCGTGCACAAAAGAGACTTTATCTTTCCTGTAATACGGGAAGGAATAGGATTACCCAACAGAACAATCGTCTTTCCAGGTTCTTGAAAGAAATCGATATTCCGGCTATCAAGGGCAACAAGCAAACGGAAAAAATCAATTATTCCGCATACATCGGCGCAAATCGTCCTCGTTTTGATGAAACAAAGCAGATTCAGGAGAGGCTGAAACAAAAGATGCAATCTACTGCCCAATCTAGTTCTTCTGCCGACAATAACTATTCCATTGGAGATAGAGTTGTTCATACGAGCTTCGGTGTTGGTAAGGTTGTTGAAGTGGAAGGCAAATCCATTAAGGTCCAGTTCAAAGACCCTTATGGAATCAAGAAGCTGAGGATTGGATTCAAAGCATTCCGTAAGAGGAAGGAAGGAGAATAATATGGAACCGATTGATAAGGATAAGGAACGGGTCAAGGAACTGACGGAGCTATTGAACCGGTATACTTACGAATATTATGTACTTAACCAGTCTTCTGTTTCCGATGCTGAATTCGATCAGTTGAGGGAAGAACTCCAACGGTTGGAACGAAAGCGTCCTGATCTGAAAGACAAGCTCTCTCCGACAAGCCGAGTGGGAGGAGGCAGGCTGACCGGATTCAAGAAGGTGACGCATAAGAAATACAGGCTTTCTATTTCCGATGTTTTCAATGAGGATGAACTCTATGATTTCGATGCCTCTATTCGCAAAGCGACCGGATTGAAAACCATTGAGTATAGGTGTGAAGTTAAGATTGATGGCCTTGCATGCTCCTTAAGGTATGAAAACGGCAATCTTGAGATTGCTTCTACTCGAGGAGATGGAAGTGTCGGCGAGGATGTCACTCAGAATGCGTTGACGATTCCAACGATTCCTACCCATATCAAAGAAGAACGTGAACTGGAAGTACGTGGTGAAATCTACAGGCCGAAAGCTTCTCTGGATAGCTGCAATAAAGAACGGGCTGCTCAAGGCCTTCCTTTATTTGCAAACTGCCGGAATGCAGCTGCAGGTTCTCTAAGAAACCTGGACTCAAGAGTTACGGCGAAGAGAAAACTGAATGCGTTTTGGTACTATGTTCCAGATGCCCAGTCCCTTGGATTTAAGAAACACTCGGATGCACTTGACTACATTCAATCTCTTGGCTTCCGTACCAATCCGGAAAGACGGCTTGTCCATGGGATTGAGGAAGTCAGGAAGTACGTTCATGAATATCATGAGAAACGTCCTACCCTAGATTATGATATCGATGGACTTGTTATCAAAGTAAACGACAGGACTTTGTATGACACGATTGGCTACACAAGGAAGACTCCAAAGTGGGAAATCGCCTATAAATTCCCGCCAGAAGAACAGATTACAAAAGTCATGGATATTGAAATCTCGGTAGGAAGAACGGGCCGTGTTGCACCGACTGCTGTTTTGGAACCTGTCCGTGTCGCTGGTTCTTTGATCAGCCGTGCCACTTTAAATAACGAAGACTACATCAAAAACAAGGATATCCGGATTGGAGATTACGTCTCCCTTCATAAGGCTGGGGATGTAATACCGGAAGTCGAGAAAGTCATTCTCTCTCGCAGAGGAAAGGATGTTTCACCCTACTCTTTCCCGGATGAATGCCCGTATTGTCATGAAAAACTGGAACGTATCCAGGGTCAGACCTATTGCGTTAATGATCATTGTCCTTCTCGTAAGATTAATAATCTTATTTTCTTTGTTTCGGATAGGGGAAGGGACATTGATGGAATCGGTGAGAAGCTTGTCGAGTCTTTGTTTAATGAAGGACTTGTCCGTGAAATCCCGGATTTCTATCGCCTCAAAGACCATAAGGAAGACTTAAGGAGGAGGGACGGCATTGGAGAGAAGACTTGCAAGAGTCTTTTCGATAACATTGAAAAGTCAAAGAAAAACGATCTTTATAGGCTCTTATGTGGCCTTGCAATTCCTCTTGTCGGAAAGAAGACTGCCATTGTTCTTGCCAATCATTTTGGAAGCTTAGATAACCTTAGGAAGGCAAAGAAGGAAGAACTTTCTGCACTAAGGGATGTCGGTGAAATTACTGCTGATAAGATTCTTGGATACTTTGCAAACGAAGAAAATCGGAAAATTGTCGAAGAGCTTCGTGGCTTTGGGGTTAATTTCTCGATTCTTCATCCGATTGTCGAAGCAAAGGATAATTATTTCAAAGGCAAGAAGTTTGTCTTAACCGGCGCTCTTTCTGTTAGCCGGAATGAAAGGACGAAACGGATTGAAGCCCTCGGTGGTAAGAGCTCTGGCTCTGTATCGAAGGCAACTGATTTTGTTCTTGTTGGCGAAGACCCTGGTTCCAAATACGAAAAAGCCAAATCTCTTGGTATTCAGATTTATACCGAAGAGGAAATCCTTCCTTTGCTGGAAGAAGCTGAAAAAGAGCAGCAGTAGAAGTTTGTTCTGTTTTTTCTATTAGACTAGAGTATAATTACTAGCTGTAGAATTTCTATATAAATAAGAGGAGCGGACAGATGATCAAAGTTACAAAAGACGTAATCAACGAATGCGCAAAGAACCTTATGTTCGAGCTCTCTAAGGGCCAGGACGATGTGATCTATTCCGAATTCGACACGATTCTTGCCCAGATTGATTTCTTAAAGGGAATCCAGGGAGTCGATGATGCCGAACCTAGGACCTTCCCCTATTCGGAACATCAGAAAATCAGGCGGGAAGATAAGCCTTCTAAGCCGATTAAGGCAGAAGTCGAATTAAAAAACAGCAATACGAAGCTTGGTACACAGATTAAGCTTCCGAAAGTCGTAGGTAATAGCAATGACAAAGTTGAGGAATAAGAGCATCAGCGAGCTCCATGAGCTTTTAGTCGAGAAGAAAGTGACACCGCTTGAACTTGTTGAGGATTGTATCCAAGGCATTCAAGAGGATAAATGCAATGCTTTTGAGGCAACGAATTTCGATAAAGCAAGAGAAGAAGCAAAGAAAATAACCGATATCGGTGAGGACGAAATCCTCAAGGGTATTCCTTATCTTGCCAAGGACAACTATTCCACAAAAGGAGTTGAGACTTCCGCTTCCAGTCATATCCTGGATGGATATGTTCCTCTTTATGATGCAACTGTTGTTTCAAAGCTTCATAACAAAGGAAGGATCCAGGTTGCTCATGCAACAAGGGATGAACTTGCCATGGGCGGCACTGGAACAACGGGACGAAAAGGAAACACTTTGAATCCTTATGATACGACTCGTATCGTCGGCGGTTCTTCCTGCGGTTCGGCTGCTGCCTTAGCAGAGGGCATTGCACCAAGGGCACTTGGCTCGGATACCGGTGATTCTGTTCGTAAACCGGCCAGCCACGCTGGTCTTGTTGGCTTCAAGCCGACTTGGGGACGGATTTCCCGTTACGGACTCTTCCCGTTTGCACCATCTCTGGATACCGTGGGCTTCTTCACTCGTAATGTCTTAGATTCTTCCTACATTCTTTCTGCTCTTGCCGGTCATGATAGCAAAGATAGGTCTTCTTCTTATCGGAAGAAAGAAAATTATCCGCTTTATGTCAAAGAGCATAAATCTCTTAAGAGAATCGGATACTTCAAGGGCGTCAGGGATAGCATCAGCGATCCTTTGATTAAGAAGAACTATCTCGATTTACTGGAAAAGAGGAAAAAAGAGGGATACGAAGTCGAAGGATATGATTATCCTCTTGACCTTCTCGATGCTCTTTATCCGACTTATAGGATTATTTCCTGTGCTGAAGCTGGTTCGAACAATGCAAACCTTGATGGCATCCGCTTCGGACCGAAAGCCGATGGAGATCCTAAGACTTGGGAAGAGTATAGGACAAAAGCACGAACCAAAGGCTTTTCTGATTTGATTAAGCGCCGTTTCGTTATTGGCTCCTTCTCGTTACTTAGTGCAAACCAGGATGAAAGGTTTGCCCGTGCACAAAAGGCCCGTCGTCTGATTGTCAATGAAAGGAATCGTTTCTTTGATTCCTTCGATTATTTTGTTACTCCTGCCGCCTATTCGATTCCTAAGCATATCCGTGAGCTTTCCACCGCTTGGTCTACCCATCCGGACTTCCTTGATAATATTCTGACTATCGGTAACTTCGGCGGATATCCGTCTCTTACTCTTCCGTTCAGGAAAGAAGAAGGAAGGCCGATTGGAAGGAATATTACCGGTCGTATTTTCGAAGACGGAGAAGTCCTTGCTTTGGCAAGTGATAGGGAGAAACTGACTGGCAGGAAAGACCTTGTCGTCAAGGAGGTAAAGTAAAATGGAATACGAGCCAGTTATCGGTATTGAGATCCATGTTGAGCTGAAGACAAAATCCAAGAGGTTCTCTTCTGCTCCTTGTAATTTCGGAGAAGCACCGAATACCCAGACCATTCCTTTTGATTTGGCATTTCCGGGAACTAGGCCGGTTGTCAACAAAGAAGCTGTCTGCTTTGGTATCAAGGTCTGCCAGGCTTTAAATAGGAATATTGCCCGCACCCTGTATTTTGACCGTAAGAACTATTTCTATCCTGACCTTCCCAAAGGATTCCAGATTACGCAGCAGTTCCATCCGATTGGAACCAACGGCTATGTGGAAATCCATGCCGATGGAAAGGATATCAAGGTTGGCGTCAATAACGCCCATCTCGAGGAAGATACGGCAAAGCAGGTCCATCTTTCTGATATTTCCTTATTGAACTTCAATCGTTGCGGAACTCCGTTGATTGAAATCGTCTCTGAGCCGGACAGGCATTCTGGAGAGCAGGCAAGGAAATACGTGGAAGCCATCCGTGAAATCGTCACTTATCTCGGTGTTTCCGATGGTAAGAGGGAAAACGGATCGAGGCGTTGCGATATCAATGTTTCTCTCCGTGAGAAGGGTTCTTCTGTTCTTGGAACTAAGACAGAGTGCAAGAACCTTAACACGATCAGCAATATTGAAGCTGCCGTTGAATATGAAATCAAACGTCAGACGGAAATCCTTGAGAATGGCGGAAAGGTTGAGCAGGAAACCCGTCGTTACGATGAAGCACAGAAGAAGACAGTTCTGATGCGTAAGAAAACAAATGCTGTCGACTATAAGTATTTCCGTGAACCGAATATTGTCCCGATTGATCTCGATGAGGGATTCATCTATGATGCCATCCATTCAAGGAACAAGCTTCCTTCCCAGTATCGTGTCGAGTTAGCAGAGAAGGGACTTGGCGAATATGAAACCGAAGAGCTATTGAAGAATCAGGAATTCGTTCTCTACTTCGAAGATTGCATTGCTCTCGGAGTGAAGTCTCTTTCGACTCTCTGGAACTATCTCAGGGTCGATATTCTTGGCTATCTTAATAAGAACAGCCTTACTTTGAAAGACGTTAAGTTCCCGAAAGAATATCTTGTGAGTTTAGTGAACACTTTGAATGATGGCAAGATCAATTCCAAACAGGCGAAGCAGATTCTGGAAATCAGGTTGAACGAGGGAAAGAATCCGCTTGATGTCATCCAAGAGAAAAACAGGGTTCAGATCAGCGATGAGAACGAAATCGTTAAGCTTGTCGAAGAAGTTCTTGAAAAGAATCCTCAGGTTGTTTATGACCACCAGCATGGCAAAGATCATGCCCTAGGTTACCTTGTCGGCCAAGTCAGGAAGCTTAGCCACGGCAAAGCCAATCCTGCCAAAGCAAAAGAGGAAATCATCAAGAAAATCGGTGTCTGCACTCGGCCATCTAAATAAAAAGGAGACTACCATGCATAGATCCAACGATAAACGCGTCATTCAGACGAAAGCAAAACTCACAAATGCTCTTTTAGTCCAGCTCAAAGAGCATCCATTGTACAGTATTAAGATTTCAGATCTTTGTGATACTGCTGGAATCAGCCGTGCAACTTTCTATAACAATTTCGACTCCATGGATGAGATTGTGTTTAATCTCTTGGTTGCCTTCGAAGAGCCGATTCGCAAGAAAGTCAAAGAAATCATGGCTCGTAAAGACCTGTCCTTTGCAGAAGTCTGCAAGCTTTTCGTCTATACCAGCGTTGAGCAATTCTCCAAACATTATGATGTTTTCGGTCAGATTCTTCAATCGAACACGGGAATTGCCGTTTTTGACCGAAGGTCTGCTTTCTACTATCGGGATAGGCAGAAGCTGCTTTTGAATTACCGCGATCATATTAAGGGTATTCCTTTTGATTTATTCTGCTGCCATATCTCTTCGGCTCTGACGGGAAGGATTTCCTTCTTCTGTCTCCATCAGGACTCCTATACTCTTCAGCAGCAGCAGGAATACATTTATAGGATGACCTATGAGAGGTATGAATCCTATTTTCACAAACTAAGCAGTGAGGAAACCCATGTCGGATAATTTCTACATCGAAATCCTTCACCAGGATAAGAACTGCGGTGCTCGTTATGGGTATCTCCATACTCCTCATGGTGTCGTGGAACTCCCTAGGTTCAGGCCGGTTGGAACCCAGGCTACCGTAAAAAGGATTTCCCCGGAAGAACTTACCGCTAGGGGTTCTGGCGTTGTACTCGCCAATACTTATCACCTTGCTCTTCGTCCTGGAACGAAGATTGTGAAAGCGGCGGGCGGAGTTCAGAAGTTCAGGAACTACAAAGGACCTAGGTTGACGGATTCTGGAGGCTATCAGGTCTTCTCTCTCACCAAACTTCGTGACAAAATCACGGAAGAAGGCGTCCGTTTCAAGGATCCTTTAAGCGGAGACACTCACTTCTTTTCTCCAGAGAGCGTTATCGGATTAGAAGAAGATATCGGCGCTGATATTATCAGGAGTTTTGATGAATGTGCTCCTTATCCTTGTACGAAAGAGTATAGGAAGAATTCGATTGATCGTACCATCCGCTGGGCTAAGAGAGGCCTGGCTGCTAAGACAAGAACGGATCAAGCCCTTTTCGGTATCTGCCAGGGTGGCGATTATGCGGATCTCCGTGAATACTGTGCCAAGGAATTGACAAAGCTTCCGTTTGAAGGCTTTTCCATCGGCGGAACGGCGATTGGCGAACCTCGTGTGACCGAATACCATGAAGTCGGATTGACGATTCCTTATCTTCCATATGATAAGCCTCGTTATTTAATGGGTATCGGCTCCTTGGATAGGAGGTTTGATGGTATCCGGAAAGGTGTGGATAGGTTCGACTGTGTCCTTCCGACTCGTCTTGCAAGACATGGTTCGATCAGGACACACCATGGACGAATCAATATCAGGAAAGGCAAGTATGCAGATGACTTCTCTCCGTTAGATGAAGAGTGTGACTGTTATGCCTGCCGCAATTATACGAAGGCTTATATCCATCACTTAAGGAAATGCCAGGAAGGAAGGGGTGCAAGACTCTGTTCCGTCCATAACATCCGCTTCCTGATTCAAGCAAGGGAAGAGGCACGAGAAGCAATTAAGAATGACCGTTTCCTCGAATATGCTGCTAGGCGGCTCGATGAGTTCGGTTCACCAAGAGGTTGTTAAACACATTATGAATACACCAGGTTTTGATTACGATATTTACGATTTGAATTCTTATGATTACGATCTTCCAAAAGACCGGATTGCTCAGTCTCCTGCAGAGAAGCGGGACGAGAGCCGTCTTTTGGTCAGGGATAGAAAGACCGGAGCTTTGACGGACGAACCTTATTTCTATAAGATTGAGGACTATCTGAAAAAAGGAGATGTCCTTGTCCGAAATAACACCAAGGTCATTCCTGCCCGTCTGCTTGGATCAAAGGAAGGAACCAATGCCCATGTGGAGCTTCTTCTCCTTAAGGAAAGCAGCGAGAAGAAGGATACTTGGGAATGTCTTGTCGGAAATGCCCATACCGTGAAAGTCGGCACCCGGGTTGATTTCGGAGACAACAAGCAGCTTGTAGCAGAATGCGTGGAAGTCAAAGAAGAAGGACTCCGCGTTTTCCATTTCCTTTATAACGGAATTTTCAGGGAAGTTCTCGATTCCTTGGGAAAAATGCCGCTCCCTCCCTATATCCATGCTCAGCTTGGCGACAACAGCCGTTATCAGACGGTTTATGCTAAGATCGAAGGCTCTGCAGCCGCTCCGACCGCGGGATTCCATTTCACAAAAGATCTCTTTGACCGCTTAGAGAAAAAAGGCGTTGAAGTCCTTGATGTGACTTTGAATATCGGCCTTGGAACTTTCCGTCCGGTCAAAGATGACGATATCCGTAAGCATGATAGGCACAGTGAATTCATTCACAGGGACCAGGCAACGGCAGACCGGCTCAATCTCGCCAAGAAAGAGCACCGGAGAATCATTGCGATTGGTACGACTTCTACTCGTACTTTGGAAACCATCTATCATCAGTACGGAGAGTTCCGTGCCACTGCCGAAGATACGAAGCTTTTCATCTATCCTGGCTTCCAGTATCAGGCGATTGATGCTCTGATTACGAACTTCCATCTTCCGAAATCTACTTTGGTCAGGCTTGTTTCTGCTTTCTCTAGCCGTGACAATATCCTGAATGCCTATAAGCATGCCGTTGAGACTGGGTATCGTTTCTTCTCCTTCGGCGATGCTAGGTTCCTCCATTAAAAATGGAACACGAGGATTTCAATCAGGAATTCAAGGACGAAATCAAAAGAGTCGGTTCGAGTAAGGAAAAGCCGACTCTTTTTCTTCATGCTTGTTGCGGCCCCTGTCTTACTTATCCTCTTTCGGTCTTAGTCCGTTATTTCCAAGTGACGGTCGGATACTTCAATCCGAATATTGCTCCGAAAGCGGAATATCTGAGAAGAAGGAAGACGAGGGAAGAATTTATTTCCTGCTATTCGAAAGACCACCATATCCAAGTTCCTTTTGTCCTTGAGAAAGAAGATTTCCTGAAATACGATTCTCTTTTCAAGGAACGTTATAACGATAGAGAAGGCGGTGCCACTTGTTTGAAATGCCACGCTTACCGCAGGGAACTTGCTTACCAGTATGCCTATCTTCATCACTTTGACTATTTCACCACGGTCAGGACGGTCTCTTGTAAGAAGCCAAGCCGGGAACTGAATGAAATCGCAAAGATTCTCGAAAAGAAATATCGTTCCACAAAATATCTTTATTCCGACTTCAAGAAGGAAAACGGGCAGCTCAAGGGAATCGAAATCAGCCGGGAGTATCATCTCTACCGCCAAGGCTATTGCGGATGCATTCCTTCTTTGCTGGAACGGAAAGAAGCGGTTAAGAGAAAAATATCAGAACGCAAGGAACTGACTCAGTCCGAAAAGGAGCTAAGGATTTTAGGGTAGTTCTTTTTTGCCTCTTCTTCGCTTTCGAAAAGGATGGTCACTGTCTTTCCTTTGACAGTGACTTTTCTTTTGCGCTGGGAATGCTTCCTTCCCCGTTTTTCCTTTTCCCTGGCTCGAACGGAGAGCTTTCGTTCCCTTGTTTTTGTTACGAGGGAGTTCTGTTCTTCCTTGGAAAGATTCAATAAGACTCTTGCCTTTCCATAGCTGAGTTTCCCTTGGTGGACAAGGGACTTGATTTCGAAAGGAAGCTCATCCCTTCTTAATAGGTTCTTAATCTGACTGATGGAGCAGTCTGTCAAAAGTCCGAGTTCCTCTTCCTGATATCCGTATTTGTTCTTAAGCCTTTTCAAAGCATGGGTCCTGACTAAAGGATCTTTCTCCTCTTTTTCCATAATTCCAAGGATATAAGCGTGCTTTTTTCTTTCTTCTAGCGGGATGGTCAGAGCAGGAATAGACTTCCTGTTCCTTTCCTTGGCGACAAGGTAGCGCTTGACTCCGTTGATGATTTCGTTCTTTCCGTCTTTTCTTCTTACAACAATCAAAGGCCTGAGGAAACCATAATGTTCAACCGATTCTTTTAATTCCGTTAAGGTTTCCTTTGGATAGTTTTTCTCATCAAATAGGTCAGAAGGAACCAGGCTTTGCAAGCTGATTTCTGTTTTCGGCTCTTTGTTCAGGTTACTTTCTATTTCATTGACAACCGAAAGACCTTTATATTTTTTAATTAAAGAAGAAAGATCAGTTGAGTTCTTTCTTTTCGGCATATTCCATAACCTCCCGTGCTAAGGAGAGATAAGCTAAGGACCCAGCAGAGAGAGGCTTATAAAGGGAAACGGGGATACCTTTGCTGATGGCTTCTGGAATCGAGACATTGCGTGGAATCGTGGTTGTAAACGTCTTGTCTTTGAAATTCTTGCGGACTTCCTGGGAGATTTCAAGTCCTAGTTTCGTCCGGGAATCGAACCTTGTAAGAAGAATGCCTTCAATCTCAAGTTTTGGATTGTCTCCTCTTTGGACAGAGGCAATCGTGGAAAGAAGCTGTGCTAAGGCATCGAGTGCGAAATATTCGCATTGCCTTGGAATTATGACACTATCTGCCGCTTTCAGTGAGTTCAGAGATAGAAAACCAAGGGATGGTGGTGTATCAATGAGAATAAAATCAAAGGCATCAGCATCCTTGCAGTTTAGTTTTTCTTTTAGGAGAGTTGTTTTGGATTTTCCCTGCTTCCTCAGCTGGCTTTCCAGCCTTGCCAAGGAAAGGTTTGCAGAAATAAGAAAAACATTACTATAGGAAGTACGCCGGATTGCATGTTTTAAATCGACTTGCGAGGTGAGCAACTCATAGCTTGTCCGTCTGCTTAAAGACGAATCAATTCCAAGGGCACTCGAACAATTGCCCTGAGGGTCCCTGTCGATGACAAGGATTTTCTTGTTATACCGTGCAAGAGCCGCAGCAAGATTATAGGCGGTGGTCGTTTTTCCGACGCCGCCTTTCTGGTTGGTTATGGCGATAATCTGTTTCATAGCTTATCTATTCTACACCAGAGAGAGGAAACCTTTTTCTCTTTTTTCGTTGGATGATGTAAAATAAAGCAGCAAAAACCCTTCACACATGGTTTTTGCTGTGAAAAGCGGAAAAGAAACACCGTTTTTTGTTTTTCAGGTACTTCTTTTCCTTGAAAACAATTGCTTTAACAACTAAACTAGTTTAGTGCTTAATCTGTGTGTAAAAGCTATTCAATGAGGAGGATTCATATGAATAAAGGCAAACGTAGCCTATCCATCAGCCTTTCCTTATTGGCATCTAGGTCTCTCTTGGCTGGATGCGCCAGTAAGGACTACACCTATCCCAAAGCGAATTGGGAAGATGGCGTAGTTGTCGATGCCGGAGGTAAAACCTATACCTACGCTGAAATCTACAAGAGGTTTGACGGCACCAAGGATGCATCTAAGGCTCAATATGATGTTGCAAGCAATATTCTTGCTCAGTTAGTCACGGAACGTTCCGGAGCTATTCTTTCCCGTGTTGATTCCAAGAGGGATGAATACGAAAAGACCTGGAAGAACAATTCCAAGACCAATAAGACTTCCGTCAAGGAAGAACGGGAAAAGACCCTTAAGGAAAGGAAAGTCGATACCGTGGAAGAGCTTCGTCAGAAGCTTATCAGCCAGGAACAGGTCAGCGAAAACAGCACCGACTTCTATCAGGAAGCCGATGGTACGACCAATCCCAAGGAACGTTACGAGATCAGCGAAAAGTACACCAAGCAGTATGTCTCCGACAAAGCCCCGTATCATGTTTCCCATTTATTAGTTAAGGTTGATGCTTCCGGAGACGGAACCGGCTTATGGGATGGTCAGATTTCTTCTGACGATGCCAAGCAGATTGGCTCTGTTGTCTCTGCTTTAGCAAGCAGCGAATCCTTCGGTTCGGTTGCCTTCCGCTCCAGCGATGATGAGGGATCCCAGAAGACCTATGGTGAACTCTACACAGTTGCTTCGGATGAAAAATCCTCTTCTGCCATGGTTGCTAGGGAAAAGACCACTTCCTATGTCAATGAGTTCAAACTCGGACTCTACGCATATGATGCTTACAGGAATCCGAAGACCAAGAACAATGATGCTGTTAAGGCTTCTCTCCGTGTTCCTGGAAAGTCTGTCGAATACAAAGACGATTACAACGCATACAAATATGAAAACAAGACTTCTGTCTCTGACAAGATTCAGACTACTTTGATTGGTCAGGGCAAGGCCTTTGGTATTCCGCTCTCTGTTGCCTTCACAATGGATTATGTTGCTGACTTAGAATCCGATCCGGAAACTGGCAAGAGCGTTCAGTATGCAACTGCTACTCAGTATCCACGCAACATCTACTTCAATAACTATTTCAATTACGAAGGTGCTTCTTTCATCTATGATGACAGTTCATACTATGATGCAAAGTTCCTAAATGAAGTCAATGCTAGGGGCAAGGGAGTCTTCAGTGATATCAATGACTTTATTTCTCACGCCGACGCAAAAGGATTGAAGAGCAAGCTTGCTGAATACAATTTTGTCAAGACTAAGCTTGCTGCAATCGATGCTAACAAGTTCGCTGAGATCGAAGGCATCAGCAAGAACCTTGAGAACTACTACTGCGATCCGATGGCTGCTGCCCAGGAAACGGATTTGAATCCAGTCGAAGGTGGCGCCCCCGTTAAGATTCTGGTTGCTTCGAAGGAAAGCCAGACCCCGGTCTTTGTGACCCGTGCTGCTTCCTCCTCTTATCAGGGAATCCACTTCATTGTTGTCAATCGTGATCCGTTCGTCAATTATGAAGACGGCGTCAAGAACTATCAATATTGGCGTACCAACATTCCTAAACAGGATGCCGATGATAAAAGTCCGGAAAGCACGGATTATTCCAAGAATCCGTCCTTCATCAACTTCATCAAAGCTGATGTCAATTCCAACTCTTCTTATGCATCCCGTTCTACTACTGTCAAAGCTGCTATCTATAACGAAGATGCTAACAAGGACTATACTTTGTTCAAGCATAACCTCGAAGTCTTTAAGTCCAAATATAACGGAAAGAGCTTTGAAGATATCTTAGGCAAAGAAGTCGCCGATAATATTGCAGCCTATATTCAGAAGACCATTGACAAGACCGCTTCTGATAATCAGGAAAGCTTAGACACCAGTTGGGAAACCTATGTCAAGAAGCTGAATGTTCAGGAAGAAGCTGCCCAGTCCCGTATTCTTCCTACAGCCTGTGTTTCTGCCTTCGAAAGCGGAAGCTTCAATGGAACCACGGAGGATCTCTGCCATGTCAAGAAATAAAAAAAGTCTCGGTTTGATTCTTCTTTCCTGCATCGCATTAGTCGGATGCACGAACGAACATAAGACCTATCCGGTCGATTATGATAAGCCTAGGTACAATCTCGATGGTGCCAAAGGCCAGAACCATGATGATCTTGTTTCTGGTATTGTCGGAAACGAAAAGCTTGAGTACTACGATAACGTCGCTTCCACGAGCACTATCTATGAAAAGACCTTAAATCAGATTCTTCTTGCGGAAAGCAAAGTCGCTCATGACTATACTGCCGATAAGAAGGGTACCGATGTCACTGCAATCAAGAACGATACCTTCGAAGGTTCTGTTGCTGATAATTTCTCTTCTATTTCTTCCACTTATGACAACCTTGAAGCCCGTGGTCAGAAGACCATGGTCTCTGCTGTCCGCAGCGGATCCTATTCGAAAGACAATCTTTTCTACGAAGATAAGTATGCTCAGTATCTCGATGAGAACTATTATTATCTCACTGTTGATAAATCCAAAGCGGGAAAACGTCTCTTAGTTACTCCGGAAATGCAGTACGCTGATGTTTTCTCTTCTGCTAGGGAAGACACTTATAAGACTTATCGTGAAAAAGAAGTCTATGATGATAGGCGTATCAATTATCTGGTCAGCGAATACATCTACACGAAGTCTTATGCTTCTATTGGTAACTCCAATGCCCGTAATGTCCAGATTGTTGCTTTGACCGATCGTAGCGACGCTCCGGGTGCTGCTAAGAAGCTTCTTGATGCTTATGTCCGGGATTATGTCCAGGGCTCTAAAGCAGGTCAGGATAAAGACTTCTCTGTTCTTTCCCGCTTATGGAAAGGCATTACGAAGGAAGTTGCTAACAATACGGAACTTGGAACAAGCGGACGTTATTCTTCTTCTGTTGTTCTGACCGATGAAGAAGTCAGCTGGCTCCGTGCAAATGGTGTTCTTCCTGCAGCAGCTGTTTCTGACGAACTCTACTCTTCCACCCTTACCGGCAAAGTCCTTGCCGACTGGAAGAAAGTCAAAGATGGCCAGGAAGACTTCAATAAGCTGGATTCTTCCTTAGAATCCACTTACACCGGAACCTATGCTTATGATGTTGAAACCGGTGTTCGCAAAGCCATTGATGATATTGCAACCAAAGATAGGGTTACCAAAGGCTGGTATTTATCTTCTTCTGGTATTTCCTCTCTTCCGTCTGATCTTTCTAGCCGTATCTTCTCGCCTCGTCTTACTTCTTCTAAGTCCAATATCAATAAGAGGAAAGCTGAGGATAACGTTGGAAAATGGACGAGCGATTTCACCATCTATGAAAAGGATGGCTATCGTTATCTGACCGTTGCCGATACTCCGAGCACCGACCCGAGCAATATTATCTACTATGATTCCTCTACTAAGACTTACTATCTCACTCGTATCCTTGATGTCGTCGATACCTCTGCCTTAAGCAAGGGCAACTCGGATTCTGTCTATGATTCTGCCGAGAAGAAAGAACAGGTCGCCCGCGAAGTCGCTTATACTAGGTCCACTACTGGATCGTATAAGACAAACGGCATCGTTTATTGGCTCAGCCGACTCGATATCAACTATAAAGATGAAGGCTTCCGCGATTATCTCAAATCCAACTATAATGATGTCTTCAAGACGGATAATCCGTATTCATCTGAACCGAAGATCAAAATCGGAGATTAGTCATTGAAAAGAGAAGGCTCCGTGCCTTCTCTTTTTTCACCAAAAGGAGATTTATAAAATGAATAATGAATCTTGTATTTTCTGTAAGATTGGCCGTGGAGAAATCCCCTCTTATAAAGTTTATGAGGATAATGAGGTCCTTGCTTTTCTGGATATCAATCCAGCAAGCCGCGGACATACTCTTGTAATTACGAAAGAGCACTTCAGCTCGAGGCTGACTTGTCCGAAGAATATTCTTGATCATGCTTTTGAAGTGGCTCAGCTTGTTGCTCAGGCTGCCGTTAGTCAACTTGGTGCAACTGGTGTAAACTTTATCTCTAATGCTGGTGCTTCTGCTGGTCAAACGGTTCAGCACTTCCATATTCATGTTATCCCTCGATATGATCACGATGGATTGAAGCTTAACTTCCCGCCTAGGCAATTAACGGATGGAGAGAGGACCAAACTTCAGCAGACTATTTCTTCTCAAAGGAAAAAGTAGTTTTTCGTTTCTATTATCGTTTTCGTTTACATATTTTTGATTGATAATTACAATAATAACGGCAAATTTTACGGAGGCAGAAAATGAAAGAACTCGACATCATCGACCTCAGCTGCGAAGCAGATGGCAGGCCGATTCTCAAGAAGCTTAATCTGACAATAAAGAAAGGCGATTCCCTTGCCCTTCTTGGCCCGAACGGACATGGAAAATCTACTCTTTTGAATGTTATTCTCGGCAATCCGAACTACAAAGTCACATCTGGAAAAATCCTTCTTGATGGCGAGGATCTTTTAAAGAGGTCTACGGATGAACGTTCCAAAAAAGGAATCTTCATGGCTTTCCAGAATCCGCCAGATGTTCCAGGTGTTGTAACGATGGATTTCTTCCGTGCTAGGAGGAATGCCCATCAGGAAAAGCCTGTTTCGCTTCTTAAGTTTTATCAGGCTACAACAAAGGCGTACGAAGAAGTTTCTTTGGATTCTTCGATGGCTAGCCGTCATCTCAATGAAGGATATTCTGGTGGCGAAAAGAAACGGAATGAAATCCTTCAGATGTTGCTTTTGAAACCGGAGCTTGCCCTTCTTGATGAAATTGATTCCGGACTTGACGTTGATGCTCTGAAGATTATTTCGGATGTCATCAACAAGAGGAAAGAGGAAGGCACGACTTTCATTATTGTCTCTCACTATGATCGTCTTTATGACCTGGTCCATGCAAATCGCACTGCAGTTATTGTCAATGGACGGGTCGCTAAGGAAGGCGATTTCTCTTTAGCAAAGCGAATCTCGACAGAAGGATACTCCTTCTTAGAGAAAGAAGATGGCATCAAGCTGGAAAAAGAAGAAAAGGCTCCGAATCAGGTTTCTATTGGTGCTTGTGCTGTAAAGCAGGTTAGGAAGCCGGAAGGAAAATAGGATCATGCAGGAAATCAGCTTCGATCCCCAGATTTTATCTCTTCCCGCTGATATTGATGAGGATAGTTCTATCGTTTCCTTCCTTTCTGGAAAGAACTCGATTCAGAATAACTATTCCATTCATGTTAAAGAAGGAAAAGAATTAGAAAGGACGATTGTCGACTTTTCGTCCTCTTCTGTTTCAACGGAAATCAATATTGATTTGGAAAAAGATTCTTCTGTAAAGGTTTCTTTAGGTTCTCTATTATCTGGAAAAGAAGAAAAAATTTATAAGATTAACGTCACCCATCATGGGAAGGTCTCTTCTTCTCTTGTAAAAAGGAGGGGAATCAATTCCGGCAGTGGGCATCTTTCCTTTTTAGGCGCTTCTACCATTGTGAATGGTGCGAAAGGAAGTTCAACTCGTCAGGAAGGCAGAATCACCAACCTTTCTAAGGAAGCTAAGAGCGAAGTTTCCCCTTCTCTTCTTATTAAGGAAAATGATGTGAAGGCAAGTCATGGTGCAACGGTTGGCGCTTATGATCCAAAACAGCTCTTCTATATCAGGAGCCGTGGTTTGTCCTTAGAAGAAGCAAAAAAGTTAATTACGTTTGGTTATTTTGAACCGATTCTTGCGGCTTTAAAGGATGAGAAACATATCGAAGAAGCTAAGAAGCGGCTCGGCGAGGTTACGCTATGAGTTTTGATCCGATTTCTATCCGGAAGGATTTTCCAAGGTACAATGACCATAATTCCCTTTTTGAGGGAAAACCTTTAGTTTATCTTGATAACTCAGCCACAACCTTCAAAACGTATTCCGTGATTGAAGCGGAGAACGCCTACTATAAGAATTTCACTGCCAATACACGACGTGGTGATTATTCTTTGGCTCATCAGGCGGATGTTGCTTTTGATAATGCTCGGAAGACGATTGCTAAGTTTATCCATGCTGATTTTGAAGAAACCTGTTTTACTTCCGGTGATACCAGGGGTAGGAATGAAGTGGCTTTCGGTCTTCTTCCTTTTCTTCATGCTGGTGATGAAATATTGATTTCTCCGGAAGAACATGCTTCCAATGTTCTGCCTTGGTTTAAGGTAGCTGAAATTACCAAAGCTGTTATCAAATATGTTCCCCTCGATGAGAAAGGAAGAATCACTCCTGAGAATTTCAAAAAATCTCTTTCTTCACATACAAAAGTTGTTTCTTTGGCTAGTGTTAGTAATGTCAGGGGATATTCTCTTCCTGTGAAAGAATTAGTCTCTTTGGCTCATTCTGTTGGTGCTCTTTATGTCGATGATGCAGCCCAATCGGCTCCCCATAGGAAAATTGATGTCAAAGATTTGGATGTCGACTTCATGGCTTTCTCCGGTCATAAGAGGTGTGGCCCGACTGGAATCGGTATCTTATATGGTAAGAAGAAACTCTTAGAAAAAATTTCTCCAACGTTTTATGGTGGCGAGAGGAATGCTCGATTCAATTCCAAAGGGGAAGTCCTTTTTGATGATCTTCCTTATCGTAGGGAAGCTGGAACACAGAATGTGGCTGGTGCTCTTGGCTTAGCGAAAGCCTGCGAGTATCTTTCTTCGATTGGGTTCGATAATATCCATGAACACGAAAGGAAACTGCGAAAGCTTGCTATTGAAGGCTTAAAGAAAAACGGAAACGCAATTCTCTATAACGAGGACGCAGATTCTGGAATCATCACTTTCAATATCAAAGATGTGTTCCCGCAGGATGTAGCCTCTTATCTTTCCTCCAAAGGGGTTTTCGTTCGTTCTGGCCAGCATTGTGCGAAGATTCTTCCAGAGATTTTAAATGTCCCTGGAACAGTCCGTGCTTCTATTTATAGGTATAATACGGAAGATGATATCAAGGCTTTGATTAAAGCCTGTTCTACTGCGGAGGATTTCTTAGATGCCTTTTTCCATTAGTAAAGAGCAACTCAGGCGTGATATTCTTAGGGATAATTATAAGAACCCTAAGAATTTCGGCAAAGTCGATGATCCCCGCTATGTCACCATCCATAGGGCATCCGCTTCTTGCATTGATGATATCTATATTCAGCTCTTAAGGGAAGGCGATATCATCAAAGACTGCCGCTGGTATGGTGTTGGCTGTGCCGTTTCCACGGCAGCTTCTAGTGTCAGGACGGAGCTTGTTATAGGAAAGACAAAAGAAGAAGCAAATCATATCAGGGATGAATACAACAAGAGGCTTGCCGGTGAACACTTCGATGAGGATGAAATCGGAGAAGGCAGGGCTTTTGAAAACGTTTCGAATCAGCCGTCTCGTATTACCTGCGCCAATATTTCTTGGCGCGGCCTGAAGAAGGCGTTCGCAGAAGAGGAGGAGAAAGAACATGGATGCAAAACCGAAAAATAACATCGAGGATATTGTCAATCAGGACAATCGTTCGAAGTTCGAATTCAAGGACAAGGACGTTAGCATCTTAAAGACTCCGAAAGGACTGACGGAAGATATAGTCCGTGAGATTTCTAGAATCAAGCATGAGCCTGAGTTCAGGCTGGATTTCCGTTTGAAGTCCTTGAAGGAATTCTTCAACCATCACCAGCCTTCTTTTGGCCCTTCTTTGGATTTCATTGATTTCCAGGATTATACTTACTATACCCGTGTTTCGGACCATGTTGCTTCCAAATGGGATGATGTTCCGGACACCGTCAAATCGACTTTCGATAAACTTGGTATTCCAGAAGCAGAACAAAAATTCCTCTCCGGTGTTACAACTCAATACGAATCAGAGGCTGTTTATTCGAATAGGTTAAAGGAAGTCGAGGAGAAAGGTGTTATTTTCCTTGATACCGATACTGGTTTAAAAGAGTATCCTGAGATTTTCAAAAAGTACTTCGGAAAACTTGTTCCTCCACAGGACAACAAGTATGCAGCCTTAAATTCTGCCGTTTGGTCGGGTGGTTCTTTTATTTATGTTCCGAAGGGAGTCAAACTAGATAAACCTCTTCAGTCTTATTTCCGTATCAATAATAAACAATCGGGTCAATTTGAACGTACTCTCATTATTGTTGATGATGATGCAGAGCTGAACTATGTTGAAGGATGCACTGCACCGATGTATTCCAAAGAATCCCTTCATGCTGCGATTGTCGAAATCTTTGTCGGAAAGCGTGCCAAGAGGCGTTACACTACGATTCAGAACTGGTCGAATTCAATCCTGAACCTTGTCACTCAACGTGCCAGGGTGGATGATGACGGACTCAGGGAATGGGTCGATGGTAATATTGGAAGCAAGCTTTGCAGGAAGTATCCTTGCTGTGTGTTAAAAGGCGAGAGAAGCCGTGGCTCGACGGTTTCGATTGCAGTTGCTTCCTCTGGCCAATTCCAAGATACTGGAGCCAAGAGGATTCTTCTTGGAAAAGATAGTTCTGCTAATGTTATTTCAAAGTCCATTGCACGTCAAGGCGGAACAAGCAATTTCCGTGCCACGATTGAAATCGGGAAAAATGCCGACGGATCTAAGGTCCATGAAGAATGCGATACTCTTATTTTAGATGATTATTCCTATAGCGATACGATTCCGCACAATGTTGTGAATAACTCTTCCTCTTACCTAGAGCATGAGGCATCGGTTTCCAAGATCAGTGAAGATCAACTGTTCTATCTTAGGAGCCGTGGATTATCGAAGACGCAGGCAACTCAAAGGATTGTCATGGGCTTCTTAGAGCCGTTCAGCAAAGAACTTCCTATGGAATACGCTGTAGAACTCAATCAGCTGATTAAATTCGACAGGACCGATAGTATTGGATAGAATCTATGCTGAATCAAATTAAGGAAAGCTACGACGCTATTGTTGTCGGTGGCGGTCACGCTGGTTCGGAAGCCGCTTATAGCTTAGCAAAAAGGGGACTGAAGACCTTAAGGCTCTGCAGGAATTTTAAGATGGTCTCTAATAGGCCATGCAATCCTCATATTGGTGGATCTGCCAAAGGCATTGTTGTCCGTGAAATTGATGCCCTGGGTGGCATTATGGCGAAAATTGCGGATAGGAAAGGCTCTCTCCTTCAAATCAAGGAACTGAATACTTCGAAAGGACCTGGTGTCCGATGTCTTCGTGCCCAGGAAGATAAGAAAGGCTATCCTCGCAATAGGCAGAATTTCCTTCTTACTGTAGAAAATCTTGATATTGCTGAACAAGAAGTCAAGAAAATTGTTGTTGAGGATAAGAAAGCCAAAGGTGTTGTTCTTGAGGATGGTAGGTTTGTTTCGTGTAAAGCGATTGTCTTAGCTACTGGAACTCATAGGGAAGCCCACATTCTTCGCGGACATAATATTACGGATATTGGGCCAGATGGTGAAAAATCCAGCCATGGTTTGAGTAAGTCTATTTCGGATTTAGGACTTCATAGGCTTCGGCTTAAGACGGGAACTCCGCCTCGTCTCGATCCAGATTCCATTGATTTTAAAGATCTTGAACCAGAATACGGACAGGGTGGTGATCTTGCCTTTTCCTATGAAACAACGGATTTTAGGAAAGTCGAAGATAGGGTTCCCTGTTATTTGACTTATACGAATGAGAAGACCCATCAGATTATTCGAGATCATCTTTCTGAATCCGCCAGGTATGGCGGAATAGTCAAGGGTGTTGGACCTCGTTATTGTCCTTCGATTGAGGATAAGGTTGTTCGTTTTAAAGATAAGACAAGACATCAATTGTTCCTTGAACCGGAATCTCTAGAGAGGAAATCCACCTATGTGGATGGTCTCTCTACTTCTAGGCCTGAATATGTCCAGGAGAGGATTGTTCATTCCATCCGTGGATTAGAGCATGCCAGATTTCTGAAGTATGCCTATGCCATTGAGTATGATGCCATTGAGCCTAGCCAATTAGACCATACATTGAGAATTAAGGGCTTCGATGGTCTCTATGTCTGTGGACAGATTGCTGGCACTTCCGGATATGAAGAAGCTGCCGCACTGGGATTAAGGGCTGGAATTAACGCTGGTCTTTGGATCAAGGGCAAAGAACCTTTGATTCTTAAGAGAGATGAAGCTTACATCGGAATAAGGATTGATGATATTGTAACCAAGGGAACAAAAGAACCATATCGTCTGCTTTCTAGCCGGAGTGAGTTCCGTTTAATTACAAGAAGTGATAACGCGGATACACGGCTTAGGAAGTATGGATATGATGTTGGTCTGATTTCCAAGGATCGATATGAAAAATTCTCGGAAAATGAAAATAAAATTGCTTTAGCTGTTTCTACACTTGAGAACACGAAAATTCAGACAAACGAAAAAATCTTTTCTTATCTTTCTTCTCTTGGATTCCCTAAACCAAATGGTGCCGAGAATCTGAAGCAGACGTTAAGAAGACAGAACGTTACGTATCAGGGATTGAGAGACTGTTTCCCTTCTCTACCGCTTCTGAACAAACGGGAAGAGCTAAAGACGGAAACAAGGGTTAAATACGAAG